>JAIEPK010000535.1 GCA_019749875.1 Candidatus Binatia bacterium | reverse complement strand
TGCTCGTGATGTTCGCGCTCACGCCGTACGGCGAGGTGCCGTACGAGCGGACGTTCCTGCCGCTGCCGGAGCTGCTGCGCGCGCACCTGAGCTCGTTCTGGGCCAGCAACTTCGCCTTCGACCAGGATCGGCTGGGCTGGAAGTTCCTCTTTGGCACGTTCGGCTGGCACGACACCTACTACCCGGAGGTCGTATACGCCGCCGCGCGCTGGGCGTTCGTCGCGCTGCTGGTCTCGCTGCCCGTGCTGACACTCCCCCTCGCCCGCCGGCGCCCGGACACCTCCGCCCTCCTCGTGCTGGTCTGCGGTGGCGGCCTCGCGCTCTGCGTCACGTCCCTGCTGGTGCGCCACGCGGTGGCCGTGCACCCGCACGGGCGCTTCATCCTGCCCTGGCTGCCGCTCGTGACCTCGCCGCTGCTCGCGCTGCTCGCCACACCGCGACGCCGCCGGGCCCTCGTCTTCGCGGCGCGCGCGCTGGCGGCGCTCGACGTGTGGACCGCCGTGGTCGTCCTCGGTACGCGCTACGTTCTCCGGACATGAGCGACACACCGACAGGCACCGGCGACGACCGCGCGCTGGCCGCACGGCTCGCGGCGTGTCGCTCGATCGCGGACTTTCTCGCCCTGTGGTTCGAGCTGCCGCTCCTGCCCGCCGAGCAGCAGCGCGTGTTCGACGCGCACTACGCCGATAACCGCCGGCACCTCCCTCCCCGCATGCGCGCCCTCTATGCGCGCCAGACGGACGAGCTGATCGCGCTCGCTCGTGCGCAGCCCGGCTGTCGCGTGCTGGAGATCGGCTCCGGATCCGGCTCGGAGTCCCTCTGGTTGGCGATGCTCGGCGCGCACGTGCTCGGCGTCGACCTCCGCGCGGGCCGGGTGGCGGTCGCGCGCGCCCGCCAGGACGTCGTCGAGCGCGCGCTGCCCGTCCCCTCGACTGCCGATTCGAGATCCGCTCGCTGTTCGACGTGACCGGCGACACGTTCGACCTGATCTGGATGGAGCAGGCGCTGCACCACGTCGAGCCGCGCGAGGCCGCCCTCGATCGCGTGGTGGACCTACTCGCGCCGGGTGGACGCGTCGTCGTGTCGGAGGCGAACGCGGCCAATCCTCTCCTGCAGCTGCAGCTCCTGCTGCGACGCGGCTGGAGAACGCGCACCACCTTGGTCGACCACACAGGGCGGGAGCATCCCTACGGCAACGAGCGGGTGCTCCGGGCGGCGACGCTCGTGCGCGCGCTCGCGCGGCGCGGCGTCCGATGCGAGCGCGTGTGTCACTTCCGGGTCTTTCCGAACCACCCCCGGTTCGACGGCACGAGGGGCATCGAAGCACGGATCGAGCGCCTGCAGCTGGTCCCGCTGCTCACCCACTACAACTACGTGGGACGTCGCGTGAGCTAACGGGTCGCCGAGGGGCCCCGCCCGGCGCGCAGGCTGTCGCCCACGATCACGACGAGGAGCGACGCCAGCGCCGCCGCGAATAGGATCGCGACCGCGATCACCGTCATGCTGACGTTGCCGAGCCGCAGGTACGGACCGTCGCGCAGCGTGACCACTCTCGCCAGCGACGCGTCGAGGTACGCGTCGAGTACCTTCACGTAGCGTTGCACGATGCGGTCGAGGTCGCCCGCAACCTGCACGACGAGCTCCTCGAAGGCCGCCGGCGGCGTGCCGGTCACCGGAGCGTCGCCCTTGGTGAGCAGCACGAGCTCGTGCTGCACGCGCTCCTTCGCCGCCGCGGTCGCGGCCGCCACCTGCTGCAGGTGCATGGCGCGCTGGACGACCGGACCGATGTAGTCGCTCCGCAGGATGGTCTGCAGCGCATCGGTGTCGAGGAGCGGCGTGCCCTCGCGTCGCGCGGCCTGCCCGGCGAGCACGGGCTGCGGCTGCCCCACGACCTCGAGCAGCTTCGCCATCGACTCGACCTCCGCGTTGGTCTTGCGGAGATCGATCTCGAGGTTCGCCTCACGCTCCTCGAGCCGGCGGCGCATCGCCTCCGGGTCCTTCACGAGGCGCTCCCGGTGCACCACCGCCGCGAGCGTCTCGAGGCGTGTCTCGCGCCAGAGGTCCAGCTCCCGGTCCACTTCGAGGAAGCTCAGGTTGGCCTCGGAGTCGCGGAAGTTCTGCGACTCGCGGATCAGGACCTGCAGGCGTGAGGAGATGTCGTCGGCACGTGCCCGCAGCAGGAGCGGGATGTCCCAGTAGTCGTAGAGCACCGCCAGGCGGGCGGGCGGCACGTCGTTCGGCGACACCCGCTGCTGCTCGGCCTGCTGCTCGTACTTGACCTGCTCCTGGTACGCCTTGACGATCGCGTAGAGCAGACGGACGCGCTGGCCCTCGTCGAGCTCGTCGGCGCTGACGCCGAGCGCGAACTCGTTGGGCAGGAACTCTTCCCGCTTGGCGCCCTCCCGGTCCTGCTTCTTCCAGCGCTCGATCACGCTCGCCGGCACGATCGGGACCAGGTCGATGCCGCGGTACATCGCCTGGAGATCCACCTCGGCGGGCGCGACGCCGACGTCGTCGAGCGCTCGGGTCAGGACCTTCGGCGAGCGGATGTCCTCGACGGTGAAGGCTCGCCCGCTCGGGTACTCGTGTCGCTCGATGCCGCGGAAGCCGAGCGCGATCACGCCGTGCGCGCTGCGCGTCCCGAGGATCCACCACGCGAGGAGCGCCGCGCCGCCGAGCCCGCTCAGCAGGCCGAAGAGGACCAGGAGACGAACACGGCGCCCCCACAGGTAGCGAAGCAGGTCGCCGAGGGTCGGCGGGAGCGCCTCGGCCGGGTCAACGAACGGCGACTCCGGCGCCTGCATGCGGACCGCGCGGCCTTCGTCCCTCATCTCGGAGCGCTCCCCCATCGCCTGACCGTTGCCGACGCCTCGCCTACAGGGAAACGGCGCCAGCGACAACCGACCGAGGCAGCCCCGTGCGCACGTCGTCGGCACTGGGCGCCTGCAGCGGGCACGCGTCGTCGATGAACGTGCGGTGCCACAGCTCGAGCATCAGCAGCGCCCACAGCCGGTGGTGATGAAAGGCAGCGCCGCTCGCGTGCTCGTCGAGCAGCCGGCGCAGCGCGTCCGCGCGGAAGTAGCCGCGCGCGATGGCACGACGATCGAGCAGGACGTCGTACGCGGTCTCGCGCAGCTCGCCGCGCAGCCAGTTGTCGATCGGCACGCCGAAGCCCATCTTCCGCCGGGCGAGGATCGGCTCGGGCAGCACGTCGTGCATGACGCGCTTGAGAAGGTGCTTCTGCACGAGTCCCCGCAGCTTCATGCGGCGCGGCAGCCGCGCGGCGAACTCGACGAGGTGATGGTCGAGCAGCGGCGAGCGCACCTCGAGCGAGCACGCCATGCTCGCGATGTCCATCTTCACGAGCAGGTCGTCGGGCAGGTACATCTGCAGGTCGGCGTCGAGCGTCGCCTCGACGAAGTCCTCCGCATCCGAGCGGCGGTACAGGTCGGCGAGGAGCTCGAGCGAGTCGTGCGACGCGACCTGCGCGGCGAAGTCCGCGGTGTAGAGCCCGAGCTTGAGCGAGTTGTCGAACACCGCGAGCCATCGCGCGTACCGCGCCACCGGATCGAGAGGCAGTCCCTCGACGAAGCGTGCCAGCCGGTAGACGAGCGTCTTGGGAGCGCCGACCGTGCCGAGCGCGCCGACACCGCGCGCCAGGGCGGCGCGCAGCGGCGCCGGCACGACGTCGAAGCGTGCGGCGACCGCGGTCGCGGCGTGCCGGTCGTAGCCCGCGAAGAGCTCGTCCCCGCCATCGCCGGCGAGCGCCACCGTCACCGAGCGACGCGCCATGGCGCACAGTTGAAACGCCGGCAGCGCCGACGAGTCGGCGTAGGGCTCGTTGTAGTACCAGACCAGCTTCGGCAGGATCGCCGCCGCGTCGGGCTTGACGACCAGCTCGTGGTGCTCCGTTCCGAAGTGCTGGGCGACCAGCCGCGCGTAAGCGAGCTCGTCGTACGCCGGCTGGTCGAAGCCGATCGAGAAGGTGCGTACCGGACCGGACGTGAGCCGTCGCATCGTCGCCACGATCGCGCTCGAGTCGACTCCACCGGACAGCAGCGCGCCCAGCGGCACGTCGCTGATCAGGCGGAGCCGCACCGACTCCTCGAGCAGGGACTGGAGCTCCTCGGCGAGCCGATCCTCGCTCGCGGTGTGCTTCGGACCGTAGCGCAGCGTCCAGTAGCGGCGGACGTCGAGTCGGCCGCCGCGCACCGTCAGGGAGTGCGCGGGCGGCAGCTTGCGCATGCCGCGGAATGCCGAGAACGGACTCGGTACGTACCCCCAGGTGAGGTAGTGGTGGATCGAGAGCAGATCGACGCCGGCCTCGACGCCGGGCGCCTGCAGCAGCGCCTTCGGCTCCGAGCCGAACACGAAGCCGTGCGCGTCGTGCACGTAGTACAGCGGCTTCTTGCCGAGCCGATCGCGCGCAGCGAACAGCGTGCGGGTGCTCGCGTCCCACAGCGCGAACGCGAACATGCCGCGCAGGCGCTCGACGAGACGCTCGCCGTATTCCTCCCAGAGGTGCAGGATCGCCTCGGTGTCGGAGTCCGAGCGGAAGACGTGGCCCTTCGCGCGCAGCTCGTCGCGAAGCTCGTGGAAGTTGTAGATCTCACCGTTGAAGACGACGTGCAGAGAGCCGTCCTCGTTCGTCATGGGCATGTGACCACGCGGCGACAGGTCGATCACGGCGAGGCGGCGCGAGCCCAGCCCAACCGAGCCGTCGGTCCAGACCCCCCCGTCGTCGGGCCCCCGGTGGCGGATCGTGTCCGTCATGCGAAGGATCGCCGCGGGGTCGACCCGACGCGTCGGATCGTGGAACAGCTGACCGGCGATGCCGCACATGGCGAGGCTGGGGTCTTAGCGGGCCACAGCGCGGAGGATCAACCGGCGACCTCGCGCAGCAGCGACGCGAGGCGCGGCGCGAGGGCGCGCACGCTGAACCTCTCCTCCACGATCGCGCGGCCGCGGGCGCCGCATCGATCCGCAGAGTCGGGGTCGCGCAGCAGGCTGTCGATCGCATCCACCCAGTCGTCGGGCGTCGTCGCCGCCAGACCGGAGTCGCCGCATGCGAGCACGTCGCGATTCGCTCCGACCGGCGACACGACGACCGGGACTCCGCACGCCATGTAGAGCAGCATCTTGAGGCTGCACTTGCCGCGCGTGACGACCGAGTCCTCGAGCGGCATGAGGCCGATGGTCATGTCCTGGATTGCTCGCACCTCCGCTTCAGGTGACCAGCGCACGAACGCGACTCGCTCGCCGAGCAAAGGCAGCTCAGGTGGGTGGTCGCAGACGACGCGCAGAATCGCGCGCGGGTAGCGGCGCAAGACGTCGGCGAGCGGCCGCTCGATCGCGTACAGGCAGGGCAGCGTGCTGCGAGTTCCGCTCCAACCGAGAACCTGCGGTCGCTCGTCGGACGGTGCACGATCGCAGGCGCCAGCCGGAACGAAGCGGTCGGTGTCGACCGCGGTCGGCAAGACCTCGACGCACCCGTGCCAGCTCGCGAACTGCTCGGCGAGAAACGCGTTGCCGCAGATCACACGCTCGCAGAGCCCGGCGAGGCGGCGCGCGAAGGCGTCCCCGCCCCAGAACCAGATCGCGTCGTCGACGTCGAGCACCCGGGGGCGCCGTGTCATCGGCTCGAGAGTGACCTTGGTTGAGAGAAACTCGCGCTGCAGCAGGGTCACGTCGGCCCTGCGCGCGGCTCGCCCTGCGACGTCGGACAGCCGTGCGGCGAGATTCCACGCGGCCCACGTCACGAGACGACGGCCCGTCGACGGCGGATACGCACCGGCGCGCGACGGAAGCTCCACGACGTCGACGCCCTCCGCTCGCAGGGGCGCCACGAACTGGCGTACGCGGAAGCGCGCGCTCGGCACGTGGATGCCGCCCGTGAAGGCAGCCACCGACACCGTCACGCGAGATGCCCTCGCGGCTCGGTTTGTGGCAGGATGCCCGCGGCGGAGGGCGCCCGGGCCTGATCGGGCGTGCCGGGAACCGGGACAGGGATGAGCAGCAGCGTGCGGAACCACCTCTCGAAGACGATCGCGATCGCGCTGCTCCTTGCGGGTCTCGCGAGCGTCTCTGCGGCCGGTGACGGCGCGGTCGGACTCGAGGCTCGATTCACGTCGGTGGGCATGGGACCGGGTGTCGCCTGCTACGGGCCCGGCACTCTACCGCCTGCGTGGGGCGATTACGACGGCGACGGCGATCCGGACCTGCCCCTCTACCACAACGACGGCGACGGGACGTTCTCCGAGATCCCCGGCTTCCGAGACCTGCTCGCGAACGGCAACTACCACGGCGCGGCGTGGGCCGACTACGACCGCGACGGCGACCTCGACCTGACGATGCTACCATACGCGACCGGCGCCACTTTGCTGTTGCAGAATCAGGGCGACGGGACGTTCACCGACGTCGCACAGACGCTCGGCATGGATTTCACGGGTTACGGGGAGACGGCCGCGTGGGGGGACTACGACGGTGACGGCGACGTCGACCTCTTCGCGCCGTTCTACTCCCACCTGCCGCCGTTCCAGTCGTTCCTCTTCCGCAACGAAGGGGACGGCACGTTCACCGAGGTCGCGGAAGACGCGGGAGTGGCGCTGCCGGACATCCCCGAGCGCCTGCGGCCCGAGGGTGCGCACTGGGCGGACTGGGACGACGACGGACGACTGGACCTGTACTGCGCCTGGCACCTTTTCCTGAACGACGGCGACGGTACGTTCACCGACGTGCGTGCAGACGTGGGGCTGCCGCAGCTCTTCGACGAAGGTTCGATGTTCGTCGACTTCGACAACGACGCCGACCTCGACCTGTACGTCCGCGCGCTCACGGGCGCGAAGCTGTTTCGCAATGATGCGGGTGCCATGGTGGACGTCAGCACCGCTGCGGGCATCCCTCCGGTCGCGTTCTTGTGGGGTGACAGCTGGGCGGACGTCAACCACGATGGCTACCTCGATCTCCTCGTGATGCAGGCGAGCGCCGCCGCACTCCTCCTGCTCAACCAGGGCGACGGGACCTTCGCCGAGGATCTCGCGTTCACCGCGCTGGACCTTCGCTACGACAACTCGGCGTGGGCGGACTACGACCGCGACGGCGACCTCGATCTCGTGACCGGAACGGGCTGCCACGGCTTGTTCCGCAACGAGCTCGATGGCGAGGAGGGCTTCGCCGACTCGTACCTGCGCGTTTCGGCGCGCGACGCGCGCGGTCGACAGACCCAACACGGCGCCACAATCCGGCTTCGGCGCGTGGACCAGGAAGGTCACGGCGTCCAGACCCGCATCGTCGACGGCGGCTCAGGCTATCTCAGCCAGAGCGAGTACAACGCGCACTTCGGCGTCGCCCCCGACGGCGTACATGCGCTCGAAGTCGTCTTCCCGTCGGGCGACGTGCGCACCGCGGTCAACTCGGCGGTGAATCCCGGCCTCGGCTCCATCGTGCCGCGAGACCTCGTGGACAAGACCGTCGTCGTCGAACGGGACGGCTGGGTGACCATCGATGGCAACGCCTGGGGGCCGCCCGCCGCGAGCGTTCTCACCGGCGGCTCGATGGAGCTCGACGACGACGGCGACGGAGTGCCCGACGGCTGGAAGCGGCGCGGGGCGACACGCTCGAGCCGCGTCTGCCAGACGGAGGTGCTTGCCGCTACGCACCTGGGTACGTGCGGTTTCCGCTTTGTGGGGGCGACGAACCGTCCCGCGGCGCTTCTCCGACAGAACGCGAGCGGTCTGAGCGGCCGCGCCGGCGATCGTCTGAAGCTCGGCGTCTGGGTCCGTGGCCGCAGGCTGCCGGCGGATGCGCGCCTGCAGATCAAGCTTCGCCTCGCAATGGGGGACGTGGTGACCGACGTCACGTCCTTAGTCGTCGACGGGTCTCGGTTCCCGTGGAGCGGGCTCGCTTCGACCCTGGTCGCAACGGCGCCGTACGATGCGGCGCGCGTGAAGATCAACTTCCGGGCCACTTCGGGATGGGTCGCCATCGACGACGTGGCGTTGACGATCGAGCAGGACGCAAGCATAGCGGCGTCGCCGTCATAACCTTTTCGGCCGGCGGGAGGCGATGCGGCCAGGGGCCGCCAGCGGAGCGAACACCTGGACGTGATCGCCTTCGCTTTCGCGGTCGGGTCGCCGCCCCGGCGTCGTCAGTACAGCAATGATCGCCCAGACCTGCGGGCTGCGACATCGCGCCACAACCGGGCAGCCAGGCAAACCGCGGCAACCAACGCTGATGTCACCATCCAGTGGGAGTACCGATAATCAGACGATGGTGCGACGAGCAGCAGTGCGGCTTCGTAGGCGATTCCGGAGGCTGCGAGTGCAACACATCCCCATTCTCGATGAAACCACGCGAGCGCTAAGCCCAGCATTCCGACAACCAAATAGGGCCACGGCCGAAAAACGCCACGGGTCTCTATCGATCGAAACCACCGATCGAGCTTGGGGCTCTGAAGTCTGTCCACCTCCAGACGAGGAAAGAATTCCGGCGGGAAGTTTGTCGAGACCATCAAGTAGTCCGACGGAGTCCGATGGACTCCGAGGAACTCGAACCCGACGCGTGCGCGATGTCTCAGATAGGCGAGAGGTCGATTACGGACTACCTCCCACCATCTGAGCAACAGATCATCGACATCCGAGGAAGAGTAGCAATAGGTGAGTGGAGCGTCCTTCGCAGTCAAGTAGCCAACCGATCGCGGGTCATAACTGTCGCGCACAGAGCCGTTCGATTTCCGAAAGCATGGTGGCAAGTCCGGCTCTTCACCGACAACCCAAGCGATTCCTGAGAGATCGAAAAGGGCGATGATCTGCGCCGGGTACCCCCGGCGCTCCGTCAGCACTCGATTCGACGCAACCACAAGGAGAACCAAGACGACGCTCGCGAGCGCGGTCGCGAGCGGTCGCCATCCGAAATGGAGGGCGATCAAAGGGAGTGCGGCAATGATTGCGTTATGCCGCGTCAAACACGCAATAACGATCGCCACCCAGAATAGTTTGCTCCGACTGCTAAAGCCAAACGCCACAAGGAGCGCTCCCGCCATCATGATGTCCTTCCATAGTGCGCCGAGGATGGAGAAGACTGGGGGCATCAAGGCGACGACAAAGACAAGCGGCGTGAAACGCCGGGCTATTAGGTACAGCCCGTACCAGAACACTGCCGTTTGCGTCACCAGCAGGCCGCCCGGACCGGGAATGACCCTATCGGTGACGCCCCACAGCAGTGCCAAGAAAGGAGGGTGCGCGTCGGAAAAGCTCAGCGAACGAGCTTCGGTCAGCTGCGCAGCTGAGTCGATGCTCATCGCGCCAGGGTAGTACGTCCACACGGTGGCTGCTGCCCCGGCCAATGCACAGACAAGGTGGATCGGAGGCATGCCCCTCATCATTGCGCCGGGGCTCATACTGTCAGTCCTCATGAATGTAAGTTGACGGCACTCTTAACTTCCCACTTCACATTTTCGCGTGACCAGTCGCCCCGGGATCAACGCTCGATGGGCAGACGTCTCAACAGCATGGCCGTTCCCTGTCGCGAGCGGGTTCCAGGCGACCACCGATCGCGCGCGCTCGGGGGATTGGATCGACTGAGCAGCGCCCGGATACGCCAGACCGACGACTTGGTGTCAGCGGTCAGGATCCGATCACGGCTCCGACCGCCGCCTGCGCTGCGCGGCCGACCGGCCGCCGCCGCACCGCCTCCCGCTCCGCCTCGCCGATGATCTCGCACAGCATGTCGTGCAGCTGCACCCGCGGCTCATAGCCGACCAGCGCACGAATCTTCGCGATGTCCGGCACGCGTCGCGGCATGTCCTCGAAGCCCGCCTCGTACGCCTGATCGTACGGCACCGTCACGATCGGCGACGTGCTCGAGGTCATGGCGCGAATGCGCTCGGCGAGCGCGCGGATCGTGATCTCCTCGCCGTTGCCGACGTTGAACACCTGACCCACCGCGCCGGGGTGCTCGACCAGTGCGATCAGTGCCCGCACCACGTCGCCCACGTAGGTGAAGCTGCGCGACTGCGTGCCGTCGCCGAACACGGTGATCGGGTCACCCGCGAGCGCCTGCGCGACGAAGCGCGGCACCACCATGCCGTAGCGTCCGGTCTGCCGCGGTCCGATGGTGTTGAAGAAGCGCACGATCACCACCGGCACCTGCTTCTCCGCGTGGTAGGCGAGCGCCAGGAACTCGTCGAGCATCTTGCTGCAGGCGTACGCCCAGCGGTGCTTGCTGGTCGGCCCGAGGACGAGATCGGCGTCCTCGCGGAACGGGACCTCCGCACTCTTGCCGTAGACCTCCGAGGTCGACGCGACGACGACCTTGCGGCGCTTCTTCGCCGCGTGGCGCAGCACCGCCTCGGTGCCGCCCACGTTGGTCTCGATGGTTCGCGTCGGCGCCTCGATGATCAGCCGCACGCCGACCGCCGCCGCGAGGTGAAAGACCACGTCGCAGCGGTCGATCATCTCGGCGAGCAGCGGCTCGTTCATCACCGAGTCGATCACGTAGCGGAAGCCGGGACGTCCCTTGAGGTGCTCGATGTTGTCGATCGAGCCGGTGGAGAGGTCGTCGATCACGGCGACCTCGTCTCCGCGGGCGAGCAGCGCCTCCGCGAGGTGCGAACCAATGAAGCCGGCGCCCCCCGTGATCAACGTACGCATCCTCAACCTCCCGCGTGGTGCCGACGAAACGTGTGCACGACATCCCGCACGGCCGTCCGTGTCTCAAGTCCCACGGCCGCGCACGAATTGCAACCCGGTTCGCGCGCGCTCGCCGCGACGACGCGCGCGCGACCCGCTCGATCCGGACACGCGCGCGCGACGGCCGGCACGATCTACTCGCGCTTCAGCGCACGCCGCAGCGCCTGCGTGACGCGCCAGCTCCGCGAGCCGAAGATCTGCGCCAGCAGCCGGTCACGATGCCGCACCCGTTCGCTCAGCTCGCGACACTCCGCCTCGACGTCCTCGATGCGTCGTCCGAGGCGTCGCAGCTCCTCCGCGAGCCGCAGGCGCACGCGTTCGGACACGTCGAGATCGGCCCGCAGCGCATCGACCCGGGCGCTGGCGCGGCCGAGCGCTTCGGCGAGCGTCTCGCTCGGCGCGCCGGCGCCCGCATCGCTCGCCGTGCGCCCGGACGCCGTGGTCTCCATCCCCTCCGCAGCCACGCCTGGCATGAACCGCGGTGCCGGGCGCGTGTCAAGACCAGAGGTCTCGGGGCGCGGCACGCCAGAGCGCTCCCCGACGCACGCGCGGCGCCGCGCGGCAGGACCTCGTCGGGCAGCGGCAGTGCGGGTTGGCGCGCGCGCCCGAATCTGCGAGAGAAGGCCTCCGGGACGCGATGAGCGACGACCGCACGCCAGCACCCGCTCCACCCGACCAGCGCGCGACGACGGATGCGGCGAGCCCGCGCCGGGTCGAGGGCGCAGTCGCCGCGGACCCGCTGCAGCCCGCGCCTGGCGAACCAGGACCGGCGCCGT
>JAIEPK010000481.1 GCA_019749875.1 Candidatus Binatia bacterium | reverse complement strand
CGCGCGCCGGCAGCTCCTCGGGCGGCACGACCTCGCCGACGAGCCCGAGCGCATGGGCCTGCTGCGCGCCGATCGTGTCCGCGAGCAGGCACACGCGCGCCGCGCGCTCGGCGCCGAGCAGTCGCGGCAGGATCCAGGTCAGGCCGGCGTCCGGGATCTGCGCGGTGCGGATCTGTGCCGCGACGAAGCTCGCGCGGGTGCTGGCGACGCGCAGGTCGGTGGCCATCGCGAGGCCGAAGCCTGCACCCGCGGCGACGCCATTCACCGCGCACACGCTCGGCTGCGGCAGGTCGCGCAGCAGCAGCGGCAGGTCGATCATGCCGCGCGGCGAGCCCCAGTCGTCGTCGCGCGTGCCGTCGGCGCCGCCGAGCGCCTTCAGGTCCGCGCCGGCGCAGAAGCCGCGGCCGGCGCCGGTGAGGAGAACGGCGCGGATCGTGTCGTCGCGACGGACCGCGTCGAGGTGCGCGACCAGCGCACGGCTGGTCGACGCGGCGAACGCATTGAGGCGCTCGGGCCGGTTCAGGGTCAGGATCGCCACCGCGCCATGACGCTCCAGGAGGACGGGGTTCGGATCGGTTTGCATCGATGCTCTCCGTCGCGACGCGCTACCGCGCGCGTGCGCTTGCTACTTTCGCGGCGAGGAAGCTTCCGACCACCCGCGCGATGTCCTCTGCGGGTGCCTTCCGCATGCCGTGGTCGGCGCCCGGGAACACCGACAGCTCGGCGCGCCTGCCGAGCTTCTTCAGCACCGGCCTCAGGAGCGTGAGGTCGCACAGGGTGTCGCGGTCGCCCTGGACGAACAGCATCGGGCAACGGATCGCGGGCAGGTGCGCGTCGCGCAGCCGATCGGGCTTGCCGGCCGGATGCAGCGGGTAGCTCAAGAACACCAGGCCGTCGGCATGCAGCCCTTCGGACACCAGCAGCGACGCGACGCGGCCACCCATCGAGCGCCCGCCGAGGACGAGCTTGCGGCCGCCCGCGTGGGGCAAGGCCGCCGCTGCGTCGATCGACTCGCGCGCCGCCGCGAGCAGCAGCGGCATGCGGTCCGGCGCGCGCTTGCCCGCGACGCGGTACGGAAAGCGTGCGCGCACCACCAGCGCCCCCTCGGCCGCCGCTGCCGCCGCGACCGCGACCAGCGAGCGCTCGGTGACGTCACCACCGGCGCCGTGCCACAGCACCAGCAGCACGTTCGCCAGCGGGCCGTCGGACCGCTGCGGCTCGTCGACGATCGACGTGTCCATCCGAGGCCGTCAGCGCTTCGTCAAGATCAGCACCGGAATGTTGCGCGTGGTGCGGGCCTGGTAGTCGTCGTAGTCCGGGTAGATCGCGCACAGGCGCGGCCACAGCAGCGCCTTCTCCTCGTCGGTCGCGCGCGTCGCGCGCATCGGGATCTTGCCCGTGCCCGGCAGCTCGACCTCGCAGTCCGGGTGGGCTTCGAGATTCAGGTACCACGCCGGGTGGTGCGACATGCCGCCCTTCGACGCGACCAGGACCAGGCGCTCGCCGTCCTTGAGGTAGATCAGCGGCGCGACGCGCGGCTCACCGGACTTGCGACCGATCGTGGTCAGCAGCAGCACCGGCGCGCCGTGCATGAACTTGGCCCCCCACTTCCCCCCGGTGGCGCGAAAGATCCACTTGTTGGCGACCGACATCGCCTTCACGACGACGCTGCCGAGCTTCTCCTCGGTGGGCGTCCAGGGACGCGCTGGGGCTTTCTCCGACATCGACTCCTCCATCGGCGACGCGTGCCGCCCACGAGCAGGGAGCCGCAGACGCGTGGACTTCGCAAGCGCTCGTGCGCCGGCGACGGCTACTTCCCGTTGCGCTCGAGCGCGCCGACGGTGAACTGCTCGTCGCCGAGGCCGCGGTCGTAGTGGACGTCCGAGTAGCGCACGATCGTGCGGTAGCCGTCGGCGTCGGACGTCATCTCTGCCTCGACGATGGTCGGAATGCCCTGCACGACCTCGGTGCGCAGCACGCGCAGGTGCTTGGTGACGCCGTCGCCGGCGAGCTCGATGCGCTCGGGGAGATGATCCTCGTCGCGGATCCAGGTGCGGAGCCTGCGGTAGGCGAAGCGCCCGTCGGGCAGCTCGGTCTCGACCACGCGACAGCGATGTGTGCCGCAGGACTCGTCGCCGCGCAGCGCGTGGCTGCCGTCGTAGTCGAGGTAGAATACGGTCGTGAGGTCCTCGTAGGTGAACGTGCTGCCCTGGAACTGCTCGCGCCGCAGCTCCGGAGAGATGCGCCGCACGCGCCGCTGGCCGGGGAAGTAGACCCACATCTCGTCGCGCGCCGGCGGCTGCTGCCAGGCGAGGAAGCCGGTGCCCGCGATCTCCGCCGGCGACTCGAACAGCCACAGCAGCTTGCGGCCGCCGTCGGTGCGCTTCTCGAGGCCCCGCAACGTGCGCACGCGCACTTCTCCCGACGGCGCGACGACGCGCATCTCGACGCGCGAGCTCTTGTCGGAGAATCGTGCCTGTGCGGCCCGCGCGGCGCCGAGGATCGCCGCGGCATCGTCGTCTGCCGATGCGAGGGCGGCACGCAGCAGGAGGGCCAGCGCGGCGATCACGATCCCACGGCGGCGGCGACCATGTTTCACGGCGCGCAGGCTGACCCGCCGCCGCCGGTCGGTCAACGATGGCTCGGCTGCAACGGCCGGCTCGATGCGATGCAGCGATGCATTTTGTACTTGATCACGCGCCGCCGGAGCTGGTAGGGCCGCGGCTCCCGCTCGGAAAGGAGTCCCGCGTGAATCCCCTCGTCGCGCTCGAGGCAGTCGGCAAGACCTACGGCAGCGGCCCCGGCGCGGTGAGCGCGCTCGACGCGCTCGACTTGATGGTGCCGGAAGGCGAGTTCGTGTCGATCGTCGGACCGAGCGGCTGCGGCAAGAGCACCGTGCTGAACCTGATCGCGGGCCTCGACGAGCCGTCCCGCGGACGCGTACGGATCGCCGGCCGGGACCTGGCGACGATGTCCGAGCGCGGACGCAGCGATCTTCGCCTGCGCTTCATCGGCTTCGTCTTCCAGGGCTTCAACCTGCTGCCGCGGCTCACGGTCGAGCGCAACGTCGCGTGGCGGCTCGAGCGGCTCGGGGTGCGCGGCCGCGCCCTGCGGGAGCGTACCGCGGCGGTCCTCGAGCAGGTCGGCGTCAGGTCCGCGGCATGGTCGCGCTATCCGAACGAGCTGTCCGGGGGCGAGCAGCAGCGGGTCGCCGCGGCACGCGCGATCGCCACCGAGCCGCGGCTGCTGCTGGCCGACGAGCCCACCGGCAATCTCGATTCCGCGAACGGCCGCATGATTCTCGATCTGCTGCGCCGCCTCAACGTCGAGCGGCGGACGTCGGTCGTGATGGTGACGCACGATGCGTTCGCCGCGACCTACGGCCATCGCACGGTCGAGATGCACGACGGCCGCATCGTTCGCGACGTGGGGTCGCTCGCGGACGCCCCGCCGCCGCTCCGCCTCGCGGCGTCGCTGCGCGAGTCACAGCCGGAGGCGCCATGATCGAAGGCGTCCGCAGCGTCGTCCGCCGCCTCGTGCTCGACCTGCCCCAGGTCGCCATGGCCATCGTCGTCATCGCCCTCGGCGTGGCGCTGTCGGCGGGCGTCCTGCTCGCGAATCACGCGCTGCGCGCACGCTACGATGCCTCGGTCGAAGCGCTCGCGGGCGCGGCGGACCTGCAGATCACCGCGCTGAGCGGCGGAACCCTCGATGCCGCAGTGCTCGACGCCGTGCGCGCGCTGCCGGGCGTCAAGGCCGCGGCACCCTTGCTGCTCGCGCCGGCCTTCGCGCATCGCGACGGAGAGGTCACGCGGCTTCGGCTGATCGGCGTCGACCTGCTCGACGACGCCACCGTACGCGTCTACCGACGCACCGGCGGTGGCGCGGCACTCGAGGACCCGCTGGTCTTCCTCAACCAGCAGGACTCGGTGCTCCTGACGAGCGCCGTCGCAACGCGGCTCGGCGTCGCCGAAGGCGGTGCGTTCGACGTCGAGACGGCGCTCGGACGGCGGCGTCTGGTCGCGCGCGGCCTGCTCGACGACTCGGGTGTCGCCGGCGCGGGCAACTTGCTGGTGATGGACCTCGCTGCCGCGCAGGCGGCGGTCGGCGCGGGCGAGCGCGTGTCGCAGATCGACGTCGTCGCGCGCGACGGCGGCGGCGTCGATGCGCTGCGCGAGACGTTGGTCGCGACGCTGCCGTCCCATCTCGACGTCGCACGCGTCGCCGATCGGAAGCGGGAGCTGTCGCGCGCCGCGTCGGCGTTCCAGGTCATGCTGGATGCGCTCGCGGCGATGGGTCTCGCGCTCGCGTCGTTGATCACCGCCAACCGGCTCGCCACGATCTATCAGGCGCGGACGTGGGAGATGGGCGTCCTGCGTGCTCTCGGGCTGACGCCCGCGGCACTGGTGCGAGGTCTGGTCGGCGAGGCATTGGTCATGGCCGCGGCGGGTGTGCTGATCGGCCTGCCGCTCGGCATCGTGTTCGCGCAGCTGATCGTGCAGCCGGTCGCGGACACCATGTCGTTGAACCTGCAGCAGGTCGTCACCGCGAGCGGCGTCGCGGTCCGCCCCGCTCCGCTGCTGGTGGCGGGCATGGCAGGTCTGCTCGCCGGGGTTCTCGCGGCACTGGTTCCGGCGCTGGCAGCGGCCCGTGCGCCCATCGTCAGCGTCCTCGCACGCGGACGGTCGCGCGCAGTCTCTACGGACGGTCGCGGCCGACGGACCGTCCGCCGGATCTCCACCGCGGTGGCGGCGTTGCTGCTCGCCCTCCAGCTCGTCGTGGACACCGGCGCGCTTGCGGGACTCACCATGGCCGTCGTCGTGCTGGCCGGTGCGCTCGCCGTCGAGCCGGGCCTGCGCTGGGCGAGCCTGCCGCTCGGCAGGCTTCTCGGTCCTGCGGCACGCATCGGCGTCGAGGACCAAGGGCGGGCGCCGAGCCGGGCGGTCGGTGCCACCATCGTCCTCATGGTCGGGGTGGCGGTCGTGGTCTGGATCGGCAGCATGTCGAGCAGCTTCGAGGCCTACGTGGTGCGCAACCTGATGCTCGACCGCGAATCGGACCTGTCGGTCGACTCGGGCTTCAACGACATCGTGGTCGGTGACGACGCGCGCATCGACGGCGAGCTGCTGCCGAAGCTCGCCGCGATCCCTGGCGTGCGCGCGGTCGGTGCCGGCGTGAACGGCGTATCGCTCCGTCCCGAGACGGGCTTCGTCGCGGTGGATCCGGTGCGCTTTCGCGACCGCAGCTTCGGGGAGTGGCCGCTCGCCGATGGGGCCTGGCCCGATGCGCTCGAGCGCGTGGCACGGGGCGAGGCGGTGCTCGCGGATGCGACGCTGGTCGCACGCCGCGGTCTCGTCATTGGAGCGCCGGTCCAGCTGACGACACCCACCGGCGTGCTCGAGCTGCCGCTCGCGGGCGTCACACCGACCAAATTTCGCTCGCCGGCCGGCGACGTCATGCTGAGCCGTGATCTCTATCAGCGCTGGTGGCGCGACCGGACGATCACCCAGGCGTTCGTCGTCCTGCAGCCCGGGGTTTCGGTACGGGCGGTGAGCGACGCGATCCGGTCGACGCTCGGCCGCGCGCAGCGCCTGCGGGTGCTCACGCGTGACGAGCTCGCAGAGTGGTATGGCAGCGGCGTTCGCAGCGCGTACTCGTTCCTCGACACGCTGGCGGCGCTGGTGCTGCTCGTGGTGGTCATCGGCACCGCGGACGCACTGGCGGCGAGCGTCGTGGAGCGCACGCGCGAGATCGGTGCGTTGCGCGCCCTCGGGCTCACGCCGCGCGACGCCGCGGCACAGGTCCTTGCACAGGCGACGGCGATCGCGCTGGTCGGCATCGCGGTCGCGCTCGCGGTGGGGCACGCGATGAGCTTCGCGTTCGTCGAAGGGCTCGTTCCGAGCCTGCTCGGCTGGCGTCTGGAGCTGCGCGCGAGCTGGCAGGTGGCAGGGGTCGCCGCGACGCTCGGCGTGATCGCCTGTCTCCTCGGCGCCTTCGTGCCGGCGGCGCGCGCAGGCCGGCTCTCGCCGATCACCGCGCTGCGCTACGAATGAGCCGGTTGGCTTCAGCGGATGCGCGACGCGCCGCCCGCTGCGGCGCGTGGTCGGCCACGCTTGTCGTCGACCACGGCGACCGGTGACGCCCCCGCCCTCGCCGCGGTCGCCGGTCGCGATCCCGGCTCCAGCTCGTCGAGCGCCGCGTTGAGCTCTTCGAGGTACGCGACGTCGCCCGCGATGTGCCGCAGGCGGCGCGCGATCAGCAGAACGAGGATCGAGAAAGGCTCGCGCTCGGTGCTGCACCGGTGCAGCTCGCTCTGCCGGTCGCGCTCGAGCTTCTTGCTCAGGAGCCAGAGCTCCTCCTTCCAGGAGTCGATCATCCGCCGTGCGATCTCGCGCGGCGCCTCGTGCAGGAACATCGTACGGGCGGTGAGCTCGTCGTCGTTGCCGAGGTTCACCAGCGGTGGTCGCACGAGCCAGCGATCGAAGAGCTCGATGCCGGAGGTCGTGATGCGGTACGGCGTGCGTCGGGCATCGTCGTCGGGGGCGCGGTCGACCACGCAGACCAGACCGTCGGCGACCAGCGACTGCAGCTCGCGGTAGAAGGTTCCCGTGCTCATGGGCACGCCGGTGCGGGCGCGGTGCGCCTTCATGAGGGCGTACCCGTGCAGAGTACGCCCGTGGCGGAGGAGGCCCAGGACGATGAAGCGAAACATGGTGCCTTGAAGGCGTTCCCTCGACGGGAACTAGGAAGTTCCACGTTCCCCGGGGCTGCAGTTGCCGTGCTGCGACGGATCGCGGTCGCTACGGGAGATGCGTGTCGTCAAGGGGCTCCCCGCGCGATGGACAACCGCTCGTCGTGTACGACGACGGGCGCGTGGTCGTCCTCGACAAGCCGTCCGGTCTCCCGGCGACGGGGCGCGATCGGGACGATCCGCGGTCGCTCGAGTTCCAGCTGAGCCGCCGACTGGGCCGGACGGTCTGGGCGGTGCATCAGCTCGATGCCGACACGTCCGGCGTGATCGTGTTCGTCACACGCAAGTCGCTGGTCGCACCGTGGGCCGAGCGTCTCGCGAGCCGGGCCGACAAGCAGTACCTCGCGATCTGCCACGGCGTGCCGAAGTTCGACGGGCTCGAGGTGAACGCACCGATCGGCCCCACCGGCAGCCGCATCCCGCCGTGGTGGCGCATCGCACGTCCGGACGACGACGGTGCGCGCGGTGCGACCAGCCGGCTGCGCGTTCTCGCGCGAGCGCAGCGGCACGCCCTGCTCGAGGTGACGCTCGTCACAGGCCGCACGCATCAGGCGCGGCTGCATCTCGCGCACCTCGGCCATGCGCTGGTCGGGGAGAAGGTCTACCGTCCGGGTCCGTGCGGCGAGCACCCGCGCCACGCGCTGCATGCGCACGCGATCCGCTTTCGCGACGGCGGCGAGCCGTCGCGCTTCGTGGCGCCGTTGCCCGCGGACCTGCGCCGGCTCGCCGGCCGCCTCGGCCTGCAGCTTCCCGACGACGCCTGAAGAGTGCACCGCCGTCGAGACAGCATCACGCATCTTGCCGCCCTCGACGCCCCTCGCCGCGTCACACCTCCTCGGAATCTTCCCGATATTCCTGCGTCGGTGTTCCTTGCGAGGGACGCCGATCGACGTCGATCTGCATGACGCGATCTCAACGACGGTGCACTAGAGGCGCTCGATCCGGTTCGAACCGGCCGTCGTGCGGAACCGCACCCGCTCGACGCTCCCGTCCCATTCCGGCGTGCGCACGTCCGCGATCTGCAGGAACTCGACCTCGACTGCCTCGGCGCCCTGCACGTCCAGGATGGCGATGCCGTGCGACAGGCTCTTCGCGTAGCGGTACTGCGGGCTCGCCTGCGTGAGGATCGTGTCGAACTGCGGCACCAGCGCGCCGAGCCCGAGCGCCGACAGCGTCGGGCTTCCGTCCACCGTCGACTGCGTGATCTCCTGCACCGGCGACGAGCTGATGCCCGCGCACACGAACTCGACCGCGACCGGCGGCGTGCTCTGGTCGTCGAAGTCGGCGTACAGCTCGGACGCGTAGAAGGCGTGGATGTCTCCCGCGATCGCGACCACGTTGTCGAGACCGCCGATCGTGCGCAGCAGCTCGGCACGCTCGCTGCGGTAGCCGTCCCACTGGTCGACGCTGAAGTAGAACAGGTTGCGGAACTGCTCGGGCAGCAGCTCGAAGCTGCGCAGATCGATGACCATCTGCGACAGCTGCACGTCGCTGCCGAGGATCTTCCACGTGGCGCTCGACGAGCCGAGCGCCGTCAGCAGCCAGGCCTTCTGCTCGGCCCCGAGGAGGGTCGGCAGGACCTCGGCCTCGCGCGCGTCGAAGCCGGGCTTGAGGACGAAGTTGCGCGAGCCGAGCGAGCTGTTGGGGCTGAACTTGCCGACGCTGAGATCGACCGGACCTTCGGGGATCACGTGATCGCTGCGGTACAGGCGTCCGTCGACCAGCATGAGATCGACGTGGCGGCCGTAGCGCAACGAGCGGTAGACGCGGATGTCGTTCGGGAACGACGCGTCCTCGTCGTACACCACGTCCGCCGGCTGGAACTCGAAGAACGCCTGATTGGCGGCCTCGCGGCGCGCCGTCGACTTCTCGTCGCCACGCGCCTCGTTGAAGTCGGTCGCATGATCCTGCCAGCAGTCGTTGGCGAACTCGTGATCGTCCCACGTGACGACGAACGGGAAGCGCTGGTGGGCGAGCTTGAGCCACCGGTCCGTCCGGTAGGTCTTGTAGAGCGTCCGGTAGTCGGCGAGCGTGAGTGCCGCGAGGTTCGACGTCGTGGACTCGCCGAGCGGCAGGCCGTCGGGCAGCACGACCTCGCGGTTCGCCTCGGGCGTCTGGAAGTCGGGATCGCCCGTGGTCTCGTAGACGTAGTCGCCGAGGTGCACCACGAAGTCGACTTCGCCGCCCTGCTCCACGAATGCCTGCCACGCGTGGTAGTAGCGCCCGACGAAGTCCTGGCAGGACGCGAACGCGAAGCGCACCGGCACGTCGTCGCCCGGCGCCGGCGCTGTCTTGGTGCGGCCGGTCATCGAGGTCACACCGAGCGCCACGAAGCGGTAGTAGTAGGTCGTGAACGGATCGAGGCCGACCGGCTTGAGCTTGACGGTGCCGTCCCGCTCGACGCCGGTCTCGACCTCGCCGTCTGCGACGATCTGCGCGAAGCCCTCGTCGAGCGCGACCTCGTAGCCCACTCGCACGACCGCATCGCTGCTCTCGACGCGCGTCCACAGGACGACGCTGTCGGGTCGCGGATCGCCGGACGCGATGCCCTGCGGGAACACGCGGTCGACGTCCTCCGGGCTAGATGCCCCGCCGCTGCTGGTGTGGCTGCAGCCCGAGAGCTTCGGTGCTGCGGACACCGCGACGGTGATCGCGGCGAAGCGGAGAAAGTCACGGCGACGGAGGGTTGGAACGCGGGGTGGCATCCCGGCCATCTAAGCGGGCGCCGTGCGACCGGCAAGCCCGAATCGGTCGAATTCGCCGTGATTTCACGGCACCGCGGGCGCGTGCGCGGCCGGTGCGCGGGCGCATCCGCGTTGCCCGGGCTGCGTCGGGTCTGGTACCCCGGAGACGTGATCCCGGACGACGTGGCGGCCGCACGTGCCAAGCTGGCCGCGATCGGCGACGAGCTCGGTCAGATCTTCGTCGAGCGTGGCGAAGTCATCGAGGGCGCGCTCGCCGCCCTGCTCGCACGCCAGCACGTGCTCCTGCTCGGGCCTCCCGGTACCGCGAAATCCATGCTTGCCGACGAGCTCTGCCGGCGTATCGAGGGTGCAGCGTACTTCCAGTGGCTGCTCACCAAGTTCACCACGCCCGAGGAGGTCTTCGGCGCCGTGAGCCTGCGTGCGCTCGAGAACGACGAGTACCGCCGCGTGACGACGCGCAAGCTGCCCGAGGCGCACGTCGCGTTCCTCGACGAGATCTTCAAAGCCAGCTCGTCGATCCTGAACGCGCTGCTGACGCTGCTGAACGAGCGTCGCTTCGACAACGGCCGCGACAGCGTCGACGTTCCCCTGCTCACCGTCTTCGGCGCCGCCAACGAGCTGCCCGAGGAAGACGAGCTGTCGGCGATCTACGACCGGTTTCTCATCCGCTTCGTGGTCGGCTACGTCGTCGAGGACTGGCGCTTCCTGCGCATGCTGCGCGCATCCGCACCCGAAGGCGGCACCCGCATCACGCTCGTCGAGCTCGCGTCGCTGTGGCGCGCGGTCGACGGGGTGACGGTCCCGGACGCCATCCTGCGCGGCATCGCGGATCTGCGCCGCGCCCTCGGCGAGCAGCAGATCGTGCCGTCGGACCGGCGCTTCCGGCAGAGCGTGACGTTGCTGCGCGCCTTGGCCCTGCTGCGCGGGCGCGACACGGTCGGCGACGACGACGTCCTCTTCCTGGAGCACGTGCTGTGGCGCGATCCGGCCGAGCACGCGACCGTCAAGGACGTGCTGCGACGCCTCATGCGCGGCTTCGACGAGCAGGTGCAGGAGCTGCTGTTCCAGGGTCGCGAGCTCGGTGACTACATCGAGCAGACCTGGGACTCGCGGGAGCAGCGTGCGCGCGCACGCATCGAGGTCGAGACCAAGCTGCGGCGCATCCTCGACCAGATCGCGGCGATCGAGCGCGCGGCGCGCGACGCCGGACGCGAGGTCGTGCGCGCCGAAGCGGCGCGGCGCGAGATCGAGGCGCTGCGGCAGGCGATCGCCGAGGTCGGCTGATGTCCGACGCGGGCGACCTCGCGCCGCGTGCGGCGCGCGCCAACGTCGTCTCCTCCGACGCGTACGATCGCGCCGCAATCGTGCGTTTGCGGCGCGCCTCGCACGCATGGCGCGCGCTCGACGCCGACGGGGCGAAGCTGGTGCCGCACTTCGCTGCTCTGGTGGAAGACCTCTTCTGCGCGCTCTTCAAGCTCAACGTCGTGCTGAAGCCCGAGTCCGAGGTCGCTGTGCGTGCGGCCTTCTCGCGTCGCGTCCTGAGTGGCGTCCTGCAGGGGCCGGCGTACGAGATGCTGCGCCTGCACACGCCGCTCGACGAGGCGCGCGCCGGCCTCGGCGCGGTGCTGATCGGCGAAGCCGTGCTGCGCGCGCTGCGCGAGGATCGCGTGCTGACCAGCGGCGATCTGCTCGACCTGTGGAACCTCGAGCGCGAGGAAGACGCGGCGCGCGAGGCGGAAGAGGAGGCCGAGGTCGGTCGCGAGCTCGCCGAGGAGGCGCGGCGCCGGACACGCCCCCGGCCCGCAGGTGAGCCGAACGCCGACGGCGACGCAGGTGCGTCGCGCAGTGACGACGATCCCGCGGTCGACCCAGCCGACGAGAGCGCCGCGGGTGACGCTGCGGAACCGTCGCCAGGGGAACCGTCCGCGGAAGCGCCGAGCCGGCCGGC
>JAIEPK010000412.1 GCA_019749875.1 Candidatus Binatia bacterium | reverse complement strand
GCGGAGTTGTCGCGTCAAGGCAAGGGGGCGCGCCCATGGCGTGCTAACACAGGGGCAGCGCAGGGCAGGCCCGGTCTCCGGGGCGGCCGGCCGTGCCGGAGCCGACGCCCATGAGCCCATCGCCGCGTGCCTCGATCGCCACCGTGCTGGCCACGCTCCTGCTCGCGTGCAGCGCGGCATTCGCGCAGCCCACGGCCGGTCCGTCCCCTGCTGCCGATCCGGGCTCGAGCGACGCGTCGATGTCGGCGCAGTTCGGCAAGGGCGCGGAGGAGGTCACCGCGCGGCTCAACGAGATCGAGCGCTCGCTCGCCGACGCGGGCCCGGTGGAGGCGCTCGAGGCCGAGGTCGCGAAGTACACGCACCGCACCGCGACCCACTGGCACGAGACCTCGCGACTCCTGGCGCGCAACCTGCGCAGCACCGCGCTCGATTCGCTCACGACCTACTGGGAAGCGCTGCATGCCGATCTCGACACGGTCGACGCGAGCATCGCGGCACGCATGAAGCGACGCGACGCCGACCTGGCCGCGCTCAAGAGCCTGCACGACTCGTGGTCGACGGGGCTCGAGACCGCCCGTGCGGCGCAGGCGCCGGCCGCGGTGCTGGAGCGCGTGCAGGGCACGATCGACGCGATCGATCGCATGCGGCCGCGCGTCGAGCAGCGTCGTGCGCGCCTGCTGGTGATGCAGAACGCGGTGTCGCGCGCCTACCAGCACTGCGCCGACGCCCTCGCGCAGGTCGCGGATGCGCGCAGCGAGGCGCTGGCGCGCATGCTGACGCCGCAGGAGCCGCCGCTGTGGCGCGCGGTGACCGATCCCGGCGCGACGGTGTGGAGCGGGGCGGCGTTCGAGGCGGACCTGTCGACCAAGCTCGACGTGGTGCGGGCGTACGTCGAGTCGTATCGCGCGCGGCTCGTCCTGTCGGGGCTGGTGATCCTGCTGCTGATCGTGCTGCTGCGCTGGGCGGGCCGCCGGCTCGAAGCACTCCGGGTCGCCGGCGAGGGCGTCGGTCCGGTCGCCTTCCGCACCCCGTTCGCCTCGGCGGTGCTGGTGGGGCTGCTGGTCACGGTGCCGCTGCGCCCGTCGCCGCCCTACGAGTTCCAGCAGCTGATGCTGCTCGCGCTGCTCGCCGCGTCGGTGTTCGTGTTCCGTCCCATCGTCTCGGCACCGCTGCGACGCGGCTTGCTGGTGGCGTGCGTGCTCTTCGTCGTGAGCGTGCTCGGACAGCTCCTCGAGCCCGCGCCGCGCGTCGAGCAGGTGCTGCTGCTGCTCGAGATGAGCGCCGCGGCGGGCTTGCTGCTGTGGGGGGCGCGCCAGGCCGAGGCGAGCAGCGACGAGCCGTTCCTGCACACGACGATGCGCGTGCTGAGCTTCGTCTTCGCGGCGGCGTGCGGGCTGTCCGCGCTGGCGGCGGCGCTCGGCTACCTCGATCTCGCCGACCTGCTCGGGATCGGGCTGCTGCTGGCGCTGCTGCTGTCGATCGGGCTGCTCGCGGTGCGCGTGGCGGTCGACGAGCTGCTCGCGATCGCGCTCGTGCACGGGCCGATCGCGCGCCTGCGCACCGTGCAGCGGCATCATGCGCCGATCGAGCGCGGCCTGCGGACGATTGCCGACGTGTGCATGCTCGGCGTCTGGGCGTGGCTCGTGCTGGGCCGCTTCCAGCTGCGCGATCCGCTGCTCGCCGCGATCGGCGCGGTGCTCGGTGCGACGCTGCGCGTGGGCGGGCTCGAGCTGCCGCTCGGGCAGGTGCTGGCGTTCGTCGCCGTGATCGTCGCCGTCGTGCTCGCGACGCGGATCGTGGTGGTGGTGCTCGAGGAGGACGTGTTCGCGCGCATGACGCTGCCGCGCGGCGTGCCCTACGCGCTCTCGACGCTCACGCGCTACACGCTGCTGCTCGCCGGATTCCTGCTGGCGCTCGGCGCGCTCGGCCTCGACTTGACGCGCATCACCGTGCTGGTCAGCGCGCTCGGTCTCGGCATCGGCTTCGGTCTGCAGCAGATCATGAACAACTTCGTGTCCGGCCTGATCCTGCTCTTCGAGCGTCCGGTGCAGGTCGGTGACTCGATCCAGATGGACGCCTTGAAGGGCGACGTGCTGCGCATCGGCATCCGCTCGAGCACGGTGCGCACGGGGCAAGGCGCGGAAGTCATCGTCCCGAACTCGAAGCTGATCGAGGAGAAGGTCACCAACTGGACGCTTTCCGACCGTCGCCGCCGCTGCGAGCTCGACCTGAGCGTCGCCGCCGACGACGACGTCGAGCACGTCATGCGGACCATCGTCGAGGTCGCGCGGCGTCACGCGAAGGTCGACGCGACGCCCGCTCCCGAGGCCCTGCTGCTGCGCCTCGGCCGCAAGTCGAACCACTACCAGCTGCGCTTCTGGACCGACGGCAGCGGCTTCGCGCGCGTGTGCAGCGATCTCGCGGTCGAGCTGCACCGCAGCCTGCGCGGCGTGCGGACGGCGGACCCGTCGGCGCCGGCGGTGCCCGCGAAGAAGTAGGAGCTGCCGCGCGTCGCCGATCGCTGACACGATTTTACGTTGATTGACGCGACGCAACGGATTCCGCCGCGGCGGCGCGCTAGGGTCCTCCACGTGGAGCCGGGCCGCGCAGGCCCACGCCACCAGAGGAGGACCGACCGGTGTGCGATCGTCGTGGTATGCTTGACGGACTGTTCGGGCTGGCGCTGACCCTGCTGATCGGCAGCTGCGGGCTGCTCGGCGGCAGCGAGGGCGCGGGAACGAGCGCCGACCTGAACGCGGTCGCCTTCGGGCGCGAGACCTTCGTCGCGGTGGGGGAGGGCGGGACGGTGCTCACCTCGAGCGACGGCGCGTCGTGGTCGAGCGCATCGTCGAACGTGGACGCGGAGCTGCTCGACGTGACCTGGGGTGGGGATCGATTCCTCGGCGTCGGCGCCGACGGCACCCTGCTGTCGTCCGGCGACGGCACCACCTGGAGCGCGATCGACCTGTCGACGACGAGCGATCTGCGCGGCGTGACGTACGGCAACGGTCTCTACGTCGTGGTCGGCGACGGCGGTACGATCGTCACCTCCGTGGATGGTCGCAGCTGGGCCGAGCAGGACGGCGGTACGTCGGCGACCTTGCGGGCGGTGGGCTTCGGCGTCGGGACCTTCATCGCCGTCGGCGACGACGGGCTGGTCCTCGTGTCGACCGATGGCGCGAGCTGGTCCGCGATCGACTCCGGCACCGCGGAGACGCTCGCGGGGGTGCGCTACGGTGCCGGAACGTTCGTCGCCGTCGGGGCGAACGGGACGATCCTGACCTCGTCGGACGGTGCTTCGTGGTCGGTCGTCCAGAGAGCCGGCGCGGACCTCACGGACGTCTTCTACGCCCAGGCGACGTTCGTCGTGGTCGGTGCGGCCGGTACGATCGCCACGTCGTCGGACGGCAGCGAGTTCGCCGCGCAGTCGTCGCAGACGGCGCGCGACCTGCGTGGCGTCGCCTACGGCAGCAACGTCTTCGTCGCCGTCGGGGCGACGGGAACGGTGCTGAGCTCGCTCGACGGAGAGTCGTGGAGCGCGATCTGATGGCCGTGCGGCGCGCCGCACGCAGGCCCTGGTCGGGCGAGCGGCAGCTCGATCGTGACGCACAGCCCACCGTCCCGGTGGTTGGTCGCGAACACGCGACCACGGTGCGCCTCGATCACGCGGCGCGAGATCGCGAGGCCGAGCCCGTAGCCGTCCGCTGCGGCGGCGTCCGCACGGCGGACGAACGGCGCGAAGATCGCCTCGAGCTCGGACGGAAGGACGCCCGGGCCTCGATCCCGGACGGTGATGCGCGTGAGCGGGCCGGCCTCGTCGCGACGCGCGCGGATCGTGATCTCGCCGTTTGCGGGCGAATGGCGGATCGCGTTGCGCAGCAGGTTGTCGAGTGCGCGGCCGAGCAGCTCGTGATCGCCGGCAACGACCAGGGGACCGGGCGCGTCGACCGTGATCCGGCGACCGCTGGCCGCCGCCTCGAAGCGCGCGTCGTCGGCGACCTGGCCGACCACCTCGCACAGATCGACGGGATCGCTGCGCCGCGCGGCGTAGCCCGCCTCCACCCGGGCGAGCGTGAGGATCTCGCCGACCAGGCGATCGATGCGCCCGACGTCGCGGTCGATGCGCTCGACCAGCTCGGCGGCGCGCTGCGGCTGCTGCCGGATGAGGTCACCGGTCGCCTGCAGCCGGGCGAGCGGCGAGCGCAGCTCGTGGGAGATGTCGTGCAGCATCGTGCGCTGGCTCTCGAACAGCGTCTGCAGCCGCAGCGCCATGCGATCGAAGTCGCGTGCGAGGTCGGCGAGCTCGTCGTCCCGCTTGCCGATGGTGTCGCCGATGCGCGTGTCGAGCCGTCCGTCGATCAGCGCCTCGAAGGCATCGCGCAGGCTGCGGATCGGTCGTGAGAACGAGCGCGCCAGGAGTGCTGCGAACCCGAGGCTGACGACGCTGCCCGCGAGAAGCGGTGTGAGCGGCGGCAGCAGATGCCCGCGCGGCGGCGGTGGCGCCGGCAGCCACGGTGGTGCCGCGTCGAGTGCTGCGGCCGGTGACGCCGGCGGGGGTAGTGGATGGTCGGGGCGCAGCATCCACATCGTCACGCCGACGCCGATCGACGTCAGCAGCTGGGCGAGCCAGAAGAACCCGAACAGCTTGCGGAGCAGCCGACCCATCCGTCAGCCCGAGATCAGCTGGTAGCCCTTGCGGATCACCGTCTGGATGCAGGACCGGCCGTCGGGCAGCGGCGGCAGCTTGTGACGGATGCTGCTCACGTGGACGTCGATGCTGCGGTCGAAGCGCGTCATCGGTCGCCCCAGCGCCTCGCGCGACAGATCCTCCTTGCTGACCGTGCGTCCGGCGTGCCGCGCCAGGACCTCGAGCAGGTTGAACTCCGTGCTGGTCAGTCCGATGGGCGTGCCGGACCACTCGGCGCGTCGCCGCGCGGGCCACAGCGCGAGGTCGCCGACGACGATCGGCAGCGCCGGGCGCTCGACTCCCAGCCCCGTGCGCTTGAGGATGCCGCGGATGCGTGCCGCCAGCTCGCGCGGCGTGCACGGCTTCGGGACGTAGTCGTCGGCGCCCATCTCGAGGCCGATGATGCGATCGCTGTCGTCGCCGCGCGCGGTCAGGAGGAGCACCGGAAGCGCGCTCCGGGCGCGGATGTGACCCAGCACCTCGAGCCCGCTCATGCGCGGCATCATCACGTCGAGCAGCAGGATGTCGTAGCGGTCGGACAGCGCCGCCTCGACGCCGGAGACGCCGTCGTGCACGGCGGCGACCGCGAAGCCATCGCCTTCGAGATAGTCGCGAACGAGCTCGACGAGCTCGACGTCGTCGTCGACCACGAGGACGCGCGGCTGCACGCGAGCTTGACGCTCGCGCGGGTGAGGATCTTGCCGTTGCGACATGCTCCGAGACCTTCTTTACGAGGATTTACCTCGCATCCGAGGCGGCGGGACGCGCCGACGCGGGGTGCGAGGGCCGACGGGGAACTTCCTTCCCACCCGCGCTCCGTTGCGATCCGCGACGGCGGGAAGGCCCGGTTGCATGGACGCCTGCGCGCACCGTCTGCAGGGACGATTCTTCCCCGGTGACACCGCGCCGACCCCGCTCGCGTCGCTCGACGTCGCTGCGGGGCCCGTCGCGGAACATGTTCTTTACAGCGATTTGCATCTTCGCGTGGCGGATTCACGCGCGTCGGGCCGAACGATTGCTTGCCCGCGACACGTCACGAGACGCGGCGTGTCCGCGACGGAAGGAGGATCCATGAGCAGCATTGGTGGCATCGGCAACGGCTATGCGACGATGATGACCGACCCGACACGGCTCCGCTCGATGCGGCGGCCGGACCCGGAGGCGATGGCGGGCAAGGCGTTCAGCCAGCTCGACGGCACGGGGCGCGGCTACCTCGAGAAGAGTGACCTGCAGTCGGCGCTGGGCCAGTCCGAGGCGACGGGCGACGGCACCACGGTGAACGTCGACGACCTGTTCACGAAGCTCGACGGCGACGGTGACGGCAAGGTGACCCGCGACGAGTTCACCAGCGCCGCGACGTCGCTCGCCGACGAGCTGCGGCAGAGCGGACGGATGGGCATGATGGGCCCGCCCCCGGGCCCGCCGCCCGGCGGCTCCGCGGACGGCGCGGGCTTCACGAAGGACGAGCTCACCAGCCAGCTCGAGGAGATCGGATCGTCCGACGACCCGCGCAAGGCGCTGCTCTCGAGCATCGTCGAGAACTTCGATGCGGCCGACAGCGACGGCGATGGTCGCGTGAGCTTCAGCGAAGCCCGCGCGCTGGCCGAGTCGCGGACCTCGACCACGAGCACGTCCGAGGCGTCGAGCGATGCCTCGACGAGCACCGGCTGCAGCGCCAGCGGACGGGCCTCGTCGTCGTCGAGCGGCGTCGAGGCGACCCTGGTGCAGCAGATGATGCGCCTGCTGCAGTCCTACGGAGCCGCGGCGGCGGAGTCCGTGTCGGCGTCGAGCCTGTCCCTCTCTGCTTGACGCGGTGGTGAGCCCGGCGCCGGCGGCACCGGGCTCACCGCACCACGCCGCGGGACCGCCCGCCGGCCCGTGCCGAGGCGGAGAAATCGTCTTTCGCAGCGCGCTCGCGTGCGGCATGCTGCGCCGCATGACGCCCCACGCCACCCTCGCGGCCGCCCAGGTCCTGCTCGGGATCACGATCCTCGCCTTCGTCCCACTGGTCCTGGTCACCCTGCTGCGTCCCGTCCGCGACGCGCGCCGCCGCTAGCCCGCGCGCGGCTACTCGCGACGCAGCGCCTCGATCGGATCGAGGCGTGCCGCGCGGCGGGCGGGAAACGAGCCGAACAGGACGCCGATCCCGGCCGCGAACAGGAACGCGATCGCGTTGATCTGCAGGTCGAAGATCCACGGCACCTGGATCAGCCGTGCGAGCGCGACCGACGCGATCGTCGCGAGCACCAGGCCCGCGAGGCCCCCCAGCGACGACAGCACCACGGCCTCGACGAGGAACTGCAGCAGCACCTCGTGCTCGAGCGCGCCGATCGCGAGGCGCAGCCCGATCTCGCGCGTCCGCTCGGTGACCGAGACCAGCATGATGTTCATGATGCCGATCCCGCCGACCAGGAGACTCACCGCCGCCACGGCGCCGAGCAGCATGGTCATGATGCGCGTCGTGCCCGACATCGCCTGCGCGATCTGCCGCGTGTCGAGCACGTTGAAGTCGTCCTCCTCGTTGTCGGCGATGCGACGGCGCTCGCGCATGAGCTGCACGAGCTGATCCTGCACCCGCTCGCTCGCGGCTCCGTCGCGCAGCGACACCAGCAGCAGGCCGACGTCGCGGCTGCCGGTGAGACGCCGCTGCGCGGTGCGCAGCGGCATCACCACGGTGTTGTCCTGGTCGTTGCCCATCGCCGACTGGCCCTTCGCGCGCAGCAGGCCGACCACGGTGCAGGAGAATTGCTTGACGCGCAGCCTGGCACCCACCGGATCCTCGCGGCCGAAGAGCTCGCGGCGCACCGTCTCGCCGATCACGCACGCGGCCTTGCCGGCCTTCTCCTCGGCGTCGCTGAACACGCGGCCGGCCACGAGCTTCCAGTTGCCGATCGCGAAGTAGGCGCGCGACGTCCCGGTCACGGTGGTCGCCCAGTTCTTCGCCTCGTGCACGAGCGTCGCACCGGTGGTGACGCTCGGCGCGACGGCCTTGAGCGCGCCGATCTGCACCTCGATCGCGGCGACGTCGGCGATCTTGAAGGCCGGGGCACCGGCCGAGTCGCGACCGGGGCCGAGCCGCTTCCCCGGCAGCACCATCAGCAGGTTGCTGCCGAGGCTCGCGATCTGCTCCGACACCGAGCGCGTGGCGCCGTTGCCGAGCGTGACCATCGTGACCACCGCCGCGACGCCGATGACGATGCCGAGGACCGTCAGCAGCGAGCGCACGGCGTTGCGGCGGATCGCGCGGAACGCGAGCAGGATCGTGCTCCACAGCATCACGAAGCCTCCGCCCGGCGCTGCACGTCCGCGATGCGGCCGTCGACGAGGTGCACGATGCGATCGGCGTAGTCGGCCATGTCCGGCTCGTGCGTGACCATCGCGATGCTGATGCCTTGCTCCCGGTTCAGCGTGGTCAGGAGCTGCATGATCTCGCTGCTGCGCTCGCTGTCGAGGTTGCCGGTGGGCTCGTCCGCGAGCAGCAGGGCGGGGCGCGTGACGATCGCGCGCGCGATCGCGACGCGCTGCTGCTGGCCTCCCGACAGCTCGGCCGCGGTGTGCTGCTGCCACGCGAGGAGACCGACGGCCTCGAGCGCCGCACGGGCCGCGGCGCGACGCTTCTCCCGGGGCTCGCCGCGATACAGCAGCGGCAGCTCGACGTTCTCGAGCGCGGACGTCCGCGCGAGCAGGTTGAAGCCCTGGAAGACGAAGCCGAGAAAGTGGCGTCGCAGCAGCGCACGCCGGTTGCGATCGAGCGTCTCGACGCGCACGTCGCGGAAGCGGTACGTGCCGCTCGTCGGCACGTCGAGGCAGCCGAGAATGTTCATCATCGTCGACTTGCCGGAGCCGCTCGGTCCCATGATCGCGATGAACTCGCCCTCGTCGATCGTGAGGTCGACGCCGCGCAGTGCGTGGAACGCGCTCGCGCCGCTGCCGTAGGTGCGCGTCACGCCCACGAGCTGCACGACGTGCGCCGCGCTCGAGGCGTCAATCCGCGCTGGCGATGGCATCGGTGACGACACGGTCCCCGGCCACGAGGTCGCCGGCGGCGACCTCGGTCTGACGACCGTCCGTGGAGCCGGTCCTGATCTGCACGGCTGCGGGCTCGCCGTCGCGCAGGACCCAGACGGTGCGTGCGCCCGGGCTCACGTCACCGGTCGTCGACCTGTGCGGCGCGCGCTCCGGCGGAGGTCCCGGCAGCAGGCTGCCGACCAGACCCCGCCCGCCGGTCCGCGCGCTCGGCGCGCTCGGCGTGAAGCGCAGCGCTTCGTTCGGCACGAGGAGCACGCCCGTGCGCCGCTCGGTCTCGATCTCGGCGGTCGCCGTCATGCCCGGGCGCAGGCTCAGGTCGCCGTTGTCGACGCGCAGGATGGTCTTGTACGAGACCACCCCGTCGGTGGTCTGCGATCCGTACCCGACGCGCGTGATGGTGGCCGGATAGCTGCGCCCGGGATAGGCGTCGACGCCGAACGTCGCCGCCTGCCCCTCCCGCACCTGTCCGACGTCCGCCTCGTCGACCGAGACCGCGAGCTCCATCTGCGTGAGGTCCTCGGCGATCGTGAACAGCACCGGCGTCTCGAACGACGCGGCGACGGTCTGGCCCGGCTCCATCTTGCGGGTCAGCACGATGCCGTCGATCGGCGACCGGATCGACGCCTTGGCGAGGTTCGTGCGGTCGGAGCTGAGCGTCGCGCGGGCCTCGGCGACGGTCGCCTCGGCCGCGCGTACGTCGGCGCTGGCGCGCGCGGCGGCCGCCTCGGCGCTCTCCATCTCGGTGCTCGACGGCACCTTGCCGCCCGAGAGCTTCGCGACGGCACGCAGGCGATCGAGCTTCGCACGGGACTCCTGCGCGGTGGCCTTCGCCTGCAGGACCTTGGCCTCGGCCGACGCGAGCACGGCTTCGGAGCGCGTGATGGCGTCGGTGAGCTTCGACAGGTCGAGCTGCGCCAGGACCTGGCCGCGCGCGACGTGATCGTTCTCGTCGACCAGCATCTTCTCGATCAGGCCCGACAGCTCGCTGCCGACGTCGACCTGGTTCGTCGGCTCGATCGTTCCGGTGGCCGAAACGGAGACCAGCAGGTCGCCGCGGCTCACCACGGTGGTCTCGTACCGGGCGGTGCCGTCGTCGCTGCGCGACCGGCCGACGACGAGCCACGCAGCGCAGGCGACCAGCAGGGCCAGCGCGATGCCGAGCCAGCGCGCGCCGGCGAGGTGCGAGCGCTCGGCGCCGCTCGCGTCGAGGACCGTCGCCACCGAGGGGCCGGCCGGAGTGGAAGAGCTCAGGATGCCACCTCGCTCGTGCCGCCGGACACCGGGTCGGACGTCGCCGGCCAGCCGCCGCCGAGCGCCTTGTAGAGCTGGATGGCGGCGATCGTGCCGTTCGCCTCGGCGGTGGTGAGGCTCTCCTCGACGGTCAGCACGGTGCGCTCGGTGTCGAGCACGGTCTGGAAGTCGATGAGGCCCGCCGCGTAGCGCTGGCGTGCGAGCTGGGCTGCGTTGCGCGCGGAGCCGACGCCGCGGGCGAGCGCCGCCGCCCGCTCGCGCGTCTTGGCGAGAGCCACCAGCGCGTTCTCGACGTCTTCCAGCGCCGTCAGCACCGTCGCGCGGTACGTGGCCAGCGCCTCCGCCTGGATCGCGTCGCGGACCTCGATCTGCGCGGCGATCCGGCCCGCATCGAAGATGCTCTGGGTGAGGCTGCCGGCGACGCCTGCGGCGATCGAGCTGCCGCTGGTCAGGGCACCGATGGCGAGCGCCTCGGGCCCGAGCGAGCCGGACAGGCTCAGGCTCGGGTATCGAGCCGCCGTCGCCTCGCCGACGCGCGCCGTCTGCGCCGCGAGCGTGCGCTCGGCAGCGATGACGTCGGGGCGTTGTCGCAGGACGTCGGCGGGGATGCCGGTGGTGAGCGGCTCCGGGATCTGCGGGATCGGTGCCGTCGCGGCCAGCTCCTCGGCGAGCGCGCCGGGTGCCGTCCCGAGCAGCGTCGCGAGCCGGTGCTCCGCCTCGGCGCGCGACGTCTCGAGCGCGGGGATCGCGGCGCGCGTCTGCTCGACGTTGGTGCTCGCCTGCTCGAAGTCGACGGAGCTCGCGAGCCCGGCCTGCACGCGCCACCGCGTCAGATCGAGCGTCTCGCTCTGGCTCGCGAGATTCGCGCGCGCGATCACGATGCGCGCTTGATCCGAGCGCAGCTCGACGTAGTTGCGCGCCGTTTCCGCCGCGAGCGTCACGTGCACGTCGCGCAGGCTCGCGGCCGCCGCCTCGACGTCCGCGCTCGCGGCTTCCAGTGCGCGTCGCGTGCCGCCGAACAGATCCGGCTCCCACGACGCGTCGAAGCCGGCGCTGTAGAGCTCCTGGCCATCGCCGGTGCCCGACGAGGCGCTGGTGTCGACGTACTGCCCCGAGGCGCCGAGCGTCACGCTGGGCCAGAGGTCGGCGCCGGTGACGCCACGCTGCGCACGCGCCTCGCGCAGCCGCGCGCGCGCCGCCGCGACGTCGGGGCTCGCGACGACCGCGCGCGCGATCAGGCTCGTGAGCTGAGCGTCGCCGAGGTGCTGCCACCAGTCGGCGACCGCGAGGCGGTCGTCGGTGTCGGTGCCAGGGAGGCTCGCCGTCCAGGCCGGTGGGACGTGCAGGTCGGCCGCGGAGGGCTGGACGTAGTCGGGGCCGGCCATGAAGCAGCCGGACAGCGACAGCGCGCAGG
>JAIEPK010000204.1 GCA_019749875.1 Candidatus Binatia bacterium | reverse complement strand
CCGCCGTCGCTCAGCCTCAGCGATGACCATCATCCAGTCGGTCCGCGAACCCCTCAGCCAGCGTGAGCGGCAACACCGATGTGAGCGCCCTGCGCCTGAAGGTGCTGCAGTGCGACCTTGGTGCGCTCGCCGATGGTTTCTCTTTCCCACTGGCTGACCGATGCCAGGAGGTTCAGCACGAGGCGTCCGCCGGCCGACCGCGTGTCGATCTGCTCGCCGACCGACAGCAAGACGAAGCGACCCTCGGCAAAGTACTTCTCGACCAAGTCACCGAGATCGCGAACTGAGCGGGTGAGGCGGTCAAGCTTGGCGACGACGACGCCATCGGCCTCGCCCTCATCGAGCTGCTGCAGCAACCTTTCGAGGCCGGGGCGCCTCAACGTCTTCGCGGACACCCCTGCATCGACGACGACGTCGATCAGCTCGCCCCCGTACAGTCTGACGTAGCTCTCGATCCGCTCCCGTTGGGCGGAGAGCGACACTCCCGTCGTGGCCTGTTCGTCGGTCGAGACGCGCGCGTACGCGAGGAGGCGCGACGTCGCGGCAGCTGCGTTCGTCATGCTGGGCAGTGTACAGCAAGTGCTGTACAAACGAAAGTCGGCGCGATCACTGAAGCCGAGCGCTGGCCTTGTGTACAGCCCTTTGTGTACGCGGCTGGTCGGTGTACACGAACCGGTCGTTTCGTGTACGGGGGCGCCGACGCGGTTCATCTCAAACCGCAGGCCTCGTCTCCGGGACTGACGAAGTCGACGGCAGGCTGTTGCCATCAGCGGGGTGGTCGCGGCCTGTATCGATCGACCCCCTTCAGGAGCGTCCAGTATTCGGCGCTCTGGCCGGCTGGTTTCAACAGCACGACGGCTCCATATGGGCTCGCACCATAGTCGAGAGGGTCGACGACGTGCCCGGGGCTGAGCATGATACAGCCTAGGGACACGCCTTCGGCAGGTGGCGGTCCGGCTTTGAGGAGCAGCTCCTGTGTCAAGCAGGCAGGTTGCGCTCTTATCATTCGATATTCGTCAGCGAGAGCATTGCCGGAAGGCACCAAGAGCAGTACGAAACCAGTTGCACTAAGAATCTTCAAAGCCCATCCTCCGCTATCAAGACCACCGCGATGGCGATGAGGGAATCGGGATGGATTCGCATGGCGATCGGATAGACGGCAGCGCCTCTCAGGATTTTCGTGTTTCGAACGTAAGCACTCGCCGTACCCCGTCTCGCACGGGGTCGTGATCCACGGCATCGTCGGCGCGGGTAGAGCGACGAGCGGGTCACGCAGTGCGAGATCGCGCGGCAACGTGACAGTGCTGGGTGGTCGATGAGCGCGCCGTGTCGACCCGGCAAGGGAAGCCGACCGGGCTTGACGTCCGCGACGTTCACGGACTCGATGGCTGTAAACGAGCCAGGCCGGACTCGCCAGCGCGGAGCCGATCGTCTTGCCGAAGCGCGAGTACGGCAGTGCAGCCGGCTCATGCCCATGTCTCGATCTCGTTGACGATGCGTTCCGAGCACTTGCGCCGCAGCTCGGCGACCGAGCAGTTGTTCGAGACCGGCGAGGTTCGCCTCCGGAGTCGATCAGCAACGACTTGTTTCCTGACTGTCATGAGGCTGCGAGCCGTGACAGAGCCGTACCGCCTTCCTTGCCGTGTTCCTCGTAGACTACGCTGGCCTCACGGCTCAGCGGCGGCTGCTCAACGTGCCCTCGATCGACGGAGAGATCGTGGGTGAGAGTGTCGGCTCACCCGGTGCGAGAAAGAACTCTACCGGCAGATCGACTTGGCCGGCGAAGGCCAAGTCGTCGTAGCACGGTGCGACGTCACACCGCCCCGCAGCCCAGCATCGGAGGCCGACGGTCATGTCATCCTGTTGGTCGGTAGCGTCCGAGCACCAGAAGAACGTGGGTTCTTGCCCGGCGGTGTAGGCTACGCCGTTGATGACACCGTCCCAGTAGGTGATGACCCACCGCGTTCCAGCAACGTCCTTGTTCACCAGGATCTCCGCGTCGTACTCAGGCGTCCACTGGATTCCCGACTCACGGCCCGTCGGTGGTGACTCGCTGGGGAGGCGATGATGCGCGCGTTGCTGACTGCGCAGCGCGATTTCCTGGCGCAGGTCGACTGGCAGAAGGTCGTCGGCGCCCGGCGGGTTGGGAAGATCGGTTCCAGCGGGCAACAGGAACTCCCCTTTGATGTCGACCTCACCGACCTCCTTCCAGTCGCGGCCCGTTCCACAAGGAGAGGACTCGCACGATGCAGCACTGAAGCATCGGTACCGAAAGGTCTTGCCACGGAACCGGACCTCTCCGGATTCATCGACCACCGCACACCAGAGGAACGCGGGCGCGCGGCCGTCGGCGAAATACACGTTGCCGACGAGGTCGTTGTCCCCGTGGCTGTGTGTAATCGCCCAGTACTCTTCGCCAATCCGTTTCGCGATCAGCGTGGCGCCACCGGCGGGGCTGGTCTGGACGCCCGAGTCGCGTGGCCCTTCGGCACAGCTCGTACCGCAGATGCGGAAATCCACGGCCTTGGTCGCGGCGCGATCAGCGCTGATAGAAAACAGAAACCGATAGTCTACCCCCTCGCGGAACTCCATCCCGGATACGCGAGCGCCGTAATAGTCGAGTAGGGTCACTTGCGACGGAAGCGCGGTCAGGGAGTAGGTCGCCCCGGGGGCCAATATCGCGCTCGGCTCTGCTGGCGGTGTCGTGCCGCTGTACTCGATCACCCAGTTGCCGACGCTGGAGTCCCAGCGCTGGAGCCCGATCGAGGAAGAAAACACTCGGCCGAGGGAGTCGAGTCCACTATCGCCGCCGAACTCGTACCGGAAGGTCGGGTTCGGGCTAACCGGATCGTTCATGATGCTGCGGAAACCCACCGACGGGAGCGCTTCTTGTCCATCGAGGAAGACGCGTAGGCACTGGTTCGCCCCGGCGGCGATGCACGACTGGCCGTCTGCGGGGATGACCAACGAGAGGAGGGTGGGCACGGTTAGGAGTGCCGCCGCCAGAGTGGCACGAATCAACGATGTGCGTGTTGACACTTAGCTTCTCCATCGAGGTCCGACGTGGTTCTCTCTCCCCAGGTCTGAAGCCTCTGGAAGCGGTCAGGCGTAGGCATACGGGGGACACTAATGGCAGCGACCGTAGCCACGGGCTTAGGCTGTCCGCGCAATGCCCAGGTGCTATTTGAATTCGAGCCGTGCTGAGGCGATCCGATCGATCTGGCTTTGGGAGAGCCGGCCCTTCAGGTCGAGCGCCACCGTCGTGTGTTCCTGCGGCCTCTCGGTGACGTCGTAGCAGTCTGGTTCGCACCGGAAGACGACGGTGCCCGATGCCGTCGGGCCGTCGGAGAAGCTCGCTATCCGGAAGGTGTACTTGAGCATGATGCTGCTGAACGCCCGCACCAGCTGGTCTTCCGCGTCGTACAGGTAGCCGAACACGTTGAAGCTGGTTCCCATTCGAGCTTGGCAGGGGTTGTCCCAGTGCACGACCAACGACGTTCCGGCGATACCGGCCGAGACGTGGTCGATGCAACCGCCCAGCGACGGACTCATCGAGACCAGGGTCTTGATCGATCGCTCCGCTGGAAGTGAGGCCAGGCGAGCTGCCTCCTGCCTCGCGTTGCGGCGCTTGTAGAACGTCCTCACCAGCGACGCGTAGCCGGTCGGGTCGGATCCTGTGCTCTTGGCCAGTTCCATCAGCCAAGGGGCATCAGTCTTCCCGGCGCGGCGGTTATGACTGTCGAGAGCTGCCTTGATCTCACTGATCGACTTGGAAAGCTGGGCTACGCGATCCTCGGCGTCCTGACACGGGCCACCCTTCTCGCACTCGGCAACTGCATCGTCGATCTGTTGCTTCTCGAATGGGGTTATCCAGAAGAAGCCACCGGCGACGGCATCCTTCGTGTCGCAGCGTGCGCGCTCAACCTGCGTCTTGACGAGCGACTCGTCGCAGTAGCCCGGCGTCGCCAGGTTCGGATCCTCGGGGAGATGCGTTCCCGCAAGCACCACCGTGTCGTTCATCATCGCCGTGAGTGCTGCGATTCCCATGACGTACGACAACGGTCGGAGCCGGCTCGTCGTTCGTTGTGCCGAACGGCTGGCCATCGCTTACGTCCCACATGCAGTGCGCGCAGCCGCGATCGCGTCGATCATCCGGTCGGACGGCTCCTTCCCCAGTCGAGACGCAGTGTCCATCCGACGGAACTCGTCCTCGGGAATCTTCTCCTGAATCCGTTCGATCATGCAGGAGCACAACGCCATCGCCTGCTGTCCGCCTGCAGCAGCCACGCACGAGGCGACGAAACCGGTCACTACCTCGGCGCTGTACGGCTTGGGCTTCGAGCAGCTGATCGTCGCGAGCGCGACGACGACCAGGTACATTCTCGCGGCAGTCACTCCTCTGCTCTCCTTTCGGTGCACGATGCTCATGCTTGTGCCCGCGCGTTGAGCGCAGTGGTTGGTGTCGTTCTATCGCTTGACGTCGATGGTGACGTTCTCGACCGAGATCGCACTGGGAATGCCGCACTCTGCAAACCGTGGAAACTCCTCCCAGGTGATTCCTCGAAGAGATGCGCCGGCCTCATGCTGCGGAACTGGGTTGCATGCGTGTGCGGTCGAGGAGCTGCTGTCGGCACACCTGAGCGTCACGTCCCAGCAGGCCGTGGCGTCAGCGGTCCCCGAGACGCGAGACACCTCGCAGCCCATGCCGACTTGAGTAGCTCGGCAGACAACGTCGGCCTCTACCCGTCCTCGGTCGCAGGCCCACGAGGTGAGGGTGACAACGGTGAGAAGCAGACAGCCTAGCAGGTGAAGCGTCCCGGAACGCGTCAGGCTGGAACAGGTCATCACCTGACTCTCTTCCAGGTGCCGCAGTCCTGTGAGGTGAATCCCTTGTCGGTCGGTTCGATCGTCACGACAGCACGCCCCGACATCACCACATCGCCGGTGATGAAGTCTGAGAACTCTCCGCTGAAACCCTTGAGGCGCTGCCAGCGGCACATCGTGTCGCCGGAGATGACCTCCGACTCGTAGGTGCCGGGTTCGACATCACGGCCGACGATCTGCGTGCCTGGCCCAAACGAGGTGCCGGCGGAGACGACCGTTGCGGTTGTGCACGCGAGTGCGGCTGTGACCAACGCGACGAAAAAGGTCTTGAGCGTGGTGGGCATCGGGTTGGGTGTCCTGGTTCGGGCGGAGTTCGCCTCCGACGCCCCGGGCTCCGGCTGATGGCCACCGAAATTATGGTTTCTCCGGGTGTTGTCAAGAAGTGACTCTTGCCAATGCCCAGAGAGCACGCCGGAGCTCCGGCTGGCGGACTGTGTCACGGCGATGACGCCTTCGGCAGATCCATCCGCGTGGGGACGCGGATAGATGAACGGGTTCTGCTGGGTAGGCGCATCAAGGAGCTGCGAGCACGTCGTGGCATGTCGCAGGAGCAGTTCGCCGAGGCGATGGGTGCGAACGCGAAGTACGTCAGCTCCGTCGAGCGCGGGCGCGAGAATCCGACGCTGGACTTCCTGATCAAGCTGGCGGCTGCGCTCGACGCAGACCTTTGCGATCTCTTCAATTTCGCCTGGGTGGAGCTGAACGAGAAGGACCTCCGCAGGAAGATCAAAGCGCTCGCAGATCGCGCCGATCTATCCGCTCTCCGCGAGATGCTCACGGCGATGAAGTCCAGAGAGTTGTAGGCGCCTCCGGTAGCGGCGCGTGGCGCAGGCTTCGCGGGGGCAGCGCCTACGGACCGTTCTCGGCGCAGAGGGGAACGAGGGCTTAGTCGTTCGTCGCTCAACGTGTTGCGAGAATGCGACCGGTGGCGATGGAGGTAGCGCGTCGCACCGCCTCGCGGACCCGCGGCTCGTCGACATGCACAGCCCCGTCCCAGAACGCTCCGACTTCGACCGAGAATGCGTTGCTCCTGGGCGCGAAGAGCTTCTCGACAACGCGGACGCGCGCGTCGAGTGATGCCGGCCACGTCACCCGCGCGAACACCTGGGGGCTGGCGACGTCCTCATCGGGCTGCACCACGAAGTAGCCGGTGAGTGATGCTGAACAGGGGACCAGGCGCACCGTTGTCGCAAAGGAGATGCAGCAGCCGTCCCAGGTGATCTGAGCCTCGGTCTTCGCATCGGACCGGTACAGCCAGGTAGCAGTGAGGTCGTTCGCGTCGTAATCGACGTCGGCGCCGGTGTCCGTGAGCAGAGTCTCGGCGAGGTTCAACAAGTCGACGGGCACGTCTGGGACCGAGACCTCAGAGGACGGTGCCCATGCTCTCCAGTGCGCAGCGTCGAGCAGGCGGTCGAGCCCCGCGGCGAGGAGGCCGAGGTCATCCACGAGACGCCCCGAGACCGCGATTAGCACGGTGGCCGGCAGCGCACCTCACCGGCACGGGCAAGAGCGGGTCGTGCAGTACGTCCCCGTCATCGGCCAGCACGTCGGCGCCGGGCACACGTCGCAGGGGCGATCCGCATGTCTCACACGAGTGCCGCCCGCACCGTTGGCAGAACCATGGGGCCTTCCCTTGGTGAACCTGCGCCGACGCACTCTGGAGCGCCGCTGGCATCGATGGCAGACCCCACGCGACGAGGGGCGTCTGCGCGTGCTGTCCATCGAGTGGGATCATCTGAGCCGGACTCGGTAGGCGACCAATCGGAGTGTCGACGTGGCGCCTCACGAGCCCGGACTGCAACGTTCGCACGAGCCGGGCGCCGCCGATCTCGGCAAGCGACTTGCCACAGACAGCGCACTCGCTCGCTGGCGGGCGTCGGCGCGGCATCAGGCCTGCACCCAGACGACGATGTTCTGAGCGACAGCCGTCGTGCCGACCGCACTCAATGCGGGAGCCCCCGAAGAGATTCCGACGCGAGCAGGAACCGGAGCAGCTCTTCCAGGTCGATCCCCTCTCGGAAGATCGACTTGCTCGTTCCGTCCGCCGCGATGAAGACCAAGAGCGCCGGTGCGAATCCCTCCCGGAGCATCTGCTCGACGATCTCTCGTACTCGCTCCGGCTCCGACGGGTCGTCGTCGTGTCGACTGCTCGGTGTGGTTGACGTGCGGGACATCCTACAGCTCGCCCGCACTAGCCATCGAGTGGAATCGGTGGCTGCCCAGGATGACGTGGTCGACGAGCGGAATGCCGATCAGCTCGGCGGCGCTCTTGATCCGCCTCGTGATGGCGAGATCCTCCGGGGATGGCGTCGGATCACCGCTCGGGTGGTTGTGCACCGAGATGAACGACGCCCCGTTCGCCAAGATGATCGCCTTGAGCACCTCGCGCGGATGCACCAGCGTTGCCGTCAGCGTCCCGACAGACACCTCATCGACGCCGAGGACGCGACTCTTTCCGTCGAGGATCACGGTCAGGAAGTGCTCCCGGTCCCAGGTTCGAGCCGCAGGCCCGATCAGCCGCCAGACGTCGCCGGGACCTCGGATCAGCTCGCGTGCTGAGGCTCGCCTGGATCTGAGAAGCCTCACTTCGACAGTGGCTGCCTTCAACAGGCGGGAGTCGTGCAACGGCCTGGTTAGCGAACCGACGTCGCCAACATGCAGCGCGATCTCGTCCATGCCTCTCCTTGTTGTTGGAGCGGGCATCCGGAGGAGAGCCGGCGCGCCGCTCATTGCACAGCCATCGGCTGCCCCGGAGTCGCCACCGTTCCCCGTTGAGGTGGTTGGCGTTCAGCCCGCTCCGGTCGGTGCTGCTGAACTCTTAATGAGTGGCGACAGTACGCCAGCAGGGCCGAGCTGAGTCAAGTACGGCGGGCGACTACTCGCGGTCGCGACACCAGCCGTTGTCGCTTGCTGGCAGTCGGTGTTGGACATGGGGACCCGAGGTGAGGCAAAAGGTTGCCTGACGCCGGAGTCTCTCATGCCTGCCAGTGCCACCTCCACCAGCGAGCGCCGCGCTATCGTCGACCGCGCACGACAGAGCTGGATCGAACGCCTCGTTGACCTCTCACGACGGAACAACCTGCTGTTCTTCCGTCACCTGAAGCGCGGGACGCTCGACCTGACGAACGCCGATCGCGAGTCGCTCGACGACCTCTTCGGGGACACCGCGGTCGGACCCGAGAGACTCCTTCCGGATGCCGATCCAGACCGTCTCCCCGCGCAGCTCCTCGACATCGCTCGTCGCGCACAGGCCAACCGCGACGAGCGAAATCTAGAAACGCTGTACATCGCGTGCGGGCTCGCCACCTGGAAGAGCGAGGATGGCGGTCGGCCCGCAGAGGCCCCGATCGTCCTCCTGCCGGTTGGAGTCGAGAAGCGGCCCCAGGGGGCGCGCGTCATGCTCCGTCGGACAGGCATGGCGAAGATCAATCCGGTGTTGCTGCACGTGCTGAACGTAGTTCATCGGTGCGGCGTCGATGAGGAGACGCTGCTGAGTGCCGCTGAGCGCGAAGACGAGCACAGCAGGCTCGACTTCAACGCAGTGTTCGAGCACCTCGTGCGAGCCGCAGCGGCAGTCCCCGAGTTCGCGGTGACCCAGTCGATCGTTCTTGGCAACTTCAGCTTTCACAAGCTCGCCATGGTGCGCGACCTCGAAGAGCGCGGCGGCGTCATGGCCGACCACGAGCTGATCTCGGCGTTGGCAGGGGACAGCGAGGCGCGAGCCGGCCTCGGAGAAGGCGGGAGCCTTGGCGATCCCCGCGAACTCGACGCGATGCACCCGGACGACGAGTTCGTGATCCTCGACGCCGACAGTAGCCAGCAGCGCGTCGTCGCCGCTGCACTCGCCGGTCGGGACGGTGTCATCCAGGGGCCGCCCGGAACGGGAAAGAGCCAGACGATTGCGAACGTGATCGCGGCGCTCGCTGCGAAGGGCAAGCGGGTGCTCTTCGTTGCGCAGAAGCGAGCAGCGCTCGACGTCGTGCTGGATCGTCTCAACAAGGTCGGCCTCGGTCACCTGGCGTTGGATCTGCATGGGGCAGAGCTTTCGCGCGGCAAGGTGATGGCGAAGTTTGCCGAGAGCCTCGATCACGTCCGCGAGGCTGCCGCAGTCGACAGCGACGCGCTGCACGGACGTCTCGCGCAGTGCAGGGCCAAGCTGAACGACCACGTCCAACGGCTCCATGCGGTGCGAGCACCGTCCGGTCTGAGCGCGTACGAGATCCAGGGACGTCTGCTCCGCATGGCTGACGTCACCACGCGGACGCGTTGGCGTGGTCCGGATCTGCAAAGGCTTGATGGCGAGCGAGCCGGACGAGCACGCTCCGTCCTTGAGGACGCCTGCGAGCTGGGAGACCTGGTCCTAGGAACGTCGACGTCGCCGTGGAACGACGTCGAGCTGGCCAACGGGCAAGCTGCGCTGGAGGCCCACGATCTCGCAGCCAGGATCCAGAACGAGAGGATCCCCGCGGTCGTCGATGGGCTGGCGCACTTGTCGCGCAAAACCGGTCTCGCGACGGGTGGAACCCTTGGAGAGGCCGAATCGATTCTCAAGCTCGTCGAGGACGTGAACGAGACCTTGTCGAGGTACCGCGCGGACATTTTCCAGGAGGACCTGGATGCGCTCGCGACGAGCCTCCAGCCTGCTCGCAGCCGGACGGGTGCGCTATGGGCCTGGCTCACCCGGTCGGCCTACCGACACGCGCGCAAGACGGTGCTGACGCATCGAACGGCCGGCCAGGTGTCGACGGCACAGCTCCTGGCCGAGATCGAGCAGGCTCGCGGCCAGGTCCGTCGTTGGCGCGAGCAGGGAGGGCAGGCTGCCGCACCGCGGGGCTACGGTATCGCCGAACTTCGCGAGGCAACTCAGCGACTGGTGTCGGAACTCGATCAGCTGGCAAGGATCATGTCGCGTGCCGATCTCCCTGGGCTAACCATCGATCAGATGCGGGTGGCCGTCGACGCACTCGCGGCGGACAGCGCGACACCGGCAAAGCTGCCGCGCGTGTTTGCCCTGCGACACGAGCTGAACGCGCTCGGACTGCAGGGGCTGCTCCAGGAGCTGAAGCAGAGTCCGGCCACGCCAAGCGCCTGGATCGAGCGCTTCGATCACGCGCTACTGTCGTCCTGTCTCGACCAAGTCCGAGCGGAAGACCCGGCCTTAGCCTCGTTCAACGGCAGGAGTCACGACACGACGGCCGACGAGTTCCGCAGGCTCGATCGCGAGCGGCTGGCGATCACCGCTGCCCGAGTGCGACGTGCGCATGCCGAGCGCGTGATTGACGCGATGAACCGGCATCCTGCTCAGGCGCAGCTGGTGCGGAACGAGGCCCACAAGAAGAGCCGGCACCAGCCGCTGCGCAAGACGGTGACTCAGGCGCCCGACGTCATCACCGCGCTGCGGCCGTGCTGGATGGTGAGCCCATTGTCCGTCGCCGAGCTTCTGCCAGCGGCGCCGCACTTCGACCTTGTACTGTTCGACGAGGCGAGCCAGGTGCTGCCCGAGGACGCTGTGTGCGCGTTGATGCGCGGCCGCAAGGCGATCGTCGCGGGCGATCAGCACCAGCTCCCACCGACCGCATTCTTCGCGGGTGGGTCCGACGCTGACGACGGCACCGACGACGAAGTCCAGGGTCTCGGCACCGTCGGCTTCGAGAGCATCCTGGGCTTGATGTGCACGTTCATCGAGCCGTGGTCCCTCGATTGGCACTACCGCAGTCGCGACGAGTCGCTGATCGCGTTCTCGAACAGGTTCATCTACGGCGACAGGTTGATCACGTTCCCCGGTGTCGGGGATGTAGCCGGCGTGTCTCACGTCCTGGTCGACGCATCCGTGACGCGAGATGGTGAAGAGGACAGCGTCACCGACGAGGTGCGACGTGTGGTTGACCTCCTCGCCGAGCACGCTCGCAACCGGAAGTCCGAGTCCCTCGGTGTCATCACGATGGGCATCAAGCACCAGGATCGCGTGCTCGCCGCGCTCGACGCCGCGATGGGAGCGGATCCCGATCTCGCGAGCTTCCTCGACGAGCAACGGGAGGAGCGGTTCTTTGTAAAGAACCTAGAACGCGTCCAAGGCGACGAGCGGGACGTGATCATCCTCTCGATCGGCTACGGCAAGGATCGGAACGGCAAGCTGCCGTACCGTTTCGGCCCGCTGCTGCAGGACGGCGGGGAGCGCCGCCTGAACGTCGCTGTGACACGCGCGCGGCGCCGGATGACGGTCGTTTCGTCTTTCAGCCACCTCGACATGGATCCAGGCCGGTCGTCGGCGAAGGGTGTCGAGCTGCTGCGTCGCTACCTGGAGTTCGCGGCGTCGGCGGGGCGCAGCCTCGGTGACCGAGGCGTCTCGGGCGGTGTGCCGATGAACCCTTTCGAGGCCGCCGTGTTCGACGCGCTGACCGCGAGGGGCATCGCACTGGAGGCGCAGTGGGGCGTGTCGCGATACCGGATCGACCTCGTCGCGAAGCATCCGTCGGA
>JAIEPK010000156.1 GCA_019749875.1 Candidatus Binatia bacterium | reverse complement strand
GCCGCGGGCGGCCCAACCCGGGCGCACCGGCGCCGACGCCGACGAGCGAAGGCTGAGCAGGTGCCCGCGCTGGCAAAGAGGAGCCGGCGCGGGCACACTCCGTCGATGCCTTGCCGGATCGGACGGTCGCGTCGTCACTGGCCGGCGATCGCCGTCCGCGCGCTGCTCGGAGCGACGCTCGTCGCGACGGCACCGGCGCACGCGGCCGGCGGCTTCCGCTGCGGCAACCGTCTGGTGCACGAGGGAGACCGCATCGACGAGGTGTTCCGTCGCTGCGGCGAGCCGACGTTCCGCTCGTTCTCCATCGAGGCGGTCTCGATCGAGACCGCCCCAGGCATCTTCGTGACGCGTCAGGTGCAGGTCGAGACCTGGACGGTGAATCGTGGTCCGCGCGAGTTCATCCGCTACTTGACGTTCCGCGACGGGCGCCTCGTGCGGGTGGACGAGGGCGATTACGGGTATTGAGCGCGAAACGAAGGATTGACTCCTTCGTGGCCCCGCCGATAGGACTCGGCCTGGCGGGGCCGCCGTTCCTGCGCACCGCCGAAGGGATTCCGATGAAGCGGACGATCCGAGCACTGGCCGGCCTCGCGTTCCTGGTGTCCGTCGCCACTGCCGCGGAAGCCGGCGTGCAATCGAAGGTCTGGATCTCGGGATCCACGCTGAAGATCCGCGACGCGTCGACCGGCAACGTCCTCGACGGCGACTTCAGCAACGACATCAACGTCAAGGCGAAGCGCGACGAGGGGGTCGTCTACGTCGTCGAGGCCGCAGGAACGCTGATCGTCGGCCCGGGTTGCACGGCCGGCTCGTTCGCCGAGGATGTGAGTGCGGGGCGTCCCGAGGACCTCTGGGCTCCGCAGTGGTTCACCTATCAGGCGAAGTGCCCGATCGCGGGCCTGAAGAAGATCGACGTCAATTCGGGTGCCGGTGACGACAGCGTGCAGATCCTGCTGTCGCCCATCGAGATCAAGCTCGTCGGCGGCGAGGGGGCGGACGACCTCGAGTATTGGTCGTGCGATCCCGGCCAGGTGGTGCCGTACTTCACGACGAAGTCGACGATCAACGGTGGGCTCGGTGACGACTACCTCGTCGGCGGACGCGGCCCGGACAAGATCATCGGCGCGCGCGGCTACGATTGGATCGAGGGCACCTGCGGCGCGGATCGCCTGTCGGGAGGCGGCGACGGCGACAACATCGTCGCCGACGAGCAGAACTGGTGCGACATGGACTGCGCGCCGTCGCGCGACGTCATCTCGTGCGGCGACGGCTTCGACGGCGTGACCGGCGACGCGCTCGACGTCTGGTCGCCGAAGCTCTGCGAGAACGTCGACATCTTCTGAGCACGGCGCACGTGCGCGGGGCGCGCGAGGGCTACTTGCCCTCGAAGCGCGGTGGGCGCTTGTCGCGTCCCGACGCGAAGCCCTCGATCAGATCCTCCGATACGAAGCCGACCGCCGCGTTCATCGCCTCGAAGCGCAGCGCGTCGTCGAGCCCGCGATCGGCGAACATGTCGATGGTGCGCTTGATCGCCTGCACCGCGAGCGGCGCGTTGGCGGCGATCTCGTCGGCGATCTTGCGCGCCTCGACGAACAGCTGATCGGCGGGAAAGACGTCCTGCAGGAGGCCGATCTGCTCGGCCTTGGCCGCGTCGATGCGGCGTCCGGTGAACGTGAGCCACTTCGCCCACGCCGGTCCGACCTCGGCCGCAAGCCGCATGTCGAGACCGCAGTCGATCGGTACGCCGATGCGCGCCTCGGGGCAGCCGAACTGCGTGCCTTCCGCCGCGATGCGCACGTCGCCGAGCATCGCGACCTCGAGTCCGGCGCCGAGACAGTAGCCGTGCATCGCGACGATGATCGGCTGCGGCGTCTCCTCGATCGCGCGCGTGCGGCGGTGCGAGCCCCGGTACCGCTGATAGTAGTTGAGAACTTTCTCCGCCGGTGAGCGTCCGACGATGCGACCGCCGACGTCGGGCTTGAGATCGACGCCGGCGCAGAACGCGCGTCCCGCGCCGCGCAGGATCACCGCGCGGACGTCGGGGTTGCCGGCGACTGCCTCCATGTGGCGGTGCAGCTGCTGGCCCATCTCCCAGCTCCACGCGTTCAGTCGGTCGGGGCGATTGAACGTCACCGTCGCGACGTGACCGTCGATCTCGAGCAGGACGGCGTCGGCGCTCTCGTCGGACATCGGCATCACCTCCGCGACGTTCGTACGTCGGGCTCCGCGACGCGGTCAACGACGCGGCATGCGTTGACGCACGTGCGCGACGGGTGCGACAGTCCGCGCATGCCGCTCCCCGAGCCGCCCGCTGCAGGAAGTCCCATGCTCCCGCCCGGCACCTACGCCGGCCAGGTCGTCGCCGTCACCGGCGGCGGAACGGGCCTCGGCAAGGCGATGGCGATCGAGTTCGCGCGCCTCGGCGCCGGCGTCGCGATCCTGTCGCGCAAGGCCGAGCAGCGGCAGCGCGGCATCGAGGCGGTCGAGGCCGCGGGCGGGCGCGCGTGCGGGGCCGAGGTCGACATCCGGCAACCGGAGCAGATCGCGCGCGCGTTCGACGAGGTCGAGCGCGCGCTCGGCCCGATCGACGTGCTGGTGAACAACGCGGCCGGCAACTTTCCCGTCGTGTCGGAGGACCTGACCCCGAACGGCTGGCGCGCGGTCACGCAGATCGTGCTCGACGGCACGTGGTTCTGCTCGCACGAGCTCGCGCAGCGCTGCATCGCCGCCAATCGCCCGGGCGTGATCCTGAACATCGGTGCGACCTACTCGCTCAACGGCGGACCGGGCGCGGTGCACTCGGCCGCGGCGAAGGCCGGCGTGCACAACTTGACGATGACGCTCGCCGTCGAGTGGGCGCAGCACGGCATCCGCGTGAACGAGCTGATGCCCGGCATGTTCCCGCACGAGGACATGGCCGCCCACATGAAGGCGAACCGTCCCGAGGGCTATGCGGAAGCCGGCAAGCAGGTGCCGGCGGGGCGCGTCGGTCGTCTGCACGAGCTCGGCTGGGCCGCGACCTATCTGTGCTCGCCGTATGCGGCGTACGTCACCGGACACAGCTTCGTCATCGACGGCGCGAACTGGCTGCGCCGCGGATTGCAGATGCCGGAGTACAAGCCGGTGCGCGAGCAGATCCGCGCACGTCCGACGACACGCTGAGCCGCGCGCTCAGCTGCCGACCAGCGCCCACACGCCGAGGATCGCGAACAGCCCCGCCGCGATGCCGCGGATCACGCGCAGCGGCAGCCGCTCCGCGGCCTTGCCGCCGAGCCACACGACCGGGACGTTGGCGATCAGCATGCCGAGCGTCGTCGCCGTCACGACCATCACCAGCGACGGGTAACGTGCCGCGAGCATGATCGTCGCGACCTGCGTCTTGTCGCCGATCTCGGCCAAGAAGAACAAGATCAGCGTCGCGGCGAACGGTCCGTAGCGGTAGGCGGCGTGGTCTTCCTCCTCCATTCGATCGGGGATCAGGGTCCACGCGGCGACCGCGAGGAACGACACGCCGAGCACCCAGCGCAGGATCTCCGGCGTCAAGTAGGACTGAACGAGCTGGCCCAGCCACGCGGCGGCCGCGTGGTTGGCGACGGTTGCAGCCAGGATGCCGAGCACGATCGGCCACGGCTTCCGGTAGCGGGCGGCGAGCAGCAGCGACAGCAGCTGCGTCTTGTCGCCGACCTCGGCCAACGCCACGACGGACGTCGCGATCAGGAACTCCACGGATCTCTCCCGCGGGCGGGAAGCAGCGCACCATGACGGACGACGATCCGTCCCGCCCGGGCTCGGACACGTCGACGCGTCATGGGTCTCGTCGGGCCGAAGGCGGCTTCCAGGCGCCACGGCCTCTCGACCGAGTGTGTTGACGCCGGGCTCGTGTCGCCACGAGTGACTACTCCCCCAGGACTCTTCGACCTTACAAGGCGCAGGGCGTGCTGCCCAGCCACGATCTGCGATGCGATCGGCGAGCGGCTCCGCGCGGCCCGGTGCCGGTCAGCGACCACGCAGCCGGTAGTCGACCGGGCACGGGTGCGCCGCGCGCGCGACCGCGCCGAGCTGCTGGCGGCGCGGTCGGACCTCGGTGAATCGCGGCGTGAAGTCGTAGCGCTCGACCAGCCGGCGGATCGCGATGCGGATCGCGGTGATCGCGAAGCGCTGCGCGGGGCACGAGTGGCTGCCGTGGCCGAAGGTGCTGACCAGCTCCTTGGTCGCGAGCGGCACGGACGGCGCGATCCGTCGCCCGTCGTAGTGCGTCGGATCGAAGCTCTCGAGCCCCGGCGCCGCGGCGGCGTTGTTGACCGACAGCATGGTCGTGATCAGCACGCCCGGCGAGAGGCGATAGGTCCGCGTGCCGTCGTCGAGCTCGAGCGGGGCGAGCACCTGCCGCAAGGTGATCGAGCGCTGTGCCAGGCGGATCGACTCGTTCGCGCACTGCTCGAGCAGCACGTCGTCGCCGACGCGCACGCGCGCGAGAAGCTCGGGGCGCAGCAGCAGGTTCGCGAAGGTCCAGGCGAGCGCCGCGTAGAGGTTCGACTGCGAGCCCAGGTGCAGCATGATCACGTCGCGCGCGACGCCGCTGTCGCGGGTGTCGGACGGCTCGTCGGCGTGCGCGGCGTAGATCTGGTCGAGAAAGTCGGCGACGCGTTCGCCGCGCCGCTCGCGCGCCGCATGGATCTCGGCGACGATCGCCTCGATGCCGTGCATTGCGCGTCGCTCGCGCGCGTGGCGCGTCGCCGCGATGACGAAGGCGGTGCCCGGACGCACGAAGGCGTCGGCGCTGTCGAGACGGTCGAACAGGGGGATCAGGCGCGCGAGGTTCTCCGGCGCGGCCGCCTCGTTGCCGATCCACGACGCGAGGCCGAGCCGGTGCCCGACCCGGCGCATCTCGGCGAACACCTCGAAGGAGCCGCTCGCGCCGAGCTGCTCGACCTCGCGTCGCATCGCTTCTTCAAGATTGACGACGTAGCGCTCGACGTCCTCGCCGGCGAAGAGGTTGCGCGGCCCGACGCGCCGGCCGGCGAAGAGCTCGCCGGGAATCTTGAGCTTGAGGAGATTGTAGGTCGCGAGGCCGAAGCTCGCGCGGCTCTCGGGCAGCGCGTAGAGGCTGCGCACGCCGGCGGCGGAGAAGACGCAGAACAGGCGGAAGCCGAACGCGTCGACGACGTAGGTGTCGCCCAGCGCGCGCCGCGTGTCGGCGAAGAAGGCCGTCGGATCGCGCAGCAGGCGCAGCCCCGAGCCGATCCACGGCAGCGCGCCCGGCGCGCGCGGCGGCATCGGCACGATCGGCGCGAGGCTCGGCGCCGGTGGAACGAAGGTGGCCCTGGCGGCTGCGTCCCGAGGCACGTCGCGCCTACGACAGCATGCCGCCGTCGACGCGAACCTCGGCGCCGGTCATGTGCGCGCCGTCGTCCGAGGCGAGCATCGCGATCACGCTCGCGACGCGCGACGGGTGCGCCGCACCGCTCGGCGAGCGCACGCGGTCGATGAGCTTGAAGTTCGCCCCCTCGGGCAGGCGGAAGGCCTTCATGATCGGCGTCTTGATCTCGCCCGGGCACACCGCGTTCACGCGCACGCCCTGCTCGACGTAGTCGATCGCAAGATTCCTGGTCAGGGCCAGGACGCCGCCCTTCGAGGCGGAGTAGGCCGCCGCCCACGGCTGGCCCGCGAGCGCCGCGGTCGACGACAGGTTCACGATGTTGCCGCGCGTCGCGATCAGATGCGGCAGTGCCGCGCGGCAGAAGAGAAACGTCCCCGTGAGATTGACGGCGATCACCCGGTTCCAGTCGGCGAGCGACAGCTCGTGCGTGTGGTCGAAGCGCAGGATGCCGGCGACGTTGCACAGCACGTCGATGCGACCGAAGCGGGTGGCGCACGCGGCGACGGTGTCCTCGACCTGTGCCTCGTCGCTCTGGTCGCAGCGTCGCGTCGCGATCTCCGCGCCGAGCGCGCGGACTTCTTCGGCGAGCGTCGCGAGCCCGTCCTCCTGCACGTCGCAGGCGAACAGCGTGGCGCCTTCCTCGGCGAGTCGGAGCGCGGTCGCGCGTCCGATCCCGGACGCGGCCCCGGTGACCAGAGCCACCTTGCCGTCGAACCTCTTCATGTCGCGCTCCTCCTCGCCTGGCACCGTACGGGTCGCCGGTGCACTACCGCACCGGGCCGGAACGAGGGAAGCGTGCGTGCGTGGCGGCCGGCCGTGCTATGGCGGCGAGCGATGGCGCGCGCCGCGGACGAGCTGCCGGTGATCGACGTGACGTCGCTGGTGCGAGGCGAGGAGGCGCGCCACGACGTCGCCGCGCGCATCGACGCAGCCTGCCGCGACGTCGGCTTCTTCTACGTGGTCGGGCATGGGGTCCCGCGCGAGCTGCGGGAGGCGCTCTTTGCCGAGAGCCGCCGCTTCTTCGTGCGTCCCGAGGCGGAGAAAGCGCGCATCGCGATGACGCGCGGTGGTCGCGCTTGGCGCGGCTGGTTCCCGGTCGGCGGCGAGCTCACCTCGGGGCGCCCCGATCGCAAGGAAGGCGTGTACTTCGGCGCCGAGCTGCACGCCGACCATCCGCTGGTTCGCGCCGGGACACCGCTGCACGGTGCGAACCTCTTTCCGGACGACATGCCCGCGTTCCGCGGTGCGGTGCTGCACTGGATGGACGCGATGACCACGCTCGGACAGGCGCTGCTGCGCGGCATGGCACTCGCGCTCGGCTTGCCGGAAGCCGCGCTCGTCGAGCGCTTCACGACGACGCCGCTCACGCTGTTCCGCATCTTCAACTATCCGGCGCCGCCGCCGGGCGACGACGGCTGGGGCGTCGGCGAGCACACCGACTACGGCTTCCTGACGATCCTCGCGCAGGACGACGCGGGCGGCCTCGAGGTCCGCACGCGGGACGGTTGGATCGCGGCTCCACCGCTGTCGGACGCCTTCGTCTGCAACATCGGCGACATGCTCGACCGCGTGACGCGCGGTCTCTATCGCTCGACGCCGCACCGCGTGCGCAACCCGTCCCGTCGTGATCGGCTGTCGTTGCCGTTCTTCTTCGATCCCGGCTGGGACGCGCGCATCGGACCGCTGGTCGATGCGAGTCGCGCGCCGGCCGACGATCGCGCGCAGCGCTGGGACGGTGCGAGCGTGCACGACTTCGACGGCACCTACGGCGACTACGTGCTGCGCAAGGTGGCGCGCGTCTTTCCCGACCTGCACCGCGACGTCCTCTGACGCTCGGCATCGCGGCGTCGCGGACCACGAACCGATACGGACACGCCGGGCGTCTGGGGACGAGGGAGCCGCGGCGGAGCGGGACTCAGCGAGCGGCGACGCAGGAGCGCTCGGCGACGGCGGCACGCTGCCGCAGCGCCGCCGGATCCGGCCCGTCGCTCGCCGGCGTCAAGTCGCGCGCGACGGTGCGCAGCATGCGCGGCAGCGCTTCCACCGGCGTCCCGCGCGCACGCAGCAGCGAGCAGGCGACCGCGTCGGCGCGCAGCTCGAGGCCCGGCCCGTCGTGACGGGCGCCGCTCGACGCTCCGGCGAGAGCCGACGATCCGTCGGCAACGTGTCCGCCGTCGAGCAGGTGGCCGATCTCGTGCGCCAGTGCCGCCGCGAGCGCGTCGTCGTCGAGCAGGTCGACCAGCGTCCGGCTCACCCGGATGCGGCCGTCGGGCCACGACCACGCGCCGAGCGTGTCGCGCGACGAGAGGCCCAGGTCGATGCGCTCCGGAGCGGCCGTGGCGCGCGCCAAGTCGCTGCCGATGCGGTGCACGCGCGCGGTGCGGAGCGCGTCCACATCCGCGTCCGGTTCCCCCGTCGTACCGAGCATCGTGGGTCGGGTTGCCGCGCAGCCGACGAGTGCCGTCAAAAGCGGCAGCAGGATCCAGGCTCGTGCCACGTTGCAGATCGCAACGTGCGTGCCGCGTCGAGATCACGGTCGGATCGCGTGAAGCAGGCCCGGATGTGCCCAAGTGATGGGCAGTGCGCGAAAGACCGGCTCTTTTTCCGTCAAAGGTCGAAACCAGAGCCTTGCCCCAGCGTCCAACCAGGCACAGCATCGAGCTGTCTGATGGCCGCGATCACGGCCATCGCAGCAGACGAAAGGAACCAACGAAGATGAAGACTCTCGTGACGACCCTCTCGCTCGCAACCGTGTTGGCCGCAGCGCTGCCCGCGTCGGCGGTCACGGCGGGGATGTTCGACCCGCGCGATCCCAACAGCCTCGCCAAGCCCGCGCAGAGCGAGCAGCAGAAGCCGTACGCGCTGACCGGCAGCGCGCGGCGCGCGCAGCAGCCGAACGACACGCAGCTCCAGGTGAACAGCTATGTGGGCTCGCGTGCGGTGATCGCGAACCACTCCGAGGAGGCGACGCGGAAGTGAGGCGCGCTCCATCGCGCAGACGAGAAAAGGCGGGTCGCCCGTGCGACCCGCCTTTTTCTTTGCTGCGCGGACCGACGCCCTGGCTCAGGCGCCGGACTGCTTGTGCTCCTGATCCTTCCCGAGCGCGTGCCGCGCGTAGTCCTTGACGCGGTCGAGCCAGCGGCGCGCCCACTCGAACTCGAGCGCGAGGATGCCGAGCCCCATCGGGATCACCACGAATGCCGGACCCGGGGTGACCAGCATGATCACGCCGACGCCGAGCACCGCGGACCCGACGACACCGATCCCGATGCGGCGCGCGAGCCGCAGCGGGGCGCTGCCGGCGAGACTCCTGGTCCAGGCCTCGATGTCCCGGGTGGTCGAGTCGCTCGGCTCGGTTCGGTCTGGTGCTTCGTTCCGTGGCGCTTGCATGTTCTACCGTCCCGCCCCGCGAAAGTGGGGGTCAGAAGCCCTTTACGTCGTCCGGGAAGGTCAGATTGCACGAAGCGCGCCAGCCGCGCGAGCCCTCATCTCGCCCGCCGGGCGGCTCCGGCGCTCGGCTTGACGCGGAAGATCTGGCGCAGCTCCTCCTCGTCCGCGGTTTCCTCGTAGCGACCGCCGGTCTGCTCGCCGATGACCCGCCGCCAGAAACGGATCGCGCGCTCGTTGCGCACCAGCTGGCTGACCTCCCAGCGGCCGGGGTGCGCGTCGAACACCGCATGGGCCGCGCGTGCTCCGATCCCCGCGCCGCGTTCGCGCCGCAGGATGAAGAACTCGGACATGCGGTGGTCGCAGCCCGGAGCGATCCAGGGCGACGGGGCGCGCGCGACCAGCGCGAAGCCGACGCGCCGGTCGTCCACCACGACGAGCAGCGGCAGGTCCTGATCGTCCTCGAGCCACGACGGCATGTGGTCGGGCTGCCAGAGGCCGCGCTCGTCGAGCTGGTAGTACCCGTCGTCGAACTCCGACAGGTCGTGCAGGTAGAGCGGGTAGACGTTGCGCAGCCACGCGCGATCGGGCGCGCTCTGCCGCGCGTCACGCAGCTCGAGGATCATGGTCGGCGATCACCGTGCCCCGCGCGACGGATCGGGGCAAGCCGCGGCCGGTCGCGGGGTTGCACACGTGTCGCGAGCGATGGCAGGACACGGCATGAGCGTCGCCGTCGGACCACGTCGCAAGTTCTGGGGCTGGGGCTATGAGGGCCACGGCCCGAACGCGGAGCAGCAGCGTCGTATCGCTGAGCTGCTGGCCGGACGCTTCGGCCTCGACGCGGTTCCGGACGCGGTCGCGCCGCCGCGCGTCGAGGAGCTGCGGCTGCGCGCGCCGCGCATCGCGCCGCCGGCGAGCCTCGCCCCGTTGTGCTCGACCGACGCCGAGGATCGCGCCGGCCACACCTACGGCAAGTCGTTCCGCGACGTGGTGCGGGCGCTGGCGCGCGACTTCGCGAACCCACCGGACGTGATCGCGCGCCCGCGCGACGAGGGCGAGGTCGCGGCGCTGCTCGACTGGTGCGACACGGCGGGCGCGATCGCGATCCCGTTCGGCGGCGGGTCGAGCGTCGTGGGCGGGATCGAGCCCCCGGCCGGCGATCGTCCGGTCGTGACCCTCGACCTCGCGCGGATGGATCGCGTGCTCGAGATCGATCGCACGTCGCGCGCGGCGCGCATCCAGGCCGGCATCTACGGCCCGGCGCTCGAGGACCAGCTGCGGCCGCACGGCTTGACGCTGCGCCATTTCCCGCAATCGTTCGAGTTCAGCACGCTCGGCGGCTGGATCGCGACGCGCTCGGGCGGCCACTTCGCGACGCTGTACACGCACATCGACGACTTCGTGGAGTCGCTGCGCGTCGTCACGCCGCGCGGCACCGTCGCGTCGCGTCGCCTGCCGGGCTCCGGGGCGGGGCCGAGCCCCGACCGCATGTTCATCGGCTCGGAAGGCATCCTCGGCATCATCACCGAGGCATGGATGCGCCTGCAGGACCGGCCGCGCTGGCGCGCGTCCGTGTCGGTGAGCTTCGCCGACATGCTCGCCGGCGCCGAGGCCGTGCGCGCGATCTCGCAGTCGGGCCTCGCACCCACCAACTGCCGCCTGCTCGATCCGGGCGAGGCGATGACGGCCGGCGCCGGTTCCGGCGACGCGGCGATCCTGGTCATCGGTTTCGAGTCGGCGGACCACCGGCCGGACGCGTGGATGGCGCGCGCGCTCGAGCTGTGCCGCGATCATGGCGGGGCGGTCGCCGACGGTGCGGGAGCGACCCGCGACGACGAGTCGGCCGGGCGCGAGGGGGCGGTCGGAGCGTGGCGCAAGGCGTTCCTCGACGGGCCCTACCTGCGCGACACGCTGGCCGCGATCGGCATGGTGTCCGAGACCTTCGAGACCGCGATCACCTGGGATCGCTTCCCCGAGTTCCATGCGGGAATCATGGCCGCGACGCAGGACGCGGTGCGCCGCGTCTGCGGCGCGGGGCAGGTGAATTGCCGCTTCACGCACGTCTACCCCGACGGGCCCGCGCCGTATTACTCGGTGATCGCGCCCGGGAAGCGCGGCTCGCAGCTGCAGCAGTGGGCCGAGATCAAGGGCGCGGCGTCGGAAGCGCTGATCCGCCTCGGCGGCACGATCACGCACCACCACGCCGTCGGACGCGACCACCGTCCCTGGTACGACCGCCAGCGTCCGGATGCCTTCGCGCGCGCGCTCGCCGCGGCCAAGCGCGAGCTCGATCCGGGGCACATCCTCAACCCCGGTGTTCTCCTGGACTGACTTCCGCACCAGCGTTGCCCGCCCCGCGCGATCCGGTGAGCAGGCAGCGCCGCCTCGTTCCGCCGCGGCCGCGCCGTCCGTCGTGCGTGGCGGAGCGCGCGGCAGCACGGTAACGTCCGCCGCGCCGCGGAGGGGCTCCTGCACATGCCGATCGAACTGAAGGACATCTTGCAGCCACGCAGCACGGCCGTGCTCACGGTCGAGTGCCAGCGCGGCGTGATCGGCAGCGGCGGGCCGCTGTC
>JAIEPK010000183.1 GCA_019749875.1 Candidatus Binatia bacterium | reverse complement strand
GCTCGCGAGCCTGCCGCGCCGTCTGCGCGAGCTGGGCGCGGTGCTGGGCAACGCGCGTCGCGCCTTCGCCCTGCTCGCCGCGACGGACCGGATGCTGGCGCTCGGCCTCGTGGCACTGGCTGCCGCCGACGGCGTTCTTCCGGTCGCGCTCGCCTGGGTCGGGAAGCGCATCATCGACGCGGTGATCGCGGCGTCGAGCGCGCCGTCGCCGGCGGCGACCGCGGCGGCGCTCGAGTGGGTGGCGCTCGAGCTCGTGCTGATGGCGGTGCGCGCCTGGGTCGTCAATACCAACGCGCTGTGCCAGACGCTGCTGCGCTCGCAGCTCGGGCTGCTGGTCAACACGCGCATCCTCGAGAAGGCGATCAACGTCTCGTACCGGCACTTCGAGGATCCGCACTTCAACAACCAGCTCGCGCAGGCGCGTCGCGAGGCGAGCTCGCGTCCGCTGGACGTCGTGCGCTCGATTCTCGCGCTCGGCCGCAATGCGATCGTGCTCGCCGGCTATGCGGCTCTGCTCGCGGGCTTCAGCTGGGTCGCGGTCGCGGCGCTGCTCGCGACCGCGGTGCCGCCGTTTCTCGCCGAGGCGCGCTTCGGACGGGAGGCCTTCCTCATGACGCGCGGGCGCACGTTCGCCAACCGTCAAGCGCACTACCTCGAGATGCTGCTGTCGCAGGAGGCGAGCGCGAAGGAGGTCAAGCTGTTCGCGCTGGGCGCGCTGCTGCTCGACCGCTACCGCGAGATCTGGGAGCGTCATCACGCCGAGGACGCGTCGCTCGCGCGCCGTCGCGCCCGTGCTGCGTTGCGCCTCGGCCTGCTCGGCACGGTCGCGCTCTACGGCTGCTACGCGTGGGTGGTCGCGCGGACGATCGCGGGCGGCTTGACGGTCGGCAGCATGACGATGCTGGTGATCGCCTTCCGTGAAGGACAGGCGGCGCTGCAGTCGGCGCTGCTCGCGATCGCACGGCTCTACGAGGACAACCTCTTCATGACCAACCTCTTCGAGTACCTCGCGGTGCCCGAGGACGAGCCGCACCGCGACATGCCCGACGACGGCGCCGGGGCCGGCGCTTCCGCGCCGGGGACCACGGCCGCGAGCGGCGCACCGTCGCCGCTCGCGCCGCCGCCGCGCATCGAGCTGCGTGACGTCACGTTCCGCTATCCCGAGGCGAGCCGCGACTCGCTGTCGCAGGTCTCGCTGGTGATCGAGCCGGGCGAGTCGCTGGCGCTCGTCGGCCGCAACGGCGCCGGCAAGACGACCCTCGTCAAGCTGCTGACCGGCCTCTACCGGCCCACGTCCGGCGTGATCCTGATGGACGGCGTCGACCTCGCGACGCTCCCACCGGCCGAGCTGCGCAGCCGGGTCGGGGTCATCTTCCAGGACTTCGTGCGCTTCCACTTCACCGTCGCGGACAACATTGGCGTCGGCTGGCTGCCGGCGATGGACGATCGCGAGCAGATCGTCCGTGCGGCCGCCGCGGCCGGGGTCGACGGGGTGATCGAGGCGCTGCCGCAGGGCTATGCGCAGAGCCTCGGACGGTGGTTCGGCGGCGAGGAGCTGTCGGTCGGGCAATGGCAGCGGCTCGCGCTCTCGCGGGCGTTCATGCGGCGCTCGCCGGTGCTGGTCCTCGACGAGCCGACCGCGGCGCTCGATGCCGAGGCGGAGGCGGAGATCTTCTCGCGCTTCCGGAGCCTCGCCGCCGGGCGGACGGCCATCCTGATCACGCACCGGTTCTCGACCGCGCGCGGCGCCGACCGGATCGCGGTCTTCGACGAGGGGCGCCTCACCGAGCTCGGAACCCATGCCGAGCTGATCGCGCGGGATGGGCGCTACGCACGCATGTTCCGGCTGCAGGCGGCGGGCTTTCTCGAGCCCTGATCCACGCGCGTCTTGCCAAGTGAGGCCCGGTCGGGCTAGGGAGCGCGGCAGGCTATCGCACAGCAGTTGCGTCGTCGCTGGCGGCGGCCGATGGCGAGCTTCCCAACCAGTCCAACCCGAGGAGGATCCACCATGCCGAGCCGACGATTTCGGACGCTCCGTCGCTGCCTCGCCGTGCTCGCCGTGCCGGTCACGCTCGGTGCGGCGTACATCGCTCGTGCCGAGCAGAAGTTCGAAGGCACGATCGTCAGCGCCTGCGAGGGCACCATCGGGTGTCCGAACAAAATCAACTTGAACACGCCGGTCGACACGCTGCAGTTCCAGGCGCTGCTCAACGTGCCGACGCCGCTGCACCCGAACGACGACAAGTTCAAGATCGTCTTGCGCAACGCGAACGGCGAGCTGCTCAGCGAGCGGCTCGATCCGGGCCTTCTGGTGCGCGAAGGAAAGGCCTTCGTCTACCGCAACGACGCGGCGCGCCAGACCGGTGGCATCAGCCGCGTCACGCTGCGCCGCTTGCAGGCGCATCAGTGGCGCATCACGGTGATCGCGCACGGCGACCTGGCGGGCGCGTCGCTGCCGCAGAACGTGATCTACCTCGTCATCGGCAACGACACCTTCCTCACGCGCAACACCTGGAGCCGGCGCGAGTTCGGCTGGCTGCTGCACCTGCCGGCGACGGCGCCGACGCCCAAGCCGACCCCCACCGGGACGCCGGTCGTCCCGACCCCGACGCCGACGCCGAAGCCGACGGCGACCGCGCAGCCGTCGAACGGAACGCCGACGCCGACACCGAAGCCGACGCCCACGGCGGTCGTGACGCCCTCGCCGACTCCGACCATCGAGCCGTACGGCTCGGTGTTCGACGCCTTCGTGGCGGCGCCCTCGAGCCTGCTGCAGTGACGGTCCGCGCGCGCGACGGGGGCGTTCCCCCCTCGTCGCGCGCGCCGCTCACGGACTCGGTGCGGCGGCGTCGTGCGCCGTCGCCGACGCGTAGTCGACGGGAAGCTCGACGCGGAACGTCGAGCCCACGCCGACGGTGCTCTGTACCGACACGTGGCCGCGCAGCAGCTCGACGAATCGCGCGACGATGAAGAGTCCGAGCCCGACCCCGACGTGCGTGCGCGCGGTGGTCGACTTGACCTGACGAAACGCCTGGAACACGACCGGCAGATCGCCGGGTGCGATGCCGATGCCGGTGTCGACGACCTCGAGCGCGACGCGGTCGTCGTGCCGTGTGGCGCGTACCGTCACGCAGCCGCGCTCGGTGAACTTGAGCGCGTTGCCGACGAGATTCTTCATCACGACCTTGAGCTTCGCGCGGTCGGTGGTGACCTCGACGTCGCCACGCGGCACGTCGAGCACCAGCGGGACGCCGGCCTTCTCTTGCAGCTCGCGGGTCTCGGCCTCGACCTCGGTCAAGATCCCCGCGATCGACACGGCCTGCACGTCGATGGGCACGCGGCCGCGCTCGAGACGGCTGACCTCGAGCGTCGAGTTGACCAGGTCGAGCAGCTCGCGCGCCCGCCGGTCCATGCGCTCGAGCGTCGAACGCTGCTCCTCGTTGAGCGGTCCGAAGGTGTCCGTCAACAACAGGTCGCCGTAGCCGAGGATGATGTTGAGCGGCGTGCGCAGCTCGTGCGACACCGTCGCGACGAACTCGGCGCGGACCTGGTTCGCCTGCTCCAGCTCCTCCACGAGCTGCGCGTGGCTGATCGCGAGCGACGCGCTCTGCGCGATGTCGCGCGCGATGCGCAGCACGACCGGTGAGAACGGCCGCCCATCGTGGCGGGTCGTGACCTGCACGCCGACGATCTCGCCGCCGCGCCGCAAGGCCATGCACAGCGCTGCCGTCAAGCCGTGTCGCGCACGCTCGGCGCGCGGCATGGCGGAGTCCGGGATGTGGGTCAGGACCGTGACGTCGGCGTCGGCGAGGCGCGCGAGCAGCCCGGCCATGCGCTCGGCGGGGATCTCGAGCAGGGTCGCGAGGTCGGCTTCCGTGGTCGAGAAGCCGTGGCCGGCGATCACCGAGAAGGCCCCGCCGTCGCCGCGCTTCAGCAGCGTCGCGCTGACCTCGCAGCCGAGCACGGTCGCGGTCGACTCGCACAGCCGGTCGAGGAACTGCGGCTCGTTCACGTGCGCGATCAGATCGCGCCCGAAGCGCGCGAGCGCGTTCGCGAAGTTCGCCTCCTCGGCCTGCGCGCGGTAGAGATCGGTCGCTTCCATGGCGAGCGCCACCTGGCGCGCGACGCCGGTGCAGAGCGAGATCTGGTCGTCGTCGAAGCCGCGCCCGGCGCCGAAGGCGACGGCGACCAGGATGCCGAAGTGCCTGCTCCAGGCGTCGAACGGCGCCAGCACGAGCGACCCCGTGGCGAAGGCTTCGGCGCCGTGCTCGGGGAGCCACGGACGCAGGTCGAGGTCGCGTACCGCCACCGTCTCGCCCTGCTTGGTTCGCGTCGCCGCCGGCAGCTCGCCCTTGGGAAAGGTCACGCTCGCGAGCGCCGGCGCGAGCTCGGGCGGCAATCCCTGATGCGCCATCACGCGCATGCGGCCGAGCACGGGATCCTCGCAGATCACGGCGGTCGCGTCGGCCGGCAACGCCTCGATCGCGCGGCGCTGCACGCGCGCGAAGATCTCCTCCAGGTCGACGTGCCCCGCGACGTCGTCGGCGATCGCGAGCAGGATCTCGGTGCGCAGCTCCGCCCGTCGCCGCGCCGTGACGTCGCGCGAGTTGAGCACCAGGCCATTGATGTCGGGCCGATCGGACAGGTTCGTGCCGACCGTCTCGAGCGTGCGCCACGAGCCGTCGTGGTGGCGGAAGCGAAACTCGAAGCTCGGGATCACGGCGGGGGTTCCCGAAAGCAGGGCGGGCACGCGCGGCAGGTCGTCCGGGTGGACGTACGACCGCGCGTTCGTGCCGACCAGTGCGTCGGCACGGTAGCCGAGCACCGCCTCGTGCGACGGGCTCGCGTACCGGATCATGCCGTCGAGGTCGATGATCGCGACCAGGTCGCGCGACTTCTCGGTCAGCGCGCGGAAGTACGCCTCGCTCGCGCGCAGCTTCTCCTCGCTGCGGCGCTGCGCGGTCACGTCGCGGAAGCTCCACACGCGGCCTGTGACGCGCTCGCCGACGCGCAGCGGGCGCGAGAAGCGCTCGAAGGTCCGACCGTCGATCAGGGCGAACGAGTCGAAGCTCTCCGCCTCGGGCTGACCGTAGAGCATCTGGACCTTGGCGAGGAACGCCTCGGGGTCGGCGAGCAGCCGCAACGCCGCTTCCAGGGCGCGTGCGTCGTCGCGCTCGGCGAGGACGTCGGCGGGCAGCTGCCACATGTCGGCGAAGCGCCGGTTGTGCGTGACGATGCGCCCCTGGGTGTCGACCACCAGGATGCCGTCCGCAGTCGAGTCGAGCACGCCGTGCAGGATCTCGGTGGTCGACTGAAGGTCACCGTGGAGATCGCTCGGGCGTTCGGTCGTGCCGTCTGTGGTCGTGCGGCTGTCGGCCATCATCTTCGATCCATCTTCGGCAACCCGCGGACTCGACCTGATGTTGGCGCGGCCGGGTGGCGATCGCCATAAGGAAAGCGATGCTCGGCCTCGATTTCGGCACCACCAACAGCGCGGTCGGCGTCGCTCGCCGCGACGGCAACTCTCGGCTCGCCGAGTTCGGCGAGCCGGGGCGGCGAAGCTTGACGTTCCGCTCCGTCCTGCACTTCAGCGGCCTCGACCGCAAGCCCAAGCGCCGCCCCGAGCCGACCGCCGGTCCATGGGCGATCGACTCCTACCGCGACGAAGGGGCGGGCGGCCGGTTTCTGCAGTCGCTGAAGTCGCATCTGGCGAGCCGTACGCTGAGCGAGACGTACGTCTTCGGGTGGAAGTTCACCCTCGAGGACCTGGTCGCGCTGATCCTCGGCGAGCTGCGGCGGATCGCCCGCGACGAGCTCGGCGATCCGGGCGAGCGGGTCCTGCTCGGCCGTCCGGTCCACTTCGCTGCCGGTCCCGAGGGGCACGTCGACGAGGACGGCGACGCGCGCGCGCTCGCCCGTCTCGAGGCGGCCGCACGGCAGGCCGGGTTCACCGACGTCGCCTTCGAGTTCGAGCCCGTCGCCGCGGCCCACGAGTACGAACGCAGCCTCGATCACGACGAGCTGGTGCTGATCGGCGACTTCGGCGGCGGCACCAGCGACTTCTGCCTGGTCCGTCTCGGTCCGAGCACCCGCGAGCAGGCCGACCGCTCGCAGAGCATCCTCGGCATCGACGGCGTCCCGATCGCGGGCGGCGCGTTCGACGGCCGGATCGTGCGCGCGGTGGTGGCCCCGCGCCTTGGGCTCGGCTCCCTGCGCCGTTCGGAGCACGGCAAGACGCTGCCGATGCCGGCGTGGATCTTCTCGCGCCTCGAGCGCTGGGAGGACGTGTCGTTCCTCGCCCAGCCGTCGACCTTCGAGACCCTGAAGCAGCTCCGCTTCCAGGCCGTCGAGCCGAGCAAGATCGACAGCCTGATCCGGCTCGTCGAGGACGATCTCGGCTACCTGCTGTACGAGGCTGTCGAGCGCACCAAGCTCGACCTCTCGTCTCGCGACAGCGCGATGTTCGAGTTCCGCGAGCTGCCGCGCCGGATCACGCAGGAAGTCGAGCAGTACGAGTTCGAGGGTTGGCTCGAGCCGGACCTGACGCGGCTCGCGAGCTGCGTGGACCGTTTGCTGGCGCGCTGTGGCGTCGCACCGGCGGACGTCGATCGCGTGTTCCTGACCGGTGGCTCGTCGCTGGTGCCGTGCGTGCGACGGCTGTTCGTGCAGCGCTTCGGCGACGACCGCCTGCGCGGCGGCGAGGAGCTCACCACGGTCGCGCGCGGTCTCGCGCTGATCGCCGCCTCGCGCTGAGCGCGCCCGGGCGACGGTCCGCGATCGCTCGGCACTGGCGCTGCTGGGTCTGGCGAGCGCGCGTCGCGGTGTGCTCGTGCGAGGCGTGTGGCGCGACCGCGCCCCGGCCGGTAGAAGTCCCCTCGTGGCGGCGAGCGTCGCAAGCGTCGCGGTCGGGCTCGTGGTGCTCGGCGTGCTGTTCGGGATCCTCGAGCGGCTCGTGCCGGCGGTCACCGGCCAGCCGCGCATCCGCCGCGGCACCTGGGTCGACGTCGGATGGTTCTTCGTCACCCCGCTGGTGAGCAAGAGCATCTCGCGCGTCGCCATCGTGCTGGCCCTGGTCGGCGTCGCGGCGGCGTCCGGCGTGCCGATCCGCCTCGACGCGCTGCAGGAGTTCCTGGCCCCGCGCCCGGCGCTCGCGGCCCTACCGTGGGGCGTGCAGCTCGTGCTGCTCCTCCTGGTCGCGGATCTGTTCGGCTATGCGAGCCACCGCTGGCTGCACGCGAGCCGGCGCCTGTGGCCGATCCACGCGGTGCACCACTCGTCGACCCAGGTCGACTGGCTGTCGGCAGGGCGGGTGCATCCCCTCAACGACGTCGTCACGCGGCTCGCGCAGTCGCTGCCGATCGTGCTCATCGGCTTCGACGCGACGATCGTGGCCGCGTACGTGCCCGTGCTGATCTTCTACGCGGTGCTCGTGCACGCCAACGTCGACTGGACGTTCGGTCCCCTGCGCCACGTCCTCGCGAGCCCCGTCTTCCACCGCTGGCACCACGCCGCCGAGCACGACGGCCTCAACCGCAACTTCGCCGGCATGTTCCCCTTCATCGACCTCGCCTTCGGGACGTTCCACATGCCACGGGATCGCCGCCCCGAACGCTACGGCATCCCCGAGGACGACGTCCCCCCGACGATGTGGGGCCAGCTCTGCTACCCCTTCCGCCGCACTGGCGCCCCTGCCGTTCTCCCACCCACGACCGCCTGACGCCGGCGCCGCCACCGCGCGGAGCGAGGCGACCGCGGGGAGTGGCAGCTGCTTGACGAGTAGAGAGCCACGCCGGCAAGTCCGCACCGGCACGGCGCGAGCACGCGAGCGCAAGCGAGTGCTGCGCTCCGCGACCGCGGGGAGTGGGCCCCCGTCAAGCTCTGCTTGACGGGGCGAGGGGCGTCGTGGCCCCTCGCTAAAACGTCGCCTGGATCGTATCGCCGCCCGTGACCTGGCACTGCCCCGCGCCGCCGCCGGCCATGCCGTCGGCCTGGTTGGTCAGGTCGAAGCGGCAGCGCATCGTGTTCTTGCGGTCGCCGAACAGCGTCGCGACCACCTTGCCGCTGTACGCCTGCACGAACGACGCGAAGTCGCGGCCGCCGCCCCAGTCGCTCCAGCCGGGGGGCCACGGACCCCAGCCGACGCCGCCGGGACCGAAGGCGTCGGCCTTGGTGTCCGGCGTGACCTCGACGTAGCGTCCGGTGAAGTACTCGCCGCTCGGCAGCTCGACGTTGATCGTGCCGCCCGGGCCGAAGCGGTGCGCCTGATAGTTGAACGTCACCGGCTGCGGCTGCATGCCGCGTCCTTCCAGGCGCCCCGCGATCGCGCCGTTGAACGCGCAGCCGGCGAGCGCTCCGGTGAGCGCCAGCCCGCAGGCGAGCGCCGCGCTTCTCGACGACATCTCGATCCTCCCCTCCGAGGGCGTCCGCCCCCCGCGCGACGCCGAAGCCGATTGTGGCGTGGATCGGCTGCGGGGAGCAAACCGGTCGGACGCTTCGCGGGTCCGGCGCGGCGTGCTAAGCGCGCCCCGGACGTCGTCCGATGAACGGTGCGGCCCGAGGGCGTCGCTCCGGCCGGACGAGCGAAAGCGGGGTCGCGTGGGAGGAGAGAGCCAGCCGGATCGGAACGCACGACCGCGACCCGGGCTCGTACGGCGCGCGCTGGTGCTGCTGGTCGTGCCGGCGCTGGTCGGCACGGTGACGGGCGCGTGCGTGGCGGGGGCGTCGTGGCTGGTCGAGGGACGCGCGCTGAAGGAGCTCGCCCTGCTGCCGGGAGCTCTGCCCGCGGTGCCGTCGCTGGTGGCGCTGCTCGCGACGCTGCTCGTGGTGCGCTTCGTCACGCGGGTCGACCGGCCCGCGACCGCCGAGGTCTACATCGACGTGTTCCACCATCCGGCGAAGCGCATCGCGCTGCGCGAGCTGCCCGGGCGCGTGCTGGCGGCCGCGGTGACGGTCTCGGGCGGCGGCTCGCAGGGTCTCGAGTCGCCGTCGGCGCTGCTCGGTGCCGTTCTCGGGCAGGAGCTCGGCGAGCGCCTGCCGCGCCTCGACGAGCACGAGCGGCGTACGTGGATGATCGCGGGCGCGAGCGCCGGCATCGCCGCGGTGTTCTCGTCGCCGGCGGTCGGGACGATGTACGGCATCGAGGTTCCGTACCGCCGCGACGCCGACTTGACGCGTCTGGTGCCGGCCGCGGTCGCCGCGGGGGCCGCGTACTTGACGCGGGCCGCTCTGGTCGGGCCGAGCCACCTGGTGGTGCTGTCGCGGATGCCCCAGCTCGACGCCGGCTTCGCGCTCGCCTGTGCGCTGGTTGCGCTCGGCTGCGGTGCCGGTGCCTGGTCGTTCGCCTACTTGACGGATCTGCTGCGCGGGCTCGGCCGCAAGGCGGGCCCGATCCCGCGCGCGCTGCTCGGCGGTATCGTGCTCGCCGGCCTCGCGTGGGCGGGCCACGCGCTCGCGGGGAGCTGGATCACCTTCGGCCCGGGCTACGTCGCGGCGGGCTGGCTAGCGTCGGGCGAGCACGCGGTCGGATTGCTGGTCGCGACCATGCTGATCCGCACTGCGGGCACGCTCGCCTGCGTCTTCGGCGCGGGCGGCGGCGGCGTCTTCACCTCGCTCGCGGTGACCGGCGTGTTCGTCGGCGAGATCGTGTCGGCAGCAATGGGCCGCGGCGACAGCAACTTCCTGCCGCTGCTCGGCGGTGCCTGCTTCCTCGCCGCCGGCTACCGCATCCCGCTCGCCGGGATTCTCATGGTCGCCGAGGCGACCGGCAGCCTGACGCTGACGGTGATCGGGCTGTGCTCGGTCGGGCTCGCGCAGGTGCTGATGGGCGACGAGTCGGTCTCGGACGCGAAGCGCGACACGCGCGCGGACGCGGAGGCGCTCGCATGAGGCGTCCAGCCATGCCGGCGTCGCGGGCCGCTGCGAGCACGCTCGGCCGCGTGCGCCGGGCCGAGGACGCAGGCAGAATCGGAGCGCGCCGCACGGGCGGCGCAGGAGGTCGGTGATGGCGAAACAGGCCGTGGTCTCGCTGTTCGACGTCGACAACACGCTGCTCGACAACGATCGCGTCGTGCAGGACATGATGCGGTATCTCGACGCCGAGGTCGGCCACGAGCGCCAGCAGCGCTACTGGGCGATCTTCGAGGAGCTGCGCAAAGAGCTCGGCTACGCCGACTATCTGGGCGCGCTGCAGCGTTACCGGGTCGAGAACCCGCGCGACTCGCACGTGCTCGCGGTGTCGTCGTTCCTGGTGAACTACCCGTTCGCCAACCGGCTGTTCCCGAACTCGCTCGACGTGCTCGATCGCTTCCGGCAGTGGGGGCCGGTCGTGATCCTGTCGGACGGCGACGTCGTCTTCCAGCCGCGCAAGATCGAGCGCTCGGGGTTGCAGGAGGCCGTGGACAGCAACATCCTGATCTACGTGCACAAGGAGCTCGAGCTCGACGACGTCGAGCGACGCTACCCCGCGGACCATTTCGTGCTGGTCGACGACAAGGTTCGTATCCTGGATGCCGTCAAGAAGAGCTGGGGGCCGCGCGTGACCACGGTGTTCCCGCGCCAGGGCCACTACGCGCACGACGAGCGCGAGGTCGCGAAGTACCGCGCGCCCGACGTCACCGTGGAGCGCATCGGGGATCTCGCCGACATGGAGCTCGCGGCACTCTGCGCCGCGGCGGGCAAGGCGTGAGCCGCACGCGCACCGCACGGCTGCCAGCGATCCTGCTCGCGGCGACGCTGGGTGCCTGCTCGCTGTTCGCATCCGAGCCCGGTCCGCCGCCCGCGGAGATCGCCGCGACCCCTGGCAAAGATTTCTCCATCACGCTCGACGCGAACCACACCACGGGATTCCAGTGGGAGCTCGCAAAGCCGCTCGACGGCTCCGTGCTCACCCTCGTCGAGACGACCTACGAGGAGCAGCCGAACGGCGCGCCGGGAACCGGCGGCAAGGAAGTCTGGACGTTCGCTCCGGTCGCGCCGGGCTGGACGAAGATCGAGCTGGTGTACCGGCGTCCGTGGGAGGACATGGCGCCGGCGCGCATCGCGGTCTACGCGGTCGACGTCGAGTAGCGGCCGTGCTCGGAGCACGGCGGCGCCGTGCTCTTTCGGCGAGTCGCCGGCGTTGCTGCGCGCGAGCCTCCGTCGGCCGGGGACGTGCCGCGCCGGCCCATGACCGCTGGTTCCCGGGGACGGCGCGACCGCGCGCTCCTCAGCTCGCGTCGCCGGTCGCGCGGAAGCGACGCTTGCGCGCGGCGGCACTCGCCTTC
>JAIEPK010000243.1 GCA_019749875.1 Candidatus Binatia bacterium | reverse complement strand
ACCATGACCCACCTCATCACCACCCAGGCCCTGCGCGCCGCTGGCGCAAATGCCGTCCGCGCAGAGCTGTGGCTGGAGCCCATCCGGGCCGCTGCTGATGCTTACGGCATCACCACCCCCAAGCCGGTGGCAGCCTTCCTGCCGCAGATTGGCCACGAGTCTGCAAACTTCAAATACACCACCGAACTGTGGGGGCCCACCGACGCGCAACGCCGGTATGAGGGCCGCGCGGATCTGGGCAACACCCAGCCCGGTGACGGCGCCCGCTACAAAGGCCACGGTCTGATACAGGTAACGGGCCGTGCCAACCACGCCGCCGCCCGCGACCGCATGCGCGCCAAGTTTGGCCCTGACGTGCCCGACTTTGAAGCCCACCCCGAGCTGCTGGCCGAGCGCGAATGGGCCGCCATGAGCGCGGCCGATTACTGGTACAGCCGTCGGCTCAACTGGCTGGCCGATGCGGACAACTTCGAGCTGATCACCCGCCGAATCAATGGCGGCCTGAACGGCTATGCCGACCGCCTCATCAAGTGGCACGCCGTGCGCGCGGTGCTGAACTGCGCCGGAACCACGCGGGCGTCGGAGGACGCACAGCGAGCGGACAATGTCGGTGCAACAGCCGCGCTGCTGAGCGCGATCACCTGGTCGAAGCCGAGCGGCGCACCGCTCGCGTCGTAGGCCTCGAGGACGACGGTGCCAGCCCATGCCCCGCCGCCGGACGCCGCCAGGAGCGCCGCGCCCAGGACGCATCCGAGCATGCGTCGCGAGATCAGGCTCGACATCGCGCCAGCAGAGTCGACCGCGCCACCCAGGTCAAGTACGTTTCGTGCGCCGAGACCCGCGGACCGACGACGTCGACGCAGCGATCGGGCCGTCGGATGCGGTGCGGCGCTGCGGGAAGGCAGCGAGCACGACCCGGCTCGCCCTCCGTGCCCCTGCGCTCGGTCACGTGGCAGTGTCGCCCGCACCATGCCGGCTGCGTAACGAGACGACCTGCGCTCATCGGCCGTCGCAATCCCACAGGTTTCGGGTCACGGAGGCCTTCGCCGACGCACTTGGAGGCGCGCATGCCGTGCGCGCGTGGCCTTCGGCGGTCCTCGTCGCGAATGGCTTCGAGCGGCCCGATCCGTGTCGCGCGTGCGCTGCGTCCCGCTCAGTTCGCAGGCTTCTGCTTCGTCCTGGCGACGATGCTCAGCGCCGTCATCGACGCAGGAGGATTGCTCGACGCGTCCGCGAGGAACGCCGTGCAGATCACCTTCGTCGAGGATGCCACGATGCTGAGGCGCAGCTTGCCGGTCACCGCCAGTGCGACGTGGCGTCACTCCGCCAGGTCGTCACGTCGGCGCCGGCGCCGCCGATGTTGAGCGAGCCGCGGCGCATGATCGCGTCCGGCTCGTCGTAGACGCCAGGCGCGATCTGAATCGTCGGGGACGTCCTCCGTACCATCGTCAGCGGCAGTACGGGAACCAGATGCCGCCAGCGGCCCCGTCGCACACGCCGAACCCGATACACTGCAGCTCACCCGGGATGTCGAACGCCGCGCACTCCGCGCCCGACGTGGCTCCCGGCGCTGGAATGCTGCACTGGTGCTGGCTGAACGGGCAGTGCGAGTAGCCGATGTCGTAGCAGCCGCACACGCAGCAGGGACCGGGGGTCGGCAGCGGAGGGGTCGGCGTCGGAGGTGGCGTCGGTGTCGGAGTAGGATCGGGAGTCGGGGACGGTGTGGGCTCCGGGGTCGGCTGCGGATCGCACGCGTCGTAGCAGGAATCGGTCGCGCCGAGGCGTCCCACGCGGCCGGCGCGCGTGGCCGAGCAGCGCTCGAGCTCGCCGACGCTGCAGCTCTCGCGACCGGCTGCGTTCGTCCTGCAGCAGGTGACCGAGCCGGGCTTCGCGCCGCAGATCGATGCCCTGCCGAGACGCAGGACGTCGCCGCGGCAGGCGCGTGCGATCTCGCCGCGCGACACCGCCTCGTTCACCGCATCCCGCAGGCAGGCGCGATAGGCGGGACGCGAGGTGAAGCTCCCGCAGGGGCAGAGGACGCGCAGCTGCGCGATCGTCGCCTCGACCGCGGCGGCGTTGCCCGGATCCCGGTCGCACGCGGATGCTCCCGCACGCGACGGCGAGAGCAGGAGTGCCGCGGCGAGAACCGTCGCACTTACCGCAACGAGCCCGACCTTGCGGCCCCCCGATCCCTTGCTGCTGCAGCGGTCCAGGTTCATCGTCCCTCCTTCGGCCGAGGGAACGTTGTGCCCGGATGGACGATCGCCGTCCAGCTAAAGATCGTCGAGCACACGGAACGCACCAGCCGGCGACAACCGCTGTATCCCCGACGGTGGTCCGCCCTACCCTCGACGCCATCATCGCCGATCCGTCGGTCGGCAAGGCGCTCCGCGACGAACTGGCCGGGCTGCGAAGCTGCCGCATCGGGCGATGCCGGCTCGTCTACAGGGTCGCGGGCTCGATCGTCGAGATCGTCGCCGTCGGCCCGCGAGCGTCCATCGACGAAGAGACGTGGCGCCGCGTGCGGCGCGATCTCTCTTCGCGATGACCGGCGCTCGGCGTCCGGCGCACCTCGTCGAGCCGTGCGACGCTCCTGCCGGTACCGGATCGAGGCGCCGGCCGCCTGACACTGGCTGCACGACGAGGTGGCGTAGCGCGGCGTCGAGGATCGCGCGTCGCCGCTCCTCGGCCTGGGGGACGTGCCGCTCTGCCTTCCCGACGCGGATGCTGGACAAACGTACACCGATTCGTGCACGTCTGCGCAGATCGCCGCAGGCCGGTCAGCGGGACGTCAGCGCCCGGATCTCGCGCCGCACGGCGTCGCCCTGCGTTCGTGCCGGGTCGCCGATCACGCCCGCGACCGTGCCGACGAACGCGTCCGCACCGTCGCCCGCGGCGGCGACGGCGTAGCGCGCCAGCAGCTGCGGCGAGCGCTGCGCGATCGACAGCAGGACCGCGCGCAGCTCCGGCTCGTGCTCGAGGATGCCGAGGCCGCGTGCGACCGCGGCGCGCTGCAGCGACGGGTCGGTTGTCCCGACCGCGAAGCCCAGCAGCTCGTCGAAGCTCGCCGCGTCGGTCCCCATCGCCCCGGCGAGCCGGCCGTCGATCGGATACCGGCGCCGGCTGCCGGGCATCGAGGGCGCGTTGCCCGGCGTGCCCTCGGCGTCCTCGGCCATCTCCGGTGGCGGCTGCAGCGCGACCTCCGCACCGGCGCCGAGCAGCTCGATCGTCCGCGGCCGCGCGTCCGGACCGTAGTGCACGAGGAAGCTCTGCGCGCCGAGCACGCCGCGCAGCGCCTCGGGCAGCGGCGCGTCGTCCAACGCGACCGTGACACGCTCGTCGACGCGCGCGTGTCCGCGGACCTCGACCGACAGCTCGGTCGCGAGCGCGCGCAGCACCTCCCCCCGTGGCACCTCGCGCGCGTGCACCGAGACGCCGCTCGCGGTCGCGCGGACCCGCACGTCCGTCACGGTGCCGGAGCCGGCGCTCGCCCGCCCGCTCGCGACCGCGAGCAGGAGGACGAGCGCCGTGACCGGCCATCGCATCATGCTTGACATGCGTCTCCGATGCCGTCGCCGTTGGCATCCGCCTGGGTCGGGTTGGCGACGCTCGGGCAATTGTCGCACCCGGTGCCGACGCCGTCACCATCGGGGTCGGCCTGCGCGGGGTTGGCGACGGCCGGACAGTTGTCCTGTCCGTTGAGCACGCCGTCGAGATCGCGGTCGAGGGCGACGCGCTGGCCGGAGCCGGGCGGCACGCAGGTGTAGGTCAGCTCCTGGCCCGACGTGTTGGACAGCGCACGCAGCGCCGCGTCGGTGACCGCCGCCCCTCCGGTATCGGGAACGAACTGGCCGCTCGACGGGTTCAGCCGCCAGCCGCGCGGCACGCCGCCGATCCGACCCTTGACCACCAGGTCGCACTCCTTCGAGCTGGGGAACTGCAGGCTCGGGAAGTTCGTGGTGGCACGCGCGATCAAGAGGCTGATGCGCGGATCGACCGTCGCGCCGTTGCTGCTCGTGCGGGTGATCTGCTGGCCGACGATCGGTGCGAGGTTCGAGTCCATCGCGAGCACGAACTGCTCGACCTGCCGGCGCTGCGTGTCGCTCAGGAAGCCGGTGCCGATGCCCGACGGCGGCAGGCCCGAGAACACGTTGGCGCGGAAGAAGCGGAACACCGTGTCGATGCTGCCGTCGTGCAGGAAGCCGAAGCCGCGGATCTGGTCACCCTTGTGGCCGTTGTCGCCGGGCAGGATGATGCCGATCTGCGGCATGCCGAACATTCCGACCTTCTGGTAGATGTTGCGCAGGTGCGGGATCTTCAGGATCTGCGTCTCGCCTTCGAAGCTCGCCTGACCGTCGGTCCCGAAGTAGCCCTGCGCCGGATCGAAGGTGTGGCAGCCGACGCAGTTGAAGCCGAGCGTGACGATGAGGTCGATCGGCAGGCCGTCGGCGCGCCGTGAGCCGGTCATGAAGTTACGACCCGCCTGCTGGTCCGACGTCAGCGAGTTGTCGAGGTTGCGGATCGGGTTCGGCGGATAGGTCACCTGCAGGATGAAGTCGGTGAACTGCTGCATCTGACCCGTCGTCAGCTGCGTGCCGTTGCCGAGCAGACCGACGAAGGCCGGGTTGAACTTCTTGAACGCGGCGTCCTCGTCGAACGCCGACCCGCCGGGATCGTTGCCACCGGTGCGGTCGCCGCGCCAGTGCATCGAGCCGCTGTTGTTCATGCCGCGCAGGCTCTGCGTCGTCATGGGTCCCTTCAGCGGGTGGAAGTCGATGAAGGTGTCGCTGGTCGCGCCGACCTCGAGCTTGATCGGCATCGGGTTGTTGATGGTCGCGTCGTCGGGGTTGCCGAGATCCCAGGCGAGCTGGTCGAGGTCGCCGAAGATGTGGCAGCTCGCGCACGCCGCCTCGCCGTTGCTCGACGTGTTGCGCGCGTCGTAGAGGAACGGCCGCCCGGCAATCACGTTCGCAGGCTCGGGGTTGTGCAGTGCGACCGAGCGCACCTCGACCCAGCTGGTGAGGTCGATGACCTTCACCGCGTTGTCGAAGCGCGTGTAGACGTAGAGGTGGTTGCGTCCCTCGTTCAGCAGCACGCCCGCCGGACCGCCCGCGCTGAGCGGGATGTGGCTCGCGGCGCTCGGCGTGAAGGTGTTGTTCTCGAGCTGCGTCGCGTCGAACACGCCGACCTTCTGCGAGCCGAACGCCGCGACGTAGACCTTCTGCCCGTTGCTCGACACCGCGATGCTGTTCGGCGTCGCGAGGCTCTTGTCGGCCGTGCCGGCGGGCGCCGGACGGACGTTGTAGTCGATGTGCTTGTTGAGGTGTCGCGGGGTCACCGTCGTGCCGGAGATCACCGTGATGCGCGACTCGGCGAGGTGGCCCTGCACGGTGGTGCCGATCGTGCCCGGCCCCTCGAAGCGCACCTCGTTGCGCGCCTCGGTGTTGGACACGTACAGCTTTCCGCTCACCGGGTTGACCGCGATGTTGAAGATCGTCGTGCCCACGCCCGACAGCGAGCGGATCTCGGCCGGCGTCGTCGCGTCGGCGTCGATCACGAACACGTCCTTGTCGGGCAGGTTGAACTTGACGGCGTTGTTCCAGTTGCGTCCCAGCTGGTCGACCCAGTTGCTGCCGTTGTACTTGACGATGAGCCCGGTCTCGGGCCCCGGCTCGCCGCCGACGGTCGCGTTCGGGGCCGGCAGGCCGCCCGGGTACTGCGGGCCGATGAGGATCGGCACGCGGCACGGCCCGGCCGAGGCGCCGCCGTCACAGACCACGCCCTCGCTCACCGTGGTCGTGCGGTTGCCGGAGTAGAACACCGCCGCGTAGACCTCGGTGCCGGCGGCGTTCGCCGCCAGCGCGCGCGGCGTGTCGCCGAACAGCGTGACGATGCGCAGCGGCGTGCCGCCGAGCGTCGTGCCGAGGCTGGTCGCGTCGAACACCCAGACGTCCGCGCGTCCCACGCCCGGCGTGGTGAGCTGCGGATTGATCGAGTTGTTCTGGCCGCGGTGCGCCGTGGTGATGAAGGCGCGGTTCTTCGGCACGCCGGCGAACACGATGTCGCGCGGCTCGTCGCCGACGAGCAGCGTGCGCACGACGCGTGGCGGGCTGGTCGACGCGTCGACGATGCTCACGCTGTCCGACAGGTGGTTCACCACCCAGACCTCGCTCGTGCCCGGCCGTACCGCGACCGCGACCGGCTCCATGCCGACCGGCACCGACGTCTTCCACGACACGCCGGCCGCACCGACGTTCAGGATCTCGAGCTGGTTGTCGGGCGTGTTGACGACGTAGAGCTCGGTGCCGCTGGTCGACAGCGCCATCGGCCGCGTCGCGACGGTCTCGAACTCGACGAACGACGGCTGCGCCAGCGCACCTCCCGCCCAGAGTCCGACCGCGAGAATGCCGGCCAGGACGCTACGGACGTTCTTCATGGGATCCCTCCTTTCCCGTTCGGGAGCGTGCGCGCTCGGGCGCTCTCCCACTGCAGGCCTGGTGGTTCATGAGCGAAGCAGCCTCGTGATGACGCGCTCGAGGTCGCGGCCGGGTGCGGGCTTGATCGCATACCAGCTCGCGCCTGCTTGACGCGCCTTGCGCTCGACGCCGAGGCTGTGTCGCGCGGCGAGGTAGACGACGCGCGTCTGGGTGTTGCGTGCCTTGACCTCGCGCACGAGCACGTCGGCGTCGACGACCCCCTCGTCGTCGATCACCACCACGCGATCGCTGCTCAGCGGCCGCCAGCCCTGGACGGCGCTCACGAAGACGGTGCGCGCACCGGGCTTCGCAGCGACCGCGGCTTCCACGTGCCCGCGCACCACCTGATCCGACGACAAGACCACGACGTTCTGCTCCACGAATGCGACGCCGCGCGGCACCTCTCGCACCGGCGGCGGAGGCGCCTGGAGCACGGTCCGTGCCGCGGCAGCGGTCCGTGCAGGAGCACGCCCGCGCCGCGCGCCACGCGTCACGCAGTGTCGAGGTCGGGGACAATCACGACACCGTGACTGTCCTTGATCCGTACAGTGCGCGAAGGCACCGACCTACGCGCGCGTAGCGCGCGGCCAAGCGAAGCGAGCGCGGGAAGTGCGGCCCCGCGCGGCTTTGCCGCGTGGGACGAGGGGTCGCGTGACCCCTCGTTGAGCTGACGTCAGCTCATGCCGTACTTGGCGAGCTTCGCGTAGAGCTTGGTGCGCGAGATGCCGAGCTGACGCGCCGCCTGAAGCTTGTTGCCGCCGTGCATCACGATCGTGCGCTCGATCAGGGCGCGCTCCGCGGCGGCCAGCGTGGGCATCACCGACGGCGTCCCGCTCGCGCCCGGCAGGTGCGCGAGCGCACCGCCGCACGACAGGTCCACGGCGTCGATCTCCTCGCCGGCGCACATCGCGGACGCGTCCTCGAGCACGTTGAACAGCTCGCGCACGTTGCCGGGCCAGTGCTGCGACTGCAGCACCGCGAGCGCCGCGGCCGACACGCGACAGGCCGTGCCGGGCGCGCCCGCCTGTTGCTCCGCGACGCGCTCGAGGCAGTGCTGCGCCAGCAGCGGCACGTCCTCGAGCCGGCTGCGCAGCGGCGGCACGTGGATCGAGCTCGACGACAGGCGGTAGTAGAGATCGGGGCGCAGCACGCCGGCCGCCATCGCGGCGTCGGGATCGCGGTTGGTGGACGCGATCACGCGCACGTCCACGGGCACCTCCTGGACCGATCCCACCGGGCGCACCGTCCGGTCCTGCAGCACGCGCAGCAGCTTCGCCTGCAGCTCGGGCGCCATCTCGGTGACCTCGTCGAGCAGCAGGATGCCGCCGTGTGCGGCGCGGAACAGGCCGAGGCACTCGGTCATGGCACCACTGAAGGCGCCGCGCCGGTAGCCGAACAGCTCGCTCTCGATGAGCTCGCGCGGCAGCGCGGCGCAGTTCACCGCGATGAACGGGCCGCTCCGGCGCGGCCCGGCGGCATGGATCGCGCGCGCGACGAGCTCCTTGCCGGTGCCGGTCTCGCCGAGGATCAGCACCGGCGACGTCGCACCCGCAACGCGCGCGATGCGCTCGAAGAGGCGCTGCATCGTCGCCGAGCGGCCCACCATGCCGTGCCACGACGCGGGCGGATCGGCGTCGGCCACGAGCCGCCGGTCGCCGGCGCTCTCCGAGCGCAGCTGGAAGTAGCGGTCGGCGACGACGCTCACCAGACGGGTGTGCACCGTGTCGATCAGGTCGTGCGCGTCGCGCGCCGTCGCCTCGTCGAGCGGCAGCACCGCGAGATAGCTCTGCTTGAGGAAGTGCAGGTAGCGCACGAACGCGACGAAGGGCACGCGCGCCACCGTCAAGCGATCGCCGAGGTCGCGCGCGAAGTGCACGAAGCCGGGCGCGTCCTGCATCGCGAGGTGCAGGTGCGCCTGGTGCAGGCTCGGCACGTAGATCTGGTCGAAGACCTCCTGCGACACCGCCTCGTGCGCACCGAAGCTTGCCGCGCAGCGCGCCTTCCACTCGCGCACGATGCCGGCTTCCTTGTCCTGATGCGTGACGATGAGCCGGGCGACCGCGGGCGCCTGCTCGCTCGGGAACAGGCACGCGTACAGGGCGTCGTCGGTCGCTGGAATCATCTGCGCCGCCCGAGTACACAGGCGGCCGTCATCGTGTCAATGCCTCATTTCCGCGCCGGGCGGCGCGGCACGCGCGTCGGACGATCGCTTGCACGAGACGTCGCAGCGGCTGCGGTGGCGCGCGACAACCTGTGGCTCGGCACGCTGCTCGCGCAATCGACGCGATCAGGCGACTCGAGACGATCCCCGCCGTCGGCGACCTGGTGGCGATGACGACCTACGCCTGGGTGGGCGAGGTCGGGCGCTTCCCGGACGCGAAGTCGCTGGCGGCGTACGCGGGCTCGGGCCGTCGGTCTACCAGAGTGCGGCGAGCCAGCGCGCGGGCGCGATCACCAGGCAGAGCTCCAAGGCGCTGCGCTCGGCGCTCGTCCAGTCGGCGCACGTGCTCACCAATCGCTGCCGCACGACCGATGCGCGGCCGCTGCAGGCGATCGGCCAGCGGGTGCGGACATCGCGCGGGCGGCGCAAGATCGCGACGGTCGCGCTTGCCCGCCACCTGCTGCGCATCGCGTACTCCATCCTGCGCGACGGCACGACGTACGACGCGAAGCGCCTGCGCGGCAGCAGAGAGGAGAGCGCGGCCGCCTGAGGCCGGCCCACGAACGAAGCGACCGACGACACGTCCGAGGCCACTGCCGCGAATGCGCGGCCGGGCCAGACCGCGTAGCGCCTCGGCTCCCCGCCACGGGGAAGCCCTCGGATAGATTGGTCGGCTCGGTCTCCCGCAAGGCAACATGTGCCGACCCGCCGCAGCGCGGCGGCGCCGAGCACGAATGGAAGGATGGAGAGACCCGGCGGCTGCCCCTGCGTTCGTCAATCGCAGAACCCATGCTCATCGACGCTTCGCCGCGCGCGAAGAGGGGAAGCTGCGTGCTGATGCCGACGACGGCTTGCACGCCATCATGGAAGGAACTCCAAAGGGCTGATTTCACGTAGCGCGAGATTATCGGACGTCGGGCCTACCGGACTGGGGCTCCGCCCGGCGCCCGTCTCGGCAGGACCGGGTGCGCGTGCGGACGAGATCCTCGTCGTGACAGATGGCGAACCCACGGAGTTCGTCCCCAGGACGGCACCGAGCAAACATGACACAGGGCGCTCCACGCATCGACGCGGTGCCACACGGACCACTCCACCGCGTCTCGCGTCGCCCCGACTGCCGCACTCGACGCGCGGTGCCAGACAAAACTTGACGCACGATCCGACAACGGTCCGACACGACATCACCGACGCAGCGGCCCCGCACGCCGCCTGCCCCGCACCGCTGTCAGACTTCGTTCGACGCACCAGAGCAACGGTTGACCACCCGCTCGATATTTCGCGGCGATGGGAGTTCTTCAATTGACATTTCCGACCGCGCCGCATAGGCGTCCCGCACCTCGAGGCTCAACCCACACGCGAAACGAGAGGAACTTGCAATGTCGAAGACTCGCAATGAGAAGCTCGCCGCTCTCGGTCGAATCGTGACCGTCGCCGCCGCATCGTTCATGCTGGCGGCGGTTGTCCCGACCTTGGCACTCAGCGACGACGTCATCACTGGCTGCTTCCAGAAGTGCCAGACCGGCGGTTGCGGCGGGGACCTCAGCTGTCGAACGGCGGCCAACGGCAAGTGCAAGCTGAATGGAGACATCACCTGCACGAGCACCAGCTCGCTCATCCCGGCCGTCCAGCTGATCGACGGCACCGACCTCGATCTAGCGGGCAACGACATCACCTGTACTGCGGCTCAGTGCAACTACCCCGTGGTCACGATGTACAACACCGGCAGCAAGGTGATGAACTCGGGGGGCTCCGCCGTCATCTCCGGACCCTTCACCTGGGGAGTGAACTGCGGATCCTACAGCGGATCAGTGGTCGAGAACGTGACCTTCTCGTCCGCCGCAGCCATCGGCGTGTCGAACTGCCAGACGGTGCGTCACAACGTCTTCGATGGCTCGGGAGCGGCACGTGGGGCGTGATCGCGGCAGGAGTCACGTCCACGGACTCGGTGACCGACAACTTCCTCACCGGGTATGACTATCCGATCGTGACCAGCTCGACGCAGCCCATCGACGTCCTGCGCAACGTGATCAACACGTCGGCGACGCTCTACCCGATCACCCTCGGCTCGGGCGTCACGAGCGTCTACGGCAACGTGAAGCGCAACGTCTTCTTCGGCGGGGCGACTAGCCTGTTCCTCGTCGGCGGGTCCACGACCGACCACGTGATCTACGAAGGCAACTACTGCGACCCGAACGAGTCCAGCTGCTCCGCCTGCCTCAGCCAGGGGCGGTGCCAGCCGTACACGTCGCCCTTCCTGGGCAACTGACGACCTGAGCCGCGATCGACGGGACCCGAGCGCAGATCTCGGGTCCCGCTCGATCTCCGGCTGCTTCGCCGACGAGGCGGCGGCTGCCAGCGTGGCGCCGCATGTTGCCCGCAAAGTACGGTCCAGCGGAGTCGCTGCGCTTCCTCGAGCGGCGCGGCGTCAAGTACGAGCCGGACGTCGTGCTGCTGGTCGATCCGGAGCGCGACCTCGCGGCGACCCTCGATCCGCCGGAGGTGCAGGCGGTCGCCGCCGACATCCCGCCGGCGAGCGGCCTGCTCGCGCTGTCGGCGAGCGCGCGCTGGCTCGCGGGTCGTCCCGCCGAGGTGCCGGCGCGTCCGGTGCGCATCGAC
>JAIEPK010000606.1 GCA_019749875.1 Candidatus Binatia bacterium | reverse complement strand
AGGCCGACCCGCTCGAGCGCCCGGGCGGCGCGCGTGCGCCGCTCGCGTCGCGGCACGCCACGATAGCCGAGCGGCAGCTCGACGTTCTCGAGCGCCGAAAGCCGCGGCAGCAGGTTGAAGCTCTGGAACACGAAGCCGATCTCGCGCCCGCGCAGCGCAGCGAGGCCGTCCGGTGTGATCTGCTCGACCGGCCGACCGCGGAAGCGGTAGCTGCCCGCGGTCGGCTGCAGCAGGCAGCCCAGGATCTCCATCAAGGTCGTCTTGCCCGAGCCCGACGGCCCCATGATCGCCACCAGCTCGCCGCCGCCGATGCGCAGGTCGATGCCGCGCAACGCGTCCACGACGAGGTGCCCCGACGCGTAGCTCTTGCGGATGCCCGCGAGCTCGATGACGGCGTCGTCGCCGGGATCCACGACGCCCGCTGCGCGCGCCGGGCTCACTTGAGCTTGACCTCGTCCCCCGCAGCGATCCCGTCCAGCACCTGCGCCCGCCCCGACTCCAGGATGCCGATGCGGATCGTCGCCTGCGCGAAGTCCGGCTCGGCGCCGCCGACGCGGCGCTCGACGTAGACCCGATCCCCCTCGTAGAGCAACGCCGCCTCGGGAACGACCAGCGCGTCCTCGACCACCTCGCTGACGATGTCCGCGTCGGCCGACATGCGCGTGCGCAGCAGCGCCGCCTCCGGATCGGTGACCAGCACCTCGACCTTGAAGTAGGTGACGTTCTGCTGGCGCTCGCCGAGCGGCTTGATCTTGCGCACCTCGCCCGCGAACGTTCGGCCCGGATAGGCCTCGGTGCGGATGCGCGCCGGCTGTCCGACGCGCACCCAGGCGACGTCGTTCTCGTCGACCAGCCCGTCGAGGTGGAGCCGGCGGTCGTCGGCGATGGTGAGGAGGCGCGTCCCGCCCGTGACCGAGACCACCGAGGCGACCGCCGTGCCGATCTTCACGTCCACGTCGAGGATCGTCCCGTCCATCGGCGCCTCGACGGTCGCGTAGCCGAGCTGGATCTGCAGCGTGTCGAGCACCGCCGTCTCGCGTGCGACCGCGGCCTCCGCGCTGCGCTGGCGCGTCACCGCGTCCTCCTCCTGGCTCGCCGACATCGTGCCGCCGTCCTTCAGCTTGACGGCGCGACGCAGCTCGGCGCTGGCGCGGATCAGCTCCGCCTGCGCACCGGCGAGGCGCGCGCGCGCCTCCGCGACCTGGGCCGCGAGCAGCTCGCGCTCCAGCTCGAGCAGCGGCTGCCCACGCTGCACCCGGTCGCCCGCCGCGACGTCGATCTTCTCGACGATACCGGAGATCCGCGAGCGCACCTCGACCTCGTCCTCCGGCTCGATCGTGCCCGTGGCGACGACGACGCGCTCGATGCGCGCGCGCTCGACCTTCGCGGTCGGCATGGCTTCGCGCGCCTGCGGCGACGAGCAGGCGGCGAGCGCGAGCATGAGGGCGGCAAGCGACGTCGTCGCACGGATCGAGCGCGACGTCGCTCGACGTCCGCGATCCGTCCGCGCGCACCGTCGATCGTCCAACCTGGCCTCCGTTCTCGTCCCTATCCCGCGAATCTGGGCGCGTGCAACAGACGATCGGCGTCGCACCAGCATTCGATCGCGGCGCGCTTCGACGTCCGACGACGGGGCGTCCGGACATGGCCATCGATTCGCGGGTCCGAGCGTGGGGCCAGCGCTGCGCGCCTGCTCGTGACGTCGGACAGCGGCTGCGGGCCGGGCCGCGATCGACGCGTGCGCAGGTCCGGCGCGCGGGCGATGCGATCAGCCGTCCCGGGGAGACTCGTAGACGAACGCTGCCGCGTCGTGGCGGCGACCGTCCTTCTCGATCGGTGCGGCACGACCCACACGGCGAAATCCGGACTTGCCGAGCACGGCGGCCGATGCCGGGTTCGCGATCATGCAGCGCGCGCGGATCGTCCGCACGCCGAGCGTCTGCCGCGCGAAGTCGACCAGCGCGCACGCCGCCTCGGTGGCGATCCCTCGGCCCCAGTGACGACGGCCGAGCCAGTAGCCCAGCTCGTGCAGCGACTCCCCGTCGGGGACCAGCAGCGAGATCGCTCCCACCAGCTCCGCGCCGTCGCGCATCGTGATCGCCAGATCGATCTCGCCGCGCGCGGTGAAGACGTCCTCATGGGTCGCGATCCAGTCTTCCGCGTACTGTTGGCGGTAGGGATACGGGACGGACGAGAGCGTCCTCGAGACCTCGGGGTCCTCGAGAAGAGCCGCCACGGTCGCTGCGTCGCCGGCGCGGAACGGCCGCAGCCGCAGGCGCGTGGTCTCGATCGTCGGAATGCTCGCGCCCATGGAGGCCCCTCTCGCAGCGCTTGTCACGGCCCGCGCATCCCGCCAAGAAGATTCATTCCACGGACGACGAACGGAGATCACGACATGGCCGAGACGAACGAGTACACCCCGCCCAAGGTCTGGACCTGGAACAAGGAGAGCGGCGGACGCTTCGCGAACATCAACCGCCCCATCGCCGGCCCGACGCAGGAAAAAGAGCTGCAGGTCGGCAAGCACCCCTTCCAGCTGTACTCGCTCGCGACGCCGAACGGCGTGAAGGTCACGGTGATGTTCGAGGAGCTGCTCGCGAAGGGCCACTCCGGCGCCGAGTACGACGCCTGGATCATCCCGATCAACGTCGGCGAGCAGTTCACCTCCGGCTTCGTCAAGGTCAATCCAAATTCGAAGATCCCGGCGCTGCTCGACCGCTCGAATCCCGACAAGCCGATCCGCATCTTCGAGTCCGGCGCGATCCTGCTCTACCTCGCCGAGAAGTTCGGCGAGTTCGTGCCGGCCGACCCGGCGAAGCGCGCCGAGTGCTACTCCTGGCTCTTCTGGCAGATGGGCTCGGGCCCGTTCCTCGGCGGCGGCTTCGGGCACTTCTACGCCTACGCGCCGATGAAGATCGAGTACGCGATCGACCGCTACGCGATGGAGGTCAAGCGCCAGCTGCACGTCCTCGACCTGCACCTCGCCGAGAACGAGTACATGGCCGGCGACCAGTACACGATCGCCGACATGGCGATCTGGCCCTGGTACGGCGCGCTGGTGAAGGGCGCGCTCTACGAGGCGGCCGAGTTCCTGAGCGTGCACGAGTACGAGAACGTGCACCGCTGGACCGATCAGATCGCGGCGCGGCCGGCGGCGAAGCGCGGCCGCGCCGTCAATCGCGCGTGGGGCGACGCGTCGGGGCAGCTGATCGAGCGCCACGACGCGAGCGACTTCGACAAGCTCAAGCTCGACTGATCGCGGGCGGCTACGGGGTTCGTGCGACGCGAACTGCGCCCGACGAGACTGCGAGAGCGAGCGCTTCGACCAGGGAGGGGTCGGCGGCGCCATCGAACACCCGCGGAAGATTCCAGCTGCAGGTCGGATAGGCGCCGAGCGGGCAGGCCGAGCACGGCGAGACGGCCTTGCGCTCGCGCAGCCAGTAGAGCGCTTTGCCGACCGTGATCAGCGTCGCGAGCCCGACTGCGAACTGGGCGACGAGCCCGAGCTGCGTCCGTTCAGGCGTCAGACAGCCGATGGTCCAGGTCGCAGTGCCGACGCCGAGAAGGAGTCGCGCGGCGATCTTGTACGGCTTCCACTGAAGCCACGGCTGCAACGCGGTTGGCCCCACCAGCCCGATGTGGAGCGCCCCCCATGACCACGCGCTCTCGGGGAACCCCTCGCAGATGATTGCGAGGAGAAGCCCCACGACGAGGCCGGAGGCCATGGAGGTACAACCCAGACAGAGCGGCCTCCCACGGATCCACAGCAGGTGATCTCGATGCCGCTCGCAGTGAGGATGATGCGCGCCGGGCAAGTGAGATGACCCAGGCAACACCGGCAACCGCCCGAAGCTAGTCACGTTGTCTGAAGACCATGACGACCGCAGACTTCGTACCGATACAGCCTGCCGACGACGTCTGATAGACGTGCGCCAGATCGTACCCCTCCGCTTGCATCGAGTTCGCGTTCTTCTCGATCAACCCGATGTCGAGGGTCGTCTGGCCGCAGCTCGCTGGCACGAGAACTACCTTGTACATGTCCTTTCGGTCCTCTCGGGAAGGCCTCGCACCAGTGCACGACGCACGGCTCGAGGGCAGCTTTCGTTGATGAGTCGTCGGCGTGAGGCGGATGACTCGACGTAAGATCGTCACGCAAAGATTGGGCCGAGACCCATCAAGCTCGTGACGCCCCAGAGACCGACGGCGACACCGCGAACGATGCGTGCGACCGTCCTGCCGAGCGGACACAGGAACGTTCACGCTCATCTGCAGCGGTCACGCATACGCTCGCCACAGGCCGCCGTTGCGTCGCGACCCGTCGCACCGTCGCCCTTCGACACATGCCGGCCCCTGCGGCAGTGTCGTCGGCGACGTGCCTATCCCCGACTCCAGCGCTCCCGACCTGATCGCGTTCCCGCCTTTCGAGCTCGACCTGCGGGCCGGCCTGCTGCGCCGCGCAAGCACTCCGATTCCGCTCCGGCCAAAGACGTTCGCCGTCCTCGAGCACCTCGCGCAGCACCCCGGCGAGCTCGTCGGCAAGCGCGCGCTGCTCGATTCCGTCTGGGCCGACGTGGTGGTCACCGAGGACGTCGTGCGGCTGTCGATCCGCGAGCTGCGCGTCGCGCTGGCCGACGACCCGGCCGCACCGCGCTTCATCGAGACCGTCCCGCGCCGCGGCTACCGCTTCGTCGCGACGATGGGCTCGCCGCGCACGGATGCGCTCGAGCCCGCCCGCGCGATTCCAAAGGTCGCGAGCGGCACGGTGGTCGGCCGCACGCGTGAGCGTGCAGAGATCGCCGACGCCTACCGGGCAGCGCTCACCGGCCGGCGGCAGATCGTCCTGGTGTCGGGCGAGGCCGGGATCGGCAAGACCACGCTCGTCGAGGCGGCGCTGGCCGACTTGACGCACGCGACCGATCGGCCGCCCGCCGTCGCCCGCGGTCAGTGCGTCGAGCAGTACGGTGGCGGCGAGCCGTTCCTGCCGATCGTCGAGGCGCTGGCCGAGCTCGGTCGCGGCGCGCACGCGCGCCGCGTGGAGAGCGTCCTCGTCGCGCAGGCGCCCGACTGGCTCCTGCGCGCGCTGAAGATCGGCCCGCCGGGTGGCGCCGGCGACACGGCGAGCACGCCGGAGCACTCGCTGCACCGGCTCGCGACCACGCTCGAGGTGCTGTCGGGCGAGATCCCGCTGGTGCTGGTGCTCGAGGACCTGCATTGGTGCGACCGCGCGACGCTCGATCTGCTGTCCGTGCTGGCGCAGCGCCGCGAGCCGACGCAGCTGCTGCTGCTCGGCACGCTGCGTCCGGTCGACGCGATCGCACACGGCCATCCGGTCGCGGCCGTACGGCGCGAGCTGCTGCGCAAGAGCCTGTGTCGCCAGGTTCTGCTCGGCGGGCTGTCGGCGGCCGGTGTCGCGGACTACCTCGCGGCGCGCTTTCCCGATGGAACGCTGCCCTCGGGCCTGCTGCCGCTGCTGGTCGAGCGCAGCGGCGGCAACCCGTTCATCCTGGTGACGCTGGTCGATCACCTGCTCGCGAGCGAGCTGCTGGTCCACGGGACGCCATGGGAGCTGCGCGCGCCGCTCGACACCCTGCGCGCCACGATCCCGTCTCAGGTTCGCGCGATCATCGAGCCGCGCCTCGAGCGCCTCGGCGACGACGCCCGGCGCGTGCTCGAGCGCGGCAGCGTCGCCGGGCTCGAGTTCGCCGCGCAAGTCGTGGCCGACGTCGCGACGCACGACGAGGATCTCGCCGACGTCGAGCTCGTCGAGCAGATCTGCGACGCGCTCGCGGTGCGGCACGAGATCCTGCGCAACGCTGGCGAGAGCACCTGGCCAGACGGCACGACGAGCAGCCGCTACGCGTTCGCGCATGCGCTCTACCGCGACGTGATCCACCAAGCGCTCCCGTCCGCCACGCGGCGCCGCCTGCACCAGTCGATCGGCGAGCGCCTCGAGCGTGCGCACGCCGGTCGTACGGCCGACGTCGCGAGCGAGCTCGCCGTGCACTTCGAGCGCAGCGGCGACCGCGCGCGCGCAGCGCGCTTTCACGGCGAGGCGGCGGCGCATGCGCGCTCGCGCTTCGCCTACCAGGAAGCGCGCGAGCACCTCGAGGCGGCTCTCGCCTGGCAACGCGACCTGCCGGACGGAGGGGATCATCGGCGTCGCGAGGCGCTGCTCCTGCAGGCCCTCGGCGCGACGCTGTTCTCGATCAACGGCCACGACGACGAGGACGCGGCATGCGCGTTCGCGCGCATGGGCGAGCTCGCGGAGCGCCTCGACGACGACGTGCTGCAGCTACGCGCGATGGACGGCCTGCTGCTCGGCCACGCGATGCGCGGCGAGCTCGACGCCGCACACGGTCTCGCGGAACGCATGATCGAGCAGGCCGATCGCGAGACGAACGCGGTGGCGAGCGTCAACACGCGGATGACGCTCGCGGCGGTCGTCTACCACCTGGGCGACCTCGCATCCGCGCACCGCCTCGCGCAGCAGGTACGCGAGGTCAGCGACGGCGACGCGAGGCAGCTGTCGCGCACGCTCGGCATGTCGAGCCGCTGCCTGCTGTCGTGGACGCACGCCCTGCTCGGCCGGCCGGCGGAGGCACGGGTGCTCCTGCATGCGGCGGTCGAGCGCGGGACCGCACTCGCGATCCCCTACTCTCGCGCGCAGTCGACCAACATGGCGGCGCGCGGCTGCGCGCTGCTGCGCGACGTCGCGGCGACGCGCGCGCTGGCCGCGGACAGCGTGCGGCTCGCCGATGAGTTCGGCTTCGCGATGTTCCGCATCGAAGGCACGCTGCTGCTCGGCTGGTGCGACGCGGTCGACGGCCGGGCCGACGGGCTCGCCACCGTGCGCGAGATGTTCCGCGCCTATGCTGCGACGCGGCAGCGCATCAGTGCCACCACGTACGGCACGCTCGTCGCCGACGCGCACCTCGCGCACGGCGACGCGGAGAGCGCCCGCAGCGCGCTGCAGGAGGCATCCGCGCTCGCCGACACGACCGGCGAGCGCGTCAACGACCCGGAGCTCCAGCGGCTGCTCGGCGAATGCGTTCTCGTGCGCGCGTCCCGGCGCGCGCAACGCGACGAGGCAACCCGATGCTTCGAGCAGGCGCTGGTGCTGGCCGAGCAGCGCGACGCGCAGCTCTTCGCCCTGCGCGCCGCGACGAGCCTGCTGCGGCTGCGCGGCGATCCCGAGCGCGAGCGCGCTGCCGCCGTGCTCGCGCGCTTCGCGGCGCACGAGGACTGCTCCGACGTGCGAGCCGCACGGACGCTGCTGGCGGGGTAAGGACGACTCGGGGCGCCCGCCCCGCACGCGCGGCGCCTTCCCACGCGGCGGGCGCGCCGGTTTACGCGAACTCTCACGGTTCTCTCCGGACTCGGTGGGCCCGCCGGCGCTAGGGAGCGCCCATGACCATCCCCGGTCCCGGTCCTTCGCGCCTCGCCGCGAGCTTCGAAGCACTGCCGCCCGAGCGCGCCTTCGTGATCCAGCTGCTCGCCGCGTCCGATGGCGATGCCGAGCGGTTCGCCGGACGAGCAGAGCACGTCGCGTCCGGCGAGGCGGCGCGCTTCGGCTCGATCCCCGAGCTGATCGCGTTCGTGCGGCACGTCCTCGCGAGCGAGGGCACGACACCGGCCTGCGAGACGATCAGAGGAGGCGCGCGATGAGCGACCCGAAGACGCATGGAACGACGCGCAGCAGATTGGCCATGACCGTACTGCTCGCGCTCGTCACCGCGACCGGCCTCGCCGGCTGCACCGACGGGGGCGGCTCCAGCAGCGCGCCGGCCGCGACCGAGGACACCCTGCTCGTCTGGGCGGGCGACCAGGCGCACGCCGCGCCCGACTTCCTCGCGGTGGTCGACTTCGACCCCGCATCGACCAGCTACGGCAAGGTCCTACGCACCGTCCCGCTCGCGGGCGCGAACGCGTACGGCAACGAGCCGCATCACGCGAATCTGTCGCGCGACGGCAAGACGCTGGCACTCGGCGGCCTGCTCAGCGTGCTCCGCGGTCAAGACCAGGTGTTCTTCTTCGACGTGAGCGATCCGCGCGATCCGCGGTTCATCCGCTCGAACAATCCCCCGGGCGCGTCGATCACCGACGAGTTCATCCCGCTCGCGAACGGCGGCTTTCTCGTGACGTTCATGGGCGGCGGCAACGGCGCCGCGCCCGGACGCGTGGTCGAGTACGACGCCGAGCAGCGCTTCGTGCGCGCCTGGCCCGACGATCCGCCCGCCGGCGGGTTCAACCCGCACGGCATCGCCATCGACGAGGCGCACGGCCTCATGCTCACCAGCGACTTCATCTGCCCGCTGCGCACGCTGCACGTCGACGGCGGCAGCACCGCCCACCTGCGCGGCGCGATCCGCGTGTGGGATCTCGAGCGTCGCGAGATCACCAAGACCATCACGGTCGGCGATCCGGCGAGTCCCGCCGGCACGATGGAGGTGCAGCTGATCCCGACGGATCCGCGGCTGCGCGCCTACACCGCCGGGATGGCCGACAATCGCCTCTACCTCGTCGATCCGCAGGACGGGACCGCCACGGCCGTGTTCGACTTCGACGACTTCGACATCCCGGCAGCGCACGCGATGCCGCAGCTCTTCCGGCTGAACCGGCAGGGCACGCGCCTCTTCGTCTCGCTGAACTATGGCGGCCACGCGGGCAAGATCGTGATGCTCGACGTGACCAGGCCCGACCAGCCGAAGCTGCTCGACGTCGTCGACCTCGGACCCGGCTCCGGCCCCCACTTCCTGCGCTTGACGAGCGACGAGCGCAGGCTCGTCGTCAGCGACTACTTCCTGGTCGAGGATCTGACGCCGGGCGGCGTGGTGATGGTCGAGGGCGACCACAGGATCCACGTGATCGACGTGCGCGAGAACGAGATGGAGCTCGATCCGCGCTTCGACCTCGACTTCGACCGCGACATCGCCACCGGTCCGGCGCGCCCGCACGGCATGGTCCTGCTCACCGCGCGCGCCGGCCAGAAGCCCGAATGAGACACGCGCGGAGCACGGATCCCGCGCCGAGGAGAACCGAGATGAGCCGTACCCACAAAGTCGTCTGCACCCTGACCGTCGCACTCGCGCTCGCCCTCGCGAGCATCGCGGGAGCCGCCCCGCCCCCCGAGGAGAGGTGCATCGCCGCCAAGCTCGACGCGCAGCGCAAGAAGCGCTTCTGCGTCGCCGGCGCGCAGCGCGCAGCGATCCTCGGCAAGACCGCGGACGTCGCGAAGTGCACGGCGAAGTTCGACAAGCAGATCGCGGCCGCGGACAAGGCGGCGGCCGCGAAGGGCACCTCGTGCCGCTGGCTCGACAACGGCGACGGCACCGCGACCGACCTGAGCACCGGCCTCCAGTGGGAGCTCAAGACCGACGACGGCAGCGTGCACGACAAGGACAACGTCTACACGTGGAGCGCGGTCATCGACGGCCGCACGCCGAACGGAACCGCGTTCACCGAGTTCCTGCACGAGCTCGACGGCGGCCTCACGCCGGGCGGCGTCGCGACGCCCTGCTTCGCCGGCAAGTGCGACTGGCGGCTGCCGGAGCTCGGCGAGCTGCGCGGCCTGATCAGCGTGCCGTACCCGGATTGCACCGTCGCCCCGTGCACGACGATCATCGGGCCGACCGCGCCGGCGTTCCACTGGACGCGGACGCACCTCAGCACCGAGTACACGTACGCCGTCGGCTTCGGGAACGGCATCTACGGCAACGCCAACAACGGCCTGGCGCTCGCCGCGCGTGCCGTGCGCACGGCGGATTGAACGGCGACGGCGTGCACGATGCGACGAAGAAGGAGCGACGCCCCATGCGCACGATGATTCTCGCGAGCCTGTGGATGCTCGTCTCGGCGTGGCCCGTGCACGCGCAGGTGCAGAGCAAGGACGCACAGGCCTGCATCGTCAAGCTGAACCAGGACGGCGCCGCGACGGCGCTCCAGCAGGGCAAGGAGAGCCTCGCCTGCCTCACGGCGGCCGGCAAGGGCAAGCTCGCCGGTACCGCCGCTGCGTGCTTGACGGCCGACGCGAAGGGCAAGGTCGCCGCCAAGCTGCAGAAGACGATCGACGACCAGGCCGCGAAGTGCACGACCACACCCGACTTCGCCTACGCCGGTGCTTCAGCCGTCAACGACGCCGCCGTCGGCGGTGAGCTCGGCCTCGTCGCCGATCTGGTCGGCGCGCCGCTCCACGCGGCCATCATCGGCTGCGCCGCCGACGCGGACGCCTGCCGCTGCCAGCAGCAGGTCGCGAAGTCCGCGCAGGGCCTCGCCGCGGCCGAGCGCAGCGCCTTCGTCAAGTGCACCAAGGACGCGCTGCAGGTGCGCAAGCTGCCGTTCCCCGACGGGGCCGCGAGCGCCGCGGACGTCGCCGCGTGCGTCGGCGACGCGGGCATCCCGTCGTCGATCGCGGGCGGCGGCAAGGGCGCGATCCCGCGCCAGAGCGCCAAGCTCGCCGACGCGATCGCGAAGAAGTGCGACGCGCCCGGCGTGACCGCGACCGCCTTCGACGACGGCCTCTGCGCCGGCAAGACCGCCACGGCGCTCGCCACCTGCATCGAGTCGCTGGTCGCGTGCCGCGTCTGCGAGACCGTCGCGAGCATGGACGCGCTGCCGCTCGACTGCGCGCCGCTCGGCTGTGCTGCGTTCCACGGCAGCCAGACGTTCACGCAGACCGGTGTCCTGCACGGCTTCACCGTGCCCGCCGGCGTGACGCGGGTGACGATCCGGGCGACCGGTGCCCAGGGCGGGAACGGCGGCGGCCTCGGCGGCGTCGTGACGGCGACGATCACGGTCACGCCGGGTGAAATCCTGTCGGTCGCCGTCGGCGGCGCGGGCGACTGGTTCGGCCCGGGCGGCGCGAACGGCGGCGGCGAGGGCGGCTTCCGCGTCGGCGACTCCTACCTCGGCATCGGCGGCGGAGGCGGCGGCGCGAGCGACGTGCGCCAGGGCGGCAGCGCGCTCGCGAATCGCGTCGTGGTCGCGGCCGGTGGCGGCGGCGGCATGGGCGGAAACCTCGGCATCCACGGTGGGGACGGCGGCGGCCTCGACGGCCTGCCCGGGATCGGGACCCCCGCCTGGGTCGGCGGCGGTGGCACGCAGAGCGCGGGCGGCGCCGGTGGTGCCGCGGTGATCGCGCCCGGCTGTGCAGGTCAGGACGGCGGCCTCGGGTTCGGCGGCAACGGCGCGTTCTGGATCGGTCAGGTATCGCTGTGCTCGAACTACGGCGGCGGCGC
>JAIEPK010000300.1 GCA_019749875.1 Candidatus Binatia bacterium | reverse complement strand
GGCGAGCTCGCCCGACCCGAGCCTCGCCCGCGCTGCGGCCGGCGCGCTGCGCGCGCTCGACGCGGCCGGTTGAGCACGTTCGGGGCTCTGGTAGAGCCTCGGCATGTCGATCTTGAGCATCGCTCCGGCCACGCCCGAGAACCCGTATGCCCCGCTCGCGGCCCGCTCGCTCGCCGGTGAGACACTCAGCCGCGACGAAGCACGTCGCGTGCTCGCAGCGCCGGACGACCACCTGTCCGACCTCCTGTCGGCTGCGTTCACCGTGCGCGAGCGCCGCTGGGGTCGCCGGGTCAAGGTGTGCGTGCTGCAGAACGCGCGCTCCGGGCTCTGTCCGGAGGACTGCGGCTACTGCTCGCAATCGAAGGTCTCGACCGCGGACATCGACACCTATCGTCTCATGCCGCACGACGAGCTGGTGCAGAAGGCCGACGACGCGGTCGCCCGCGGCGCGCGGCGCTACTGCATGGTGACCAGCGGCCGCGGACCGAGCGAGCGCGACATCGACCAGCTGTGCGCGGCCACGCGCGACATCAAGCAGACCCACCCGGATCTCGAGATCTGCGTGTCGGTCGGGCTCATGGACGACGCGGCGGCGACGCGCCTCGCCGCCGCCGGCGTCGGCTGGGTCAATCACAACCTCAACACCAGCGAGCGCTTCTACCCGAAGATCTGCAGCACGCACACCTACGCAGACCGCGTCGCGACGGTGCAGGCGGCACAGCGCGCGGGGCTCAACACCTGCTGCGGCGGGATCGTCGGCATGGGCGAGGACGACGAGGACGTCCTCGATCTCGGCTTCGCGCTTCGCGAGCTGCGCGTCGACTCGCTGCCGGTGAACTTCCTGATCCCGATCGGCGGCACGCCGCTCGCGGAGCGTCCGGTGACGCACGCGGCGCGCGCGCTGAAGGCGCTGTGCCTGATGCGCTTCCTGAACCCCGAGGCCGACATCCGCGCCGCCGGCGGGCGCGAGCGGACGCTGGGGGACTTCCAGCCGCTCGCGCTCTACCCCGCGAACTCGATCTTCGTGAACGGCTACCTGACGACGCCGGGGCAAGCAGCCGCCGAGGCGCAGAAGATGGTCGACAGCATCGGCTTCGAGCTCGAGGCGGAGTGAGCACGGGGCCACGCGTCGGTGCGCGTGGCCCGCGCCGCCGCTACTTCTTCGCGCCTGGCGCGGCCGGCGCTTCGCGCTTGGTCTGCGGGATGCCGATCTGCTGCAGGTGCTCGCCGAGCGCGCCGTCGAACTGATCGGCGATCTCGGTCGGCGTCCAGCCGCCGTCCTTGTACATCGACGCGATCGGACGCGGCGTCTGGAAGATGGTGAAGGCGAAGCCGCGCCGGCCGAAGATCTGGCCGTTCACGTGCGCCGCGCGCTCCGACGCGAGGTACGCGACGATCGCGCCGTTCAGGTCGGGATTCATCTCCGGCGACACCGGACGGTTCTCCATGCCCGGCATGCTGCCGACCATGCGCGTCATGCCGGACGGCGCGAGCGCGTTCACCGTGATGCCGTACTTCGCGAGCTCGATCGACCAGGTGAACGTGATGCCCATCAGCGCGGCCTTCGCCGCGCCGTAGTTGGTCTGGCCGAAGTTGCCGCGCAGACCGGCGCTCGAGGTGATGTTGATGATGCGACCGTAGTTCTGGTCGCGCATCAGCGGGATCGCATGGCTGCCGCAGTTGAAGCTGCCCTTCAGATGTACGGCGAGAACCGCGTCGAAGTCCTCCTCGGTCATCTTCATGATCGAGCGGTCGCGGACGATGCCGGCGTTGTTGACCAGGATGTCGATGCGGCCGAACGAGTCGACGGCCGTCTTGACGATGTTCTTCGCTGCCGCGTAGTCCGACACCGAATCGTAGTTCGGCACGGCCTTGCCGCCGAAGCCCGCGATCTCGCGGCACACCTGTGCGGCCGGATCCTGCTCGGAGCCACGACCATCGAGCGAGCACCCGACGTCGTTGACGACGACGTTCGCGCCCTCGCGCGCCAGAGCGAGCGCGATGCCACGCCCGATGCCACGACCCGACCCGGTGACGACCGCGACCTTTCCTTGGAGCAGCATGAGATCCTTCCCGAATGCGTGTGCGGTTGAACGAAAAACTTCGCGTCGGCTAACACGCTCCGGAGGACGCTTGCAATTGCCGGGACCACTCGGTCACAACATCCCGTGCTCCTCCTCGGCGACATCGCCCGGCGTCATGCCCTGTATCGGGGCGACCGGCTCGCGTACGTGGTGGACCACGCGGACGGACGCACCGAGCGCGTGACGTACCGTGCGCTGAACGAGGGCACCAACCGCCTCGCGCACGTACTGCGGCGGCATGGCGTTCGCCGCGGCGATCGGGTCGCGATCCTGGCGCACAACTGCGTCGAGTACCCCTGGACGTACTTCGCGTGCTGCAAGCTGGGTGCGATCGTCGTGCCGGTGAACACGCGCTACAAGCGCGACGAGATCCGCTACGCGATCGACTTCGCGGAGGCGCGGGTCGCGCTGGTCGGCCCCGAGTTCGTCGACGAGGTGCAGTCGCTGCGCCGCGACGGCGCCCTGCCGCATCTCTCGGACGTGTTCGTCGTCGATCGCGGTACGGAGGCGACGATCGGCGCCGCAACGAGCGCGGGCGTCGCGGCGCTCGCGCCGCTCCTCGCCGCGGCCGACGCGTCCGAGCCGGAGCCCGACGATCCGCCGGACGAGCGCGATGCGCACGTCATGCTGTTCACCAGCGGCACCACGGGGGCCGCGAAGGGCGCGCTGCTGTCGCAGCGCGCGTACTTCCTTCAAGCCGGCTTGACGCAGTCGATGAACGGTCTCACCGACGACGACGTCGGCCTCAGCATGTTCCCGATGTTCCACATGGGCGGCTGGGCGACGCCGCTCGGCTACTGGTCGATCGGCGGCACGGTGGTCATCATGCGGCGCGCTGACCCGCGCGCCATGCTCGCAGCGGTGCAGCGCGAGCGCGTCGCGTATCTCTACGCCGTGCCCACGGTCTACAACGCGATGCTCGCGCTGCCCGAGTTCGCGACGTTCGACCTGTCGTCGCTGCGGCTGCTCGGCGGCGGGACGGCGTACATGCCGCGCGAGCAGATCGAGCGCATCACGCGCGCCTTCGGCGTCGAAGCGATGGTCGTGATGTACGGCCAGACCGAGGCGGGGCCGGTGTCGTGCCTGCGCGCGCGCGACCTGTGGCGCAAGCCGGGCTCCGTCGGACAGCCGGTGAACGACGTCGACGTGCGCATCGTCGATGCACGCGGCGAGGACGTCGCCGTCGACACGCCCGGCGAGATCGTCGTGCGCAGCGACTTCAACATGCTCGGCTACTGGCGCATGCCCGAGGCGACCGCAGACGCGTTCGCGGGCGGATGGCTGCACACCGGCGACCTCGCGCTCTGGGACGGCGAAGGATTCCTGCACATCGTCGGGCGCTCCAAGGAGATGATCAAGACCGGCGGGGAGAACGTCTTCCCCGCGGAGATCGAGCAGACGCTGCTCACGCATCCCGACGTGACGGAATGTGCGGTGGTCGGCGTGCCCGACGCCGACTGGGGCGAGAGCGTGCTCGCCGTGGTGGTCCCGCGCGCCGGCGCGAGACTCACCGAGGACGACGTCGTCGCGCACGTGCGGGAACGGCTCGCCGGCTACAAGAAGCCGCGCCACGTCCGTTTCGTCATCGAGCTCCCCCGCACGGCATCGACGCGGCAGGTGCAGAAGGCCCTGCTCGCCGACCGTTTCGTGCAGGGCTGGTAGCGCGGCGAGAGACGGCCGAACCCCGTGCGGTACAGACTTCGTCCGGTTCGCCCGATGCACCAGCGGCACCGGGTTCGCGTGTCGCTCGCGGCGCTCGTGCTGCCGTTCTGCGCGCTTCTCCTGCTCGCGCGAATGGAGCCGTCACGACGTCCACTCGACGAGCGCGAGGCGGCGCTCGCGATCGATCTGCAGCGGCTGCGGCGGGGATCGGATGCGGTGAGCACCGAGACGCACGGGCCGTGGACGTCGACCACGCTGTCCCTGGTCGCGGGGACGCCGCGCCTGGTCGGCAATCGCGAGCTGCAGCTGCGGCTGCCCGGCATGCTGGCCGGTGCCGCCGCGATCGGCGTGTTCACCTTGCTCGGCCGCCAGCTGTTCGCGCCACGGGTCGGGATCGCAATGGCCCTGCTGCTGCTCGCACTTCCAGGCACGCGTCAGCTGCTCGGCGTCGGCCTCGGTGGCGAGCCCTTCTTCCTCCTCGCCATGGCGATCGCGCTGCTCGCCATCCGCGAGATGGGCCGCACGCGCGCCGCCGCGGTGACGGCGGGGGTCGCGTGCGGCGTGGCCCTGGCGGTGGCCGGGCTCGATGCGGTCTGGCTGCCGGTGCTGGCACTCGCGTGGCTGCGCGTGCTGCAGGGCCTCACCTGGCGAAGCGCCGGGGTGATCGCCGGGACCAGCGCCGCGATCGCTGCGATCCTGCTGGTCGTCGGCTGGCTCGTGGTCGGCCGGGACGCGGGACTGCCGCTGCTGCCCACCGGCTACGGACACTACGCGTATCTCGACCCGACGCTGGTTCAGCCGCGCACCATCGCGCCGCAGCTCCTGCCGCTGGTGCCGGTGGTGCTGGTCGGGCTCGGTTCGCTGCGCAGCGCGTGGCTGCGCAGCGAATCGTTCCGTCTGGTCTGGCTGTGGCTCGCGCTCGCGACCGTGAGCTCGGCGAGCACGGGCAGCTCCGCCGGCGCGCTGGTCGCGATCGTGACCGCCGCGGCGGCGATCGGCCTGCTCGGCCTCGAGCATACGCGGCGCCTCGTGACGCTCCCCACCTGCGCGATCGCGCTCGGCATCGCGTTCGGCATGTGGCGCGCCACACCACCGGTCAGCGAGAGCCGCCTGCTCGAGCGGTGGGCGATCCGCGAGACCGGACGCTTCGTCGGCCGCGTGATCGACGAGCAGCGACGGGTCGCGGCCGACGCCCGGATCGCACGACGACTCGCGTACTACGGCAACCGCCGCATCGAGCAGGTGCCGCAGGGCACGGCGACGGCGGTCGATGCGGACTACCTGGTGTTGCCGCGCGACGAGTACCGCACGTTCCGCGAGCGGAGGTCCGCGACGAGCGCGGGCCACACCGCGGGCGCCGCGCCGGCGAGCCTCAAGCGGGTCGCCGAGTTCGGCGGCTGGGTCGTTGCGAGGATCGCGCCGGAGAGCACGGGAAGGACCGCCCATCGCGGCGCAGATTCGCCCTTCGTTCGCCCGCAATAATCACGTTTCTCCTGTGAAAATCGATACTTGTGGGAACTTGAGAGATCGTGAATTGACTTGCGGAACCGGCGTCTCTAACGTCGCCCGTGTTCGTTCCCAGCCGGGTTCCCACGCCATGCGCATGATCCTTCCACCCGTTCGCGAGCGTCGGCAGATCGACCGTCTGCTGTCGTCGTTCTTCCATGAGAATCGCGAGCTGGAGTTCCGACGGGCGCTGGTCCAGATGTGCCGCTACTACCGCCTGTCGATGCCGCGCATCACCTGGTTCGAGTATCTCGACTGGGGCAAGACCGCGGGCCGGACCTACGAGAACGGGGAGATCCACCTCGTCCATCCGGAGAACTGGAAGCGCGGCCGCAAGTACAACTCCGAGCGCCGGTGGATCAACATGATCTACCACGAGATGGGGCACTACATCTTCTGGGCGGACGCGGAGCGAAAGGCCGATACGTTCGCGACGCGCATGGTCCGTGGGCTGGGCAGCAGCGCGGCCACCCGCACGTTGCGCATGCCGCCGGCCGTCGCCACGCCGTTCGGCTTCGACCGGGTCGGCGAAGCGGCCGTCGCCGCGAAGCGCAACGGCCGCGGTCGAACCAAGCGCGCCGCGGCCCGCAAGTCGCGCTCCGCCTGAGTCGTCGGGAGCCCGGGGCGCATGGCGGTGACGGCCGGACGGAACGGGCGGGATCAGGAACCCGCCGCCAGCGCGAGCCCCACCGACGCCCAGCCGATGGTCGAGAATCGCTGGTGGGTCGACGCCAACACGTCGACCAAGCGGCGCGGCCCGACCCCGCCTGCCGAGCGCGAAACGCCACCGATCGTCGGGCGGCTGTTCACCGTCGGCCGCGACTTCGATCAGGATCGCGCGAAGGTCCGCCTCACCGACGCCAACCTGCACATCCTGAAGGAAACGAATCCCGCCGAAGACGTCTGGGCCTACCTGCCGATGACCGAGCAACGGACGAGCAAGGACTTCGTCGAGCGCGTGAAGCGATCGCTGCGACTGCCGCGCGGGAGCCGCGGCGTCATCGTCGACTCGGGGTCGTCGTTGCGCGCGATCGCGACCGGCAATCCCTTCGGCGAGCGCGTCATCGAGCTGACGCTCGGCGGCGACTCGTCGCTGGACGTCTGGTCGCACGGCGAATGGATCGCGGAGCGCGTGTTCCGAAGCAAGGATCGCGCGCTGCGCGAGGCGCCGCATCTGCTGTCGCGCTACCTGCGCTCGACGGAATGACGTCCGCCTCGGCTGCGCCGACCGGCAGCGATCCGAAACTCCCGAGCGACATCGTCCGGCGGGCCAGGGCAATCTTCCCGCCGCATGGCTCTATGCATTTGGGCTGAAATCCATTACGCCCACTGGCCGGAGGCTCGTGGCCACCGCGCACGGAGTGCGGTCCGTCAGCCAGCGGCCCCGGCCGGAGAAGTCAGATGGCAGAAAAGTCCGCAGCGGATCAGGTGAAGGACGCAGCCTGGGTCTACACCCAGCGCGTGATCGTCGTGCTGCTCTTCTTCGGTGCGGGGATCTTCCTCGGCTACCAGAAGTGGGGCGCGGGAGACATGGGCCAGCCGGCACTCGCCGAGCGCGTCGCGAAGCTCGATCAGGACATCAACCGCATCAAGAACGAGCGCGAGGATTGCCAGAAGGTCCTGCAGGTCACCCAGACCCGCAAGGACGCCGTCGACAAGGAGCTCGCCGCACTGAAGGCCAAGGCCGGCGAGTGAGCGTGCCGGAGCGCGGCCGTCGCGGGTCGCGCTCCCTTGCCTCCGCGGGAACGCCTGCGTAACGTCCGCGCCATGGCGTCCAAGGAGGATCTGTACGACCAGGGCCTCGACCTCGCGTTCGAAGGCAAGTACCGCGAGGCGATCGAGCGCTACCGCGAGGCGATCGCAGTCGACCCCGACTACGTCGACGCCGTGCACGCGCTCGCGATGGCGCACGCCGAGCTCGAGGAGCTCGACGACGCGATCACCGTCGGCCAGAGGCTCTGCGAGCTGGTGCCGGACGACATCCTGGCGCACACCAGCCTGTCGACGTTCTACCAGCGCAAGGGCCTGATCAAGGAAGCCGAGGAAGAGGCGGCGAAGGCCAAGGTCCTGGACTGGAAGCGCCAGCTCGCCGAGCAGAAGAAGCCGGACGGCGTCTGAAGCGAGCCCGCGGTGGTCGAGCGCAGCGACGAGTACATCATCGGCCGTCTGATCGAGCGCATCCGGCTCCTGATCGCGACCGCCGACGACATCCCGGTGGAGACCAAGCTGCAGACGCAGCCCATGCTGAAGGAGTTCCAGGCCGAGGTCAGCGTGGCGCTCGCCGATCACGATCAGGAGCGCGCGCGAAGCCAGTACGCGTTCCTCTACCGCGAGCTCGAGGAGTACCCGGACCTCGAAGCGTTGCTGCACGCGCTCAAGAACTTCCTGCCCTACCTGCGCTGACTCTCGGATGCGACGCGGCGCGGGCGCCAGTAGAATGGCCGCTTCCGTGCCGACCTTCGACGACATCGCGCAGCGCGTGCTCGATTGGATCGCGAGCGACCCCGAGCCGTTCGGTGCGCTCGCCGACGACGCACCATTCGACGCGCTGGCACGCGCCGTGTTCGCCTTCCAGTACGAGGCCAGCACGCCGTATCGCGCGTTCTGCGATCGCCGCGGGCGGTCCCCGGGGCGCGTGACGCGCTGGCAGGACGTGCCCGCTCTGCCCACCACTGCTTTCAAGACGGTCGACCTCGCCTGCGCGCCGCCCGAGAAGGTCTTCCGCACCAGCGGCACGACACAGGGCGGAGAGCGCCGCGGTCGCCACCTGGTGCCGCGCCTCGAGCTGTACCGTCGCGGTGCCGTGGCGCACTTCCGGCGGATGGTTCTGCCCGACGGCGTCCGTCCGCGGATCGTGGGGTTGCTGGGCTCGCCGGACCTGTTGCCCGATTCGTCGCTGACACAGATGGTCGAGTGGCTGCGGCTCGAGATCGCGGACGGGGACGGCGAGTACCTCGTCGACGCCGACGGCTTCGATCCCCCGCGCGCGGCCGATCGCATCGCCGAGCTGTCGCGCGACGGCCGACCGCTCTGCCTGATCGGCGTGCGCGTCGTGTTCACGGCCCTGCTCGACCACTGCCTCGCCGCCAAGCGGACGATCGAGCTGCCCGCGGATTCCCGCGTGGTCGACACCGGCGGACCGAAGGGCGGTCGCACGCTGTCCGACGCGGGCTTCCTCGCCGCGTGCTGGATCGTGCTCGGCGTCGCCGGTTACCACTGCGTGAACGAGTACGGCATGACCGAGCTGTGCTCGCAGTTCTACGACGACACCCTCGCCGCACGCTTCGCCGGAGAAAGCCGGCCACGGCGCAAGGTACCGCCCGCGTGGCTGCGCAGCGTGGCCGTCGATCCTGCGACGCTGGCACCGCTGCCCGATGGTGAGACCGGTCTCCTCTGTCACGTCGACTTGGCGAACGCCGGTTCGATCATGGCGGTGCAGACCGAGGACCTGGGCATCGTCGAGTGCGGCCGGCTGCGGCTCCTCGGCCGTGCGCCGGGCGCCGAGCCGCGCGGCTGCGCGCTCGCGCTCGCCGATCTTCTGGCGGTGACGGCGTGAGGCCGACTGCGCGCGATGCCGCCGCGAGCGCGCGCGGCGATCTGGCTCCATCGGCGATCGCACCTCTGCTCGAGCGGCTGCGCCGCGCGCGCGAGGCGCTGCTCGCGCGCGATGCCGGCGACGTCGCACGCGCGCTGGGACGCGTGTCCACGATCTGGCTCGAGGACGACCGGCGGCGCCGGGCCGCTGCCGACGAGATCGCGCAGGGCACCGGCTACGCTCCGTCCATGGTCGACCTGTCGCTGCAACGAACGTTCGCGGCGTGGAACGAGGCCGCAATTTTGGACTTGCTCAAGCGTGCGCTGGCCGGTGCGGAGCTGGAGCTCCCCGGTGCGTCCGCCGTGCGGCGCCCCGCCGGAGGCCGCATCGCCACGGCCCCGGAGCTGGTGCTGGCCGTGCTGGCGCAGAACACGCCCGGTCTGGCCGTCGCGCCGGTGTTCACGGCGCTCGCGCTGCGCGCCGCGATCGTCGTCAAATCGTCGCGCGGCGAGCCGTCCTTCGCCCCGCTGCTCGCGCGCTCGATCGCCGAGGTGGACCCGGCGCTCGGCGAGTCCATCGCCGCGCACAGCTGGCCCGGCGGCACCGCGGCGATCGAGGATCCGCTGTTCGCGGCAGCAAGCCGCATCGTGACCTACGGCAGCGCCGAGACGATCGCCGCGGTGCGCGCGCGCGCCGGCGAGCGCGTCGTCGCGTACGGACCACGCGCCAGCGTCGCCGTGCTGGCCGGCGAGCGACTCGCGGACTTTCCCAACGGCCCGGCGCGCACGCTCGCCCGCGAAGTGGCGTTCCTCGATCAGCGCGGCTGCCTGTCACCGCAGCTCGTGCTGGTCGACGATCGGCTGGATCTGGGTGCGCTCGGCGAAGCGCTCGCGCGCGAGCTGGCCGCGCTCGAGAGCGAGTGGCCGCGACGACGGCTCCCGCTCGATGCCGGCACGGCGTTCCGTCGCGCCGTCGACACCGTCGAGGCGGAGATTCTGGCGGGTACGACGGCGGCGTTGCACGGTGGTGCGCACGAGCCCTGGGCGGTGGTGGTCGAGCGCAGCGCGCAGCTCCGTGCGACGCCGCTCGACCGCTTCGTGCGGCTGCACCCGTTCACCGGAGCCGATGGCCTGCGCACGGCGTTGATGCCGCTGCGCGGCGCGCTCGAGTGCGTCGGCATCGAGGCATCGCCCGAGATCGCGGCGGAGATCGCGGCCGCGTGCCGAGCGTCCGGCGCCGCGCGCCTGTGCCGGCTCGGCGCGATGCAGGATCCACCTGCCGAATGGCGTTCCGGCGGTCGCACACCGCTGAGTGGCTGGCTCGACTGGAGCACCAGCGAGGTGCACCACGACGAGGACGTCGGTCACGGCGACGACGACCGTGCGCGCGCCGACGGCACGGCGAGCGCGGCTGCCCACGACCTGCTCGCCGCCGGCGACGCGACGGCCATGTTCCTGCGTCACGTCGCACAGACGTCCGACGCGCCGCGCGCGCTCGACGTCCGTCGCGCGAGCGGCGCGCGCATCTTCACCAACGACGGCCGCTCGTACGTCGATCTGCTCGCCGGGATCGGCGTCGCGTCCATCGGGCACGCCCATCCGGACGTCGCGCGCGCGGTCTTCCGTCAAGCACAGCGCTACACGCACGTGATGGTGTACGGCGAGGACGTGCTCGAGCCGCAGGTGCGTCTCGCGACGCGGCTCGCGGGCCTGCTGCCGCCCTCGCTCCAGGTGACCTACTTCACCAACAGCGGCGCCGAGGCGATCGAGGGCGCGCTGAAGCTCGTTCGCAAAGCCACGCGCCGCGAGCGCGTTCTGGCCTTCGCGGGCGCGTTCCACGGCGACACGACCGGCGCGCTGGCACTCGGCGGCAACCCGTTCTACCGCGAGCCGTTCCGGCCGCTGGTCGCCGGCATCGAACACGTGCCGTGGGACGACGACGCGAGCCTCGCGCGGATCGACGCGAGCGTCGCCGCCGTGTTCGCAGAGCCGGTCCAGGCCGAGGCCGGCGTGCGGGTACCGCGCGCGGACTTCCTGCCGCGGCTGGCAGCGCGCTGCCGCGAGGTCGGTGCGCTGCTGGTGCTCGACGAGGTCGTGACCGGATTCGGCCGCACGGGACGCTGGTTCGCCTTCGAGCACTGGCCGGGGGCGGCTCCCGACGTGCTCGTGCTCGCGAAGTCGCTCGGCGGCGGGCTGCCGCTCGGTGCGTTCGTCGCCTCGCGCGAGCTGATGGCGGTGCTGTCGCACGATCCACCGCTGGGCCACGTCACGACCTTCGGCGGCAACCCGGTGTGCTGCGCGGCGGCGCTCGCGAGCCTGGACGTGCTGACGCGCGAGCGCCTGCCCGAGCGCGCCGCGGAGCGCGGCCGCGAGCTGCGCGAACGGCTCGGTG
>JAIEPK010000023.1 GCA_019749875.1 Candidatus Binatia bacterium | reverse complement strand
GCTGGGCGCGCGGAGGGGGGGGAGCAGGCTGCACGAGGGGGCAGGTGCCCAGTGGGGGAAACCCGCCCATGCTGAAGGAGCGGAGCCAGTTCTTCGTCGGGGTGTTCGTCGCGGCGGACCTGGCGGTGATCGCGCTCGCGTGGGCGCTGTCGTACGTCCTGCGCTTCGTGCTGCCGGTGATCCCGGTGACCAAGGGCACGCCGCCGGTCGTCAACTATCTCACCCTGCTGCCGGTGATCTTCGCGATCTGGGGACTCGTGTTCCGCGCTGGCGGACTCTACGACCCGATGCGTGGCCAGGCCGGCAGCTCCGAGCGCCGGCGCGTCGTACGGGCGGCATCGCTCGCGATGCTGATCTTCACCGCGGTCAGCTTCGTGTTCTTCGAGAAGGCGTACTCGCTGTCGCGCCTCATGCTGCTCTACTTCTACGTGCTCGGCACCGGCGGGATCATCGTCGAGCGCGCGACCCTGCGCGAGATCCTGCGCACCGCGCGCCGGCGCGGCTTCAACCTGCGCCACGTGCTGATCGTGGGCGACGGTGACCTGGCGCGTGCCGTCGCGGACGGCATGCTGCGCCACCCGGAGCTGGGTCTCAAGGTCGAGGGATTCCTGACCGATGACGCGAGCAGGGTGGGGGCCATGGTCGGTGCCGTTCCGGTGTGCGGACTCTGGGAGGAGGTCGCCGACGTGGTCGCACGCGGTGGCGTCGATCAGGTCGTGCTGGCGCTGCCGTTCGAGTCGATGCCTCGGCTCGACGGCCTGATCACCCGGCTGGATTCGGCGGCGGTCGACATCAAGGTCGTGCCCGACGTCGAGCGCTTCGTGAGCCTCAAGAGCGGCATCGAGGAGTTCGAGGGCCTGCCGGTGATCAGCCTGCGCGCGACCCCGCTGGTGGGCTGGAACCGCGTCGCGAAGCGCGCCATGGACATCGTTCTCGGCGCGACCGCGCTGCTGGTCGCGGCCCCGCTCATGGCGGTCATCGCGGCGCTGGTGAAGATGACCTCGAAGGGACCGGTGCTCTTCAGCCAGGAGCGCATGGGGCTCGATGGGCGCGTCTTCCGCGTCTGGAAGTTCCGCACCATGCGGGCCGACGCCGAGGCCGCGACGGGACCGGTCTGGGCGGTCGCCGACGATCCGCGGCGCACCCCGATCGGCGGCGTGCTGCGCCGGCTGTCGCTCGACGAGCTGCCGCAGCTGCTGAACGTGCTGAAGGGCGAGATGAGCCTCGTCGGGCCGCGTCCCGAGCGGCCGGTGTTCATCGAGGAGTTCCGCCGTCACGTGCCGCGCTACATGCTGCGCCACATGGTCCGCGCCGGGATCACCGGCTGGGCGCAGGTGAACGGATGGCGCGGCAACACCTCCATCGAGCAGCGCATCCAGTACGACCTGTACTACATCGAGAACTGGTCGCTGCTCCTCGACCTGAAGATCCTTGCCTTGACGCTCGTTCGAGGCTTCGTCCACAAGAACGCGTACTAGAGAGCATGCCCGCCCACTCGAACCCTCCGCGCGCCTGCCGCGCGGCCGAGCGAAGCGAGCGCGGGGAGTGGGACCCTGCGCGGCTCCGCCGCACAGGGCGAGGGGGCGCGTGCCCCCTCGTCAAACTGAGACCGGAGAAACACCCATGAACATCTGTGTCGTTGGAACTGGCTACGTTGGACTCGTGGCGGGCACCTGCTTTGCGGAGAGCGGCAACGACGTCACGTGTGTCGACGTCGTGCCGGCCAAGGTCGAGGCGCTGCAGCGCTGCGAGATCCCGATCTACGAGCCCGGCCTCGAGGAGCTGGTGCGGCGCAACAGCGAGGAGAAGCGCCTGCAGTTCACGACCGACCTCGACGCGGCCGTCAAGGCCGCCGAGATCTGCGTGATCGCCGTCGGCACGCCCATGGACCACTCCGGGGCAGCGGATCTGACCGCCGTGATGGCCGTCGCCGAGGCGATCGGCAAGGCGGCCAACGGGCCGAAGGTCGTGGCGATCAAGAGCACGGTCCCGATCGGCACCGCGGACCGCGTCCGCCGCGTGCTGCGCGAGCACAGCAAGCACAAGATCCCGGTGGTCTCGAATCCGGAGTTCATGAAGGAGGGCGCCGCGATCGAGGACTTCATGAAGCCCGATCGCGTGGTCCTCGGCGGCGACGACGACGCCGCGATCGAGAAGATGAAGGAGGTCTACGGACCCTTCGTCCGCACCGAGAACCCGATCCTGACCATGGACAACCGGTCGGCGGAGATGACCAAGTACGCGGCCAACTCGCTGCTCGCGACCAAGATCTCGTTCATCAACGAGATCGCGAACCTGTGCGAGCGCGTCGGCGCCGACATCAACGCCGTGCGGCGCGGCATCGGCACGGACCGGCGCATCGGCCCGCACTTCCTGTTCCCGGGGCTCGGCTACGGCGGCAGCTGCTTTCCGAAGGACGTGCACGCGATCATGTCCACCGCGCAGGACCACCAGCTCGACTTCACGCTGCTGCGCGCTGTCGACGAGGTGAACGAGCGGCAGAAGCGTCTCATGGTTGGCCGCGTGCTCGAGCACTTCGGCGGCGACGTCACCGGCAAGCACGTCGCGATCTGGGGCCTGGCCTTCAAGCCGCGCACCGACGACATGCGCGAGGCGCCGTCGGTGGTGCTCATCGAGCGTCTCCTCGCGAGCGGCGCGAAGATCTCGACGCACGATCCCGAGGCGATGCACGAGGCGAGGAAGTTCTTCGGCGACCGCGTCAGCTACCACAAGGTCAACTACGACGCTCTGGAGGGCGCCGATGCGCTGGTGATCGTCACCGAGTGGAACGAGTTCCGCCGGCCCGACTTCGAGCGCATGAAGAAGCTGATGAAGAGCCCGGTGATCTTCGACGGACGCAACGTCTACGAGCCGCAGCAGATGGAAGCGCTGGGCTTCACCTACCACTCGATGGGCCGGCGCTCGGTGCGCGGGCCGAAGGGCGCGTGATGAGAATCCTGATCACCGGTGGGGCCGGCTTCATCGGCTCCCACCTCGCCGATCGCCTGCTGTCCGAAGGGCATTCGGTGATCGCGATCGACAACCTCGCCACCGGTCACACACGCAACATCGAGCACCTGGCCGGCCACGAGCGCTTCCAGTTCATCAAGCACGACGTCACCGAGTACATGTACATCGAGGGCAAGCTCGACGTGGTGCTGCACCTGGCGTCGCTGCCGAGCCCGGTCGACTATCTCAAGAAGCCGATCCCGACGCTCAAGGTCGGCGCGCTCGGAACGCACAAGGCGCTCGGCCTCGCGCGCGCGAAGAACGCTCGCTTCATGCTGGCGTCGACGTCGGAGGTCTACGGCGATCCGCTCGTGCACCCGCAGCCAGAATCCTACTGGGGCAACGTGAATCCGGTCGGACCGCGCGGCGTCTACGACGAGTCGAAGCGCTTCGCCGAGGCGATCACGATGGCCTACCACCGGTATCACGGGCTCGATACGCGCATCTTTCGCATCTTCAACACCTACGGCCCGCGCATGCGTCCCGAGGACGGGCGGGTGGTCACCAACTTCATCGGCCAGGCGCTGCGCGAGCAGCCCATGACGGTCTACGACGACGGCTCGCGCACGCGCAGCTTCTGCTTCGTGTCCGATCTGGTCGACGGCATCGTCAAGTTGATGCACTCCTCCGAGCACGAGCCGGTGAACCTGGGCAATCCGCTCGAGATGAGCATCCTCGGCTTCGCGCAGATCGTGCAGAAGCTGACCGCGACCAAGTCGGAGATCGTGTTCGTCACGCCGACCGACGAGCGCACCAAGGACGATCCGCAGGTGCGCCGCCCCGACATCACGCGAGCACGCACCGTGCTCGGCTGGGAGCCCCAGGTGTCGGTCGAGGAGGGCATCGGTCGCACCATCGACTACTTCCGCCGGCGCTTCGCCGCCGAGGGCTGATCCCCGGCGCGAGCCACGGACCACGGACAAAGGCAGGGAAGCCGATCAAGCCATGAAGATTCTCGTCACCGGCGGAGCCGGGTTCATCGGATCGCACGTCGCCGACGCCTACGTCGCGGCAGGGCACGACGTCGTGGTGGTCGACGACCTGTCGAGCGGCAAGCGGCATCAGGTCCCCGAGCGCGCGCGCTTCGTGCAGATGGACATCCGCGATCCGAAGATCCGCGAGGTCTTCGGCGACGAGAAGCCCGAGCTGCTGAACCATCACGCGGCGCAGATGGACGTGCGGCGCTCGGTCGCCGATCCGGGCTTCGACGCCGACGTGAACATCATGGGCCTCCTGAACTTGCTCGAGGGCGCGCGCGTCGCCGGCACGCGCCGGGTGCTGTTCGCGTCGTCCGGCGGGGCCGCCTACGGCGAGCAGGACGAGTTCCCGGCGCCGGAGACGCACAAGCTCGAGCCGGTGAGCCCGTACGGCGTCAGCAAGCGCGCGAGCGAGCTGTACCTCGGCTGCTACCGCTCGATGTACGGCCTCGAGTACGTCGCGATGCGCTACGCGAACGTCTACGGGCCGCGCCAGGACCCGCACGGCGAGGCCGGGGTGGTCGCGATCTTCACCTTGAAGCTGCTGCGCGGCGAGCAGCCGACGATCAACGGCGACGGCAAGCAGACGCGCGACTACGTGTTCGTCGGCGACCTGGTGCGCGCGAACGTCGCGCTCGCGACGCACGCCTACGTGGGCCCGATGAACTTCGGCACCGGCATCGAGACCGACGTGAACCAGCTCTTCGGCCACATCCGCACCGCGTGCGGCGTCGACGCCCCCGAGCAGCACGGCCCGACCAAGCCAGGCGAGCAGCGGCGCAGCGTCATCTCCCCGGCCCTCGCCGGAAAGGTCATCGACTGGCGTCCCGAGGTGGCCCTCGGCGACGGCATCGCGCGTACGGTCGGTTTCTTCCGGGAGAAGGTCGCCCGGGGCGCCTGAGACCTCGCGGCACCCCGCCGCGCGGGTGGCCGATGCACGACGGCAAAGTGACCCGAATCCCCGTGGGCACGCGGTCGCGGGTCTGCTACGACTGAGCTTTTCCGATGGACAGCGCCCGCATCCGCAACTTCTCCATCATCGCCCACATCGACCACGGCAAATCCACCCTGGCAGACCGGCTGCTGGAGCGGACCGGCCTGCTGACGTCGCGGGAGATGCAGGACCAGGTGCTCGACGACATGGAGCTCGAGCGCGAGCGCGGCATCACCATCAAGGCCCGCGCGGTCCGGCTCGCGTATCGTGCGAAGGACGGCAAGGACTACGTCCTGAACCTGATCGACACCCCGGGCCACGTCGACTTCTCGTACGAGGTCTCGCGCAGCCTCGCCGCCTGTGAAGGGGCGATCCTGGTCGTCGACGCGGCGCAGGGGGTCGAAGCGCAGACGCTCGCGAACGTCTACCTCGCACTGGACAACAACCTCGAGATCGTCCCGGTTCTGAACAAGATCGACCTTCCTGCGGCCGAGCCCGAGCGCGTGTGCCAGCAGATCGAGGACGTGATCGGTCTCGACGCCTCGAACGCGGTGCTGGCGAGCGCCAAGCAGGGCATCGGCATCGACGAGATCCTCGAGCGCATCGTCACCGACATCCCGCCGCCGAAGGGCGACGCGTCGGCACCGCTGCAGGCGCTCATCTTCGACTCCTGGTTCGACCCCTACCACGGCGCCGTCGTGCTGGTGCGGGTGATGAACGGTGTCGTGAAGAAGGGCGAGCGCGTGCGGCTCATGGCGGCCGAGCGCGACTACGAGATCACGCGCATCGCGGTGCTGGCACCAGGTCCGCGCGAGGTCGCCGAGCTCGGCCCCGGCGAGGTCGGCGTGCTGATGGCGTCGATCAAGGAGATCGCCGACGCGAAGATCGGCGACACCGTCACGCACACGCAGCGCCGCGCCGCCGCGCCGCTGCCGGGCTTCAAGGCGGTGAAGCCCATGGTGTTCAGCGGCCTGTATCCGGCGGACACCGGGCAATACGAGGCACTGCGCACCGCGGTCGAGAAGCTCAAGCTCAACGACTCGTCGTTCTCCTACGAGCCCGAGAGCTCGATCGCGCTCGGCTTCGGCTTCCGCTGCGGCTTTCTCGGCCTGCTGCACATGGAGATCGTGCGCGAGCGTCTCGAGCGCGAGTTCGGGCTCGCGCTGATCACCACCGCGCCCACCGTCGCCTACCGCGTGACCACGACCGCGGGCACGACGCTGATGGTCGACAGCCCGGCGAAGCTGCCCCCGGTGCAGACCGTCGAGCGCATCGAGGAGCCGATCATCCGCGCGACGATCCACCTGCCGGCCGAGTACCTCGGCGCGATCCTCAAGCTGTGCGAGGACAAGCGCGGCCGGCAGCGCGAGATCAAGTACATCGGCGAGAATCGCGTCATGCTGGTCTACGAGCTGCCGCTGAACGAGATCGTCATCGACTTCTACGACCGGCTGAAGTCGATCTCGAAGGGCTACGCGTCGCTCGACTACGAGCTCGAGGACTTCGTGCCGAGCGACCTCGTCAAGCTCGACATCCGCATCAACGGCGACGTGGTCGACGCGCTGTCGATGATCGTGCACCGCGAGCGCGCGTACATGCGCGGCCGCGACCTGGCGTCCAAGATGCGCGAGCTGATCCCGCGGCAGATGTTCGAGATCGTGATCCAGGCGTCGATCGGCACCAAGGTCATCGCGCGCGAGACCATCAAGGCCGTCCGCAAGAACGTCACCGCGAAGTGCTACGGCGGCGACATCTCGCGCAAGCGCAAGCTCCTCGAGGCGCAGAAGGAAGGCAAGAAGCGCATGAAGCAGGTGGGTCGCGTCGAGATCCCGCAGGAAGCGTTCCTCGCCGCCCTCAAGGTGGAGCAGTGAGCACGCCGCGGACGGAGGGGGTGAAGCCCGGCGGCGCCGAGGAGGTCCGGCCGGCGGTGAAGGTCAAGTCCACGGTCCGGGAGTATGCCGAGGCGCTGGTGGTCGCCCTCGCGCTCGCCTTGTTCATTCGCACGTTTTTCGTGCAGGCGTTCAAAATCCCGTCCGGATCGATGCTCGAGACGCTCCAGATCGGCGATCACCTGCTGGTGAACAAACTTCTGTATGGCCTTCGCATCCCCGTCTATGGCACACGTTTGTTCAGCTACTTCCACCCCGAGCGCGGCGACATCGTCGTGTTCGTCTACCCGGAAGATCGAGAGAAGGACTTCATCAAGAGGGTGATCGGCATCCCCGGCGACGAGATCGAGATCCGCAACAAGAAGCTGTTCCGCAACGGACAGCCGGTGGGCGAGGAGCCGTATGCGCGGTACTCCGAGCCGGCCGAGCCGGGGCCGCGCGACAACTTCGGTCCGGTGACGGTTCCGGAAGGCCACGTGTTCGTCATGGGCGACAACCGGGACCACAGCTTCGACTCACGTTTCTGGGGCTTCGTGCCGTATGAAGACATCAAGGGTAAGGCGTTCATCATCTATTGGTCATGGGACGGTGATGACACCTGGGTACGGTGGTCGCGCATCGGCAAGCTGGTGCACTAGGCTTGCCGCGTACGCTGACGTGATCGCATCATTTCGTTCGTCTGGAGGTCGTCATGCAGTTGGGTGAGAAGCTCGCGTCGCGACAGGCGCGTCTCGGCGTCATCGGCCTGGGCTACGTCGGCCTGCCGTTGTGCGTGGAGATGGCGGAAGCCGGGTTCTCGGTCGTCGGCATCGACGCCGACCCCCGCAAGATCACCGAGATCAAGGCGAAGCGGTCGTACATCGGCGACGTGCCGACGCCGGTGCTCGACAAGATCGTCAGCTCGGGCAAGTTCGACGCGACGACCGACCCCAGCGTGCTCGCGACCTGCGACGCGGTCAGCATCTGCGTGCCGACCCCGCTGTCGAAGACCAAGGACCCCGACGTCAGCTACATCCTCGACGCCGTCAAGGGCATCAAGCAGCACCTGCACCGCGGGCAGCTGATCGTGCTCGAGAGCACGACCTATCCCGGCACGACCGACGAGCTGATCCGTGCCGAGCTCGAGTCGGGCGAGCTACGCGTCGGCCGCGACTTCTTCCTCGCGTTCTCGCCCGAGCGCATCGATCCGGGCAATCGCACGCACGGCACGCGCAACACGCCGAAGGTCGTGGGCGGTATCACGCCGCGCTGCACCGAGCTCGCCGTGCTGCTCTACTCGCAGTTCATCGAGCGCGTCGTCCCGGTCTCGTCGGCGCGCACCGCGGAGATGGTCAAGCTGCTCGAGAACACCTTCCGCAGCGTGAACATCGCGCTGGTCAACGAGCTCGCGTCGATGTGCGACGTGCTCGGCATCGACGCCTACGAGGTCATCGACGCGGCGGCCACCAAGCCGTTCGGCTTCCTGCCGTTCTACCCGGGCCCGGGTCTCGGCGGGCACTGCATCCCGATCGACCCGCACTACCTGGCGTGGAAGCTCAAGGCGCACGACTTCACCGCGCGCTTCATCGGTCTCGCGGCCGAGGTGAACCAGCGCATGCCGGAGCTGGTGGTCGAGAAGGTCACCGCCGGCCTGAACCACCAGGGCAAGCCGGTGAAGGGATCGCGCATCGTGGCGCTCGGCGTCGCCTACAAGCGCGACGTGAGCGACATGCGCGAGTCGCCCGCACTGAGCGTCATCAAGCTGCTCGAGGACCGCGGCGGCCGCGTGACCTATCACGACCCCTACGTGCCGGAGATGACGATGGAGCACGGCTCCATGGCGAGCGTGCCGCTCAACGACGACACGCTCCGCCTCGCCGACTGCGTCGTCGTGCTGACCGATCATTCGTGCTTCGACATCCCGCACATCGTCGCCAACTCGCGGCTCGTGGTCGACACGCGCAACGTGACGCGCGGCCTCGAGGGCAAGTTCGGCGAGCGCATCTGGAAGCTCGGCGCGCCCGCACCGTCGGCCCAGGGCTACGCCCTGGCCGAGTCCGCCTGACGTCATGGCGGAGGGGGGCGGCGAGGACAGCGGACCCAGCTTCGCCGAGCTGCTCGAGCAGCAGGGCACGCCGCAGGCGTTCGAAGTCGGGCAGGTGGTCTCGGGGCAGGTGCTCCAGATCGGCAACGACGACGTCTTCGTCGACGTCAGCGGCAAGGGCGAAGGGCACATCGCGAAGAGCGAGCTGCTGGACGACGCGGGCGAGCTGACGGTCAAGGTCGGCGACACGGTCGAGGCGACGGTCGTCGACGTGCAGCGCGAGCTGCGCCTGTCGCGCAAGCTGCTCGCCGGGGCGCACGCGCGCGAATCGCTGCGTGCCGCGGCCGAGAGCGGCATTCCGGTGCAGGGCAAGGTCGCCGGAGTCATCAAGGGCGGCTTCGAGGTGACGGTCGCGGGGCTGCGCGCCTTCTGCCCGCTGTCGCAGATGGAGGCGCACCGCATCGAGGACCAGTCGGCGTACCTGAACCAGGTGTACGATTTCCGCGTCACCGAGCTCAGCGAGGACGGCCGGCGCATCGTCGTCTCGCGCCGCAAGCTGCTCGAGGCCGAGGCGCGCGTCCGTGCCGAGGAGACCCGCGCGAAGATCGTTCCGGGTGCCGTTCTGCCGGGCCACGTCGCGTCGGTGACCGACTTCGGGGCCTTCGTCGATCTCGGCGGCGTGAGCGGGCTGGTCCACGTCTCCGAGCTGTCGCACAAGCGCATCGATCGCCCCGCGGACTTCGTGCAGCCGGGCCAGGCGGTCTCCGTCAAGGTTCTGAAGGTCGACGGCAAGACCGGCAAGATCGCGCTCAGCATGAAGGAGCTCGAAGGCGACCCCTGGGCGACGGTCGCCGACCAGCTGAGGCCGCGACAGGTGGTCGACGGGCGCATCGCGCGGGTGACCGACTTCGGCGTCTTCGTCGAGCTGCTGCCGGGCATCGACGGCCTCGTGCACGTGAGCGAGCTGCCGCACGGCGCGCTGTCGAAGATGAAGGAAGCGGCAAAGAGCCACGCCGAAGTCGCCGTGATCGTGCTCGAGATCGATCCCAAGAAGCGGCGCATCTCGCTGTCGCTCGCACCCAAGGGCCTCGCCGCGGGCGACGTGGTCGAGGGTACCCAGGTCGCGGTCGGCAACGTCGTGACCGGCAAGGTCGAGAGCATCCAGCCGTTCGGCGTGACGCTGCGCCTCGGTCCCGGTCAGGCGGGCCTCATCCCGAACAGCGAGATGGGCACGCCGCGCGGGACGGACCATGCGAAGGAGTTTCCGCCGGGCACGGAGATCAGCGCCGAGGTGATCTCGGTCGAGCAGGGCGGGCGCCGCATCCGGCTGTCGCGCCAGCGGGCGATCGTGCGCGAGGAGCGCGCCGAGGTGGAGCGTCACGGGCGCAGCACGCAGGCGGCGAGCCTGTCGACGTTCGGCGACCTGCTGGCGAAGGCGCAGCGCGACAAGCGCCGCTGATCGGCGACGTGGCTGCACGCCGGGCGCCGCTCCGCGGGTACGGCGTGACGGCCGCCGGTGAGCGAGGGGCCGTCCGCTGAACGGCCCCCGCGGCGACGGTGTGGCAGGGAGCGCCGATCAGCGATCACGCCGCCCGTCCGCCAGCAGCCCGAGCCGGTGCTTGAGCGCCAGCACCCGGCGGACCGATGCGTCGACGCGCTCGGCCGAAAGCGCGTCGTCGTGCACGGCGCGCTCGAGGCGATCGAGGACCATCGCGACGTCGTCCGGCGACGCCGGCCCCAGCAGCAGATCCGCGCCTGCGCGCAGTGACGCGAGTGCCACGTCGCCGAGCGGTGCGTCGCGCGCGACGCCCTTCATCGTCAGCGCGTCCGCGACGATCACGCCAGCGAAGCCGAGCTGACGCCGCAGCACGCCCTCGATGACCGCGGCCGACAGCGACGCCGGCCGCTCGGCGTCGATCGCTTCGACGAAGACGTGCGTGACCATCACCGCGTGGACGTCGCCACGCGCGATCAGCGACCGGAACGGCATCCAGTCGATGGCCGCGAGCCGCTCGCGGGTCGCCTGCAGCCGCGGCACCTCGTCGTGCGGGTCCGCGCCGACCCCGCCGAGCCCCGGAAAGTGCTTGACGACACCCGCGACCCGACCGTCGCGCTGCAGCGCCTCGAGGTAGGCACCGGCGAGCCGCGTGACGTCGTCGGGGTTCCGCCCGAAGGTACGCTCGGCGAGCTGCCGGTTTGCGACCTGCTCGACGTCCACCACGGGCGCGAAGTTGAGCGCGATGCCGAGGCGGGCGAGGTCGTGCGCATCTTCGGTCCCGGACGCCGCGACCGCGTCCGTTCCGGCGCGAGCGAGCGCGCTCGCCG
>JAIEPK010000399.1 GCA_019749875.1 Candidatus Binatia bacterium | reverse complement strand
CGCGGTGCTGTCCGTCGTCGAGCCCATCACGGTTTGCGCCGCCGCACCCGCGGGAATCGCGACCGTCGTGCCGCCGCGTTCGTCGGGCACGGGCGCCGCAGGATCGCTCGCACGGTCGCGCAGATCCGCCTCGTCGCCGTCGGCCACGTCCACGGCCGCGGTGATGACGACCATGCCGGCCGGCTCGTGCCGGGTGGACAGCACCAGGGCATCCTCACCGAGCTCCTCGCGCACGGCGCGCAGCGCCTCGCCGGTGGTGGACGCGGTGAACTGTCGGATGCGCATCAGAGGGCTCCTCCAGCCGCAGCGGCTTGTGCCCCGCGGCGCGGTACGGTGAACACGGCCGGGCTCGGCTCGGCCGCGAGCTGCTCCTCGTCGATCCGCACGACGCCGAGCGACTGCAGACGGACGGTGGTCGGGATCTCCGCCGGCGCGAGCAGCACCAGGCTCGGCAGGAAGCGCTCGAGGAAGCGCCGCAGGTGACCGCGGATGCCGGTCGAGCACAGGAGCACCGGCTGACGACCCTGGAGCGCGAACGGCTCCGCGACCTCGGCGAGCTTCGCCAGCAGGCGTTGTGCGAGCGCGGGCTCGAGCGCCAGCGTCGCGCCCTCCTCGCCGCGATGCACCGCTTCGCCGATCGCACGCTCGAGCGTCGGCGCGAGCGTCATGACGTGCAGGACGCGATCCGGGCCGATGTACCGTTGCACGATCGAGCGCGACAGCGCCTGGCGGACCTGCTCGGTGAGCGCCTGCGGGTCCTTGGTATTGGGCGCGTGATCGGCCAGCGCCTCGACGATGGTCAGCAGGTCACGCACGCTCACGCTCTCGCGCAGCAGGTTCTGCAGGACCTTCTGCACGCCGCCGACCGTCAAGAGCTGCGGCACGAGCTCCTCGACCGGCTTCGGATGCGTCTTCGCGAGCGCGTCGAGCAGCACCTGCACGTCCTGACGGCCGAGCAGGTCGGCGGCATGGCGGCGGATCAGCTCCGTCAAGTGCGTGACCACGACGGTCGCGACGTCCACCACGGTGTAGCCCGAGATCTGCGCACGCTCGCGGTCGACCGACGGCACCCACAGCGCCTCGAGACCGAACGCCGGCTCTTTGCACGGGATGCCGGGGAAGCTCGGATCGGCCGCACCCGGATTGATCGCCAGCACGTAGCCGACGCGCGTCTCGGCGCGTGCGATCTCGACGCCCTTCAAGAGCACCGCGTACTCGCCGGGCTTGAGCTGCAGATTGTCGCGGATGTGCACCGGCGGGATGGCGATGCCGAGCTCCTGGCCGAGCTGCGTCCGCAGCGCACGAATCCGCTCGATCAGCTCGCCGCCCTGCTTGCCGTCGACCAGCGGCACCAGCTCGTAGCCGACCTCCAGCTCGAGCACGTCGAGCGGCGACGGCAGCGCCGCCTTGGCCGGTGCGTCGGCGCCGTCGGCGGCCTTGCCCGCGTCGCCACCGCCCGCGCCGGCGGCCTTCTTCGCGGCGTCCGCGTCGGCGCTGCCGCGCATCACCCACGCGACCCCGCCGATCATGCCGGACAGCAGGAGGAACGGCACCGTCGGCAGGCCGGGCAGGACCGCGAAGCCGACCAGGATGACCGATACCGTCGCCATGACGCGCGGGTTCAGCAGCAGCTGCGACGTCACCTCGCTGCCGAGGTCCGTCCCCGAGGCGGCACGGGTGACGATGATGCCGGCCGCGGTCGAGATCAGCAGCGCCGGCATCTGCGACACCAGACCGTCACCGATGGTCAGCGTGGTGTAGATCTGTGCTGCGTCCTTGACGGCGAGTCCGCCCTGCAGGACGCCGATCACGAGACCGCCGACGATGTTGATGCCGGCGATCATGAGGCCCGCGATCGCATCGCCGCGGACGAACTTCGACGCACCGTCCATGGCGCCGTAGAAGTCCGCCTCGGCCTCGATCGAGCGCCGGCGCTCGCGCGCCTCGCGCTCGGACAGCAGACCCGCGTTCAGCTCCGCGTCGACCGCGAGCTGCTTGCCGGGCATGGCGTCCAGGGTGAAGCGCGCCGCGACCTCGGCGATCCGGCCCGCGCCCTTGGTGATGACGACGAAGTTGATGACGACCAGGATCAGGAAGATGACCGTGCCGACGACGTAGCTGCCGCCGACCACGAAGTTGCCGAACGCCTGGATCACGTGGCCCGCGGCACCCGGACCCTCGGCGCCCTTGCCGAGGATGAGGCGCGTCGAGGCGACGTTCAGCGCCAGGCGGAACAGCGTCAAGACCAGCAGCACCGACGGGAACGTCGAGAACTCGAGCGGCTTCAGCGTGTAGATCGCGAGCAGCAGGACCATCAGCGACAGCGAGATGTTGAGCGCGAGGAACAGGTCCAGCACCGCCGTCGGGACCGGGATGACCATCAGCAGGATCACCACCACGAACGCGATCGGCAGCAGGATCTCGCCGCCCGCCAGCATGCGGCGGAACCAGCTCGGCTTTCCGGTCGGCATCTCAGCTCACCCGCTGCGTCGTTCCGGGCGCCATCTCAGCTCACCCGCTGCTGCTGCTGCAGCCCGTAGATGTAGGCCAGCACCTCGGCGACGGCGCGGTACAGCGTCGCCGGGATCTCGCTGCCGAGCTTGACGCTGCGATAGAGAGCGCGCGCCAGCGCGCGGCGCTCCATGATCGGCACGCCGTGCGCGCGGGCCTCCTGCTTGATCCGCTGCGCGACCTCGTCGACGCCCTTCGCGACCACCCGCGGCGCGCCGCCTTCCTCCGAGCGATAGCGCAGGGCGACCGCGTAGTGCGTCGGGTTGGTCACGACCACGTCGGCGGTCGCGACCTCGCTGAGCATGCGGTTGCCCTTGAGATCGCGGTACGCGCGCCGCATGCGCTGGCGCAGCTTCGGGTCACCCTCGGACTGCCGCGCCTCGTCCTTGACCTCCTGCTTGGTCATGCGCAGCGACTGCTGGTGGTTGCGGCGCTGCCACCAGTAGTCGAGCCCGGCCAGCACCGCGAGCGTGGACCCGACCCAGGTCAGCATGCGCGACAGCTCGCGCCCGCCGGTGCTCATGATCTCGGCCGGCCCGGCGAGGCCGATCGCCGGCAGCTGCCCCTGCGTGGACAGCACGACCTTCCACGCGACCCAGGTCACGAGGCCGACCTTGGCGACGTTCTTCAGCAGGTCGACGGCGCCGCGGCGCGAGAAGATGCGCTGGATGCCGTTCGCGGGCGAGATGCGCGAGCCCTTCGGCAGCAGCAGCTTCGGATAGAAGCCGACGCCCACCTGGACGAGATTGCTGAGCGTGCCGGCGAAGCACATCGCGAGCACCACCGGCAGAGCGGCCGCGACGATCGCGCCGCCCGCGGCCCACAGCACGTTGCCGACCACGGCGGGCGTCATGTCGCTGGCGCTCAGGCGGTCGAGGCCGCGCCGCATCGCCTCGCGCAGGTCGACCGCGGTGTCGGGTGCCCACTGGCTCATCGCGAACACGCCCGTCAGCAGCACGGCAGCCGAGGTGACCTCGACCGAGCGCGCCATCTGGCCGTCTTCCCGCGCCTTCTCGAGGCGCCTGGGAGTCGGCTCTTCGGTCTTGTTCTCGAGATCCTCGGCCATGTCAGACCAGCACGTCGATCACCGCGCCCAGCTTGTGGCCGAGGTCGGCGAACGCGCCTTCGAGGAGCCGCATCGTGAACGGCTGCGCGGCGATGAGGATGAAGAAGCCCGCCGCGATGTTGACCGGGAAGCCGACCACCATGACGTTGAGCTGCGGTACGAGCTTGCCGAGCGCGCCGAGCCCGGCGTTGGTGAGCAGCACCAGGATCAGGACGGGCGCCGCGATCTTGAGCGCGAGCAGGAAGATGCCGCTCGCGAAGGCGACCGTCATGCCGAAGCCCGCGGTGCCGATGCCGAGCGTGCCGGGCGGCACGCGGCGGAAGCTCTCCGCCACCGCCTGCACCAGCATGTGGTGGCCATCCACCGTCAAGAACAGCAGCAGGGCCAGCGTCGTCTGCCACTGCGCCAGCACCACCGTGCGATCGTACGTCTGCGGGTCGAAGAGGCTCGCCATCCCGAAGCCCATCTGCATGCCGGCGAGCTCGCCCGCGAGCTGCACCGCGCCGAACACGAACTGCGCGACCACGCCGAGCAGCAGCCCGATCGCGGTCTCGACCAGCAGCGCGACGGTGAGGGCGACCGGAGAGTCCGCGAGCTTCGCCGTCGCCGGGCCCGCGGCACCGGCCGTCGCCGGCAACATCGCGAGCGCGAGGAACACCACCAGTGCCACGCGCAGGCGCGGCAGGACCATGCGCGAGCCCAGCACGGGCGCGATCAGCGCGAGCCCGACGACGCGCGCGAGCACCAGCACGAAGACGATCAGGCGCGCCGGCGCGAGCAGGTCGACGAGACCGTTCACCGCGTGACCCCCGGAATCGCCTCGAACAGCGCCGTCGTGTAGTTGATCAGCTTCTGCAGCATCCACGGGCCGAAGAGCGCGATCGCGAGCACGGTCGCGCCGATCTTCGGGATGAAGATCAGGGTCATCTCGTTGATCTGCGTGAGGGCCTGGAAGATCGCGACCACGAGCCCCGCGATCAGGCCGAAGAGCAGCACCGGTCCCGCGAGGATCAGCGTGATCTCGAGCGCGTTGCGTCCGAGCTGGAGGACCATCTCCTGCGTCATCGAAGGACCCTCAGTGGAAGCTCTTGACGAGCGCGCTGACCAGCAGGTTCCAGCCGTCGACGAGCACGAAGATCATCAGCTTGAAGGGCAGCGAGATCAGCACCGGCGGCAGCGTGATCATGCCCATCGAGGTCAGGATCGCCGCGACCACCATGTCGAGGACGAGGAACGGGATGTAGACCATGAAGCTGATCTGGAAGGCGCTCTTCAGCTCCGAGATCAGGAAGGCCGGGATCACGACGTCGGCGGGCACGTCGGCGGCGGTCGCCGGCCGCTCGCCGCCGTTGATGCCGAGGAAGAGCGCCAGATCCTTCTCGCGCGTCTGGCGCAGCATGAACGTCCTGAGCGGCGCGAAGCCGCGCTGCAGCGCCTCGGACGGCGCGATCGATTCTTCCAGGTAGGGCTCGACCGCCGCGTGGTTGATCTCGCGGAAGGTCGGCATCATCACGAAGAAGGTCAGGAAGAGCGCGAGCGCGAGGATGACCTGATTGGGCGGCATCTGCTGCGTGCCGACGGCTTGCCGGACGAACGCCAGCACGATGACGATGCGCACGAACGCGGACAGGCCGATCAGCATCGCCGGCGCGAACGACAGCAGGGTGAACAGGATCACCAGCTGGATGCCGGTCCCCCAGCGATCGCTGTCGCTGCCGAGGTCGACCGCGACGCTCGGTCCGCTCGCCGCCAGCGCGGGCAGCGCGCCCACGGCGAAGCCGACCGCGAATGCCGCGACGCCGAACAGCAGCAGCGCGAGCCGGCGACGGCGCCGCGACCCGGCCTCCCGTGCGCGCGCGCTCTCCACAGCGCCGCCGCCGAGCGTGCTCGGCACCGCGCCACGCTGGATCGCCGCGCTCACGCGCTCTGCCTGGCCCACGCGCGGCCCTCCTCACCAGCCACGACACCGTCGACGCGTGTCGCCTCGTCGCGCGCCGCGACGCGTGCCAGGCAGTCGATGCGCTCGTCGGTGAGCCCGAGCAGGAAGCGCTCCTGCTCGACCTCGACCAGCGCCAGCAGGCGCTTGCCGCCCATGCCGCGCACCGCGACCAGCCGGATCGCGTCGCCGCCGCCGAGCACCCCGCGCGAGCGCTGCCACCAGGCGAGCGCCCCGACGGCGAGCGCCAGCAGCGCGACCAGGGCGACGGCCGAGAACGTCCCGTCGCTCGCGGCTTCGGCGATCACTTCAGGCGCTCCACGCGCTCGTTCGGGCTCACGACCTCGGTGAGCCGCACGCCAAAGCGCTCGTTCACCATCACGGCCTCGCCGCGTGCCACCGGCTTGCCGTTGATCAGCACGTCGAGCGGCTCGCCGGCGTGCTTGCCGAGCTCGATGACGGCGCCGGAGCCCAGCGCCAGCAGCTGGCGCACCGGCATGCGGATGCGCCCGAGCTCGACGGTGACCGACAGCGGCACGTCGAGCAGAAGGTCGAGATTGCGGCGATCGTCTTCGGTGGGGGCGCCTTGTGCGGTCTCGTCTGCCACGATCAGTCTCCCAGGTGCAGCTCTGCGGCATCGAAGCCGAGAATCCGGACGGCGTTGCGGCCGCGGCTCACGCCCGCGACGCCCGTCATCAGTGGTGTTCCCTCGACGCGGATCGGCAGCGCGTCCTCGCCGCGCGTCGAGAGGTGCAGGACGTCGCCGGGACGCAGCGACAGCACCTGCCGTGTGGTCAACTCGAGGCGGCCGAGGTCGGCCGACAGAACGACGTCGGTGAGCTCGACCGCGCCGCGCAGCGCGCCGAGCCAGTTGCGGTCGATGCGCGGGATCAGCGCCTTGCTCTCGTTGAAGCGCGCGCGCGCCGACTCGAGGACGGTCTGCGGCAGCACGATCGTCAGGCGTTGCGTACCGGCGCCGAGGTCGACGTCGGTCTCGAAGCCCACCACGCTCTCGTTGGCGCCGGCGAGGTCGAGCAGCATCGGGTTGGTCTCGCTGCGCACGAGCGTGCTCTGCACCTCGACCAGCGGCGAGAAGCCGGCGGCGAAGGCCTCCATCATGCGCGACACCAGGCCTTCCACCGTGCGCAGCGAGATCGGCGACAGCTCACGCTCGCCGACGTCGGGCGGGATGCGCCCCGGACCGCCGAACAGGCGGTCGACCATCTCGAAGCTCAGCGCCGGCGGCAGCAGCAGCAGCACCTCGCCGCCGAACGGCGCCAGCGTGAACAGCGACGCGACGGTGCCGGGCGCGATCCGGTTCTTGACGGTCAGGAAGTCGATCGAGAACGTGTCCTTGCGGTCGACGTTGATGTTGGCCTCGAAGAGCTGCAGCAGGACCTTGTTCAGCTCGCGTACGAAGCGCTCGTGGATCAGGGCGAGGGCCGGGAATCGGCGGCCTGGATTCTCGTCCCGATCGGGGACCAGCGAGACCGGCGTCGCCTCGCCGCGCGGGCTCGCGTCGGCCTCGACCGCGACCTCGCCGTCGGCCATGCCGCGCAGCATGGCGTCGATTTCTTCTCGGGTGAGTGCGTCGGCCACGGCGCACCCCCTACTGGACGATGAACTCGGTGAAGTAGACCGACTTGACGGCGTCCTGCGCCAGCACGTGATTGATGCGATCGATCACGTCCTCGCGCAGCCGTTCTTTGCCCTCGGGGGTGCGGATGTCCGCGAAGGTCTTGCTCGTCACCAGCGTCAAGATGACGTCGCGGATCTGCGGCAGGCGGGCGTCGAACGCGGCCGGCGGCTCGGCGTCGACGAACTCGACCTGCAGCGACATCTTCAGGTACCGCGAGCTGGTCTCGTCGGCGAGGTTCGCGAGGAACGGATCGAGCGGCCGCATGCCGCCGCCCACTTCGGCGCCGCCGTGACCACCCTTGCCCTTCTCGCCGGGCTTGCCGTGCTCGGCGGCCTTGCCCTTCTCGGCGGCCTTGCCGTGCTCGCCCGCGGGCGCCGCGTGCTCACCGTCCGCCGCCGCGGCATGCTCGCCGTCGGCCTGCTCCGCGTCGTCGGCCGTGGCGGCGAACGGCGGCAGCTTGAGGAACCATGCAGCACCCGCGCCGCCGCCGAGCAGCAGCGCCACCAGTCCGATGATCAGCGGCAGCTTGCCGCCCTTCTTCTTCTCGCCTTCGGCGGCTCCGGCCACGCCTTCGACGTTGGTTGCAGCGGTCGACATCGCACCTCCCCCTGGTGCGCGTCGTCGGTCAGCGAGACGGAACGGCGCGCGCGCGTCAGCGACAGCAATGGATGTGCCGCCGACGGGAGAGACCGGTGGCGGATGCGTCGAACGCCGGAAGCCGCGCCGGGCGCGGACGTGCGTCGGAGCGCATGCGCGCTGCGCAGTCGAGACTACAAGAGGCCGGTCAGGAACCTGACAGCCCCGCTGCCGCAATTCCGAACGCGACACCGCACGCGCCGCAGCGGATGCGGCGCGTGCGCGCGCGTTGCGGCACGATGGACCCGGGTCTCGCGCGGGTGACGGCGGATGGAACGCGCCCGCGCTGCGCCGCAGCGGATGCGGCGGCTCGTGCGAGCCGCCGCCATCCGTCAAGGGCCGCGTCGCGGGATCAGCGCACGATGTTGATCAGGTCGTTCAGCAGTCCGTCGGCGGTGGTGATGACGCGCGAGTTCGCCTGGAAGCTTCGCTGCAGGGAGATGAGGTCGACGAACTCCTGCGCGAGGTCGACGTTGGAGCGCTCGATCGCCGAGCCGACGACCGTCCCCATGCCGCTCGAGCCGGGCGTGCCGATGGTCGCCGCACCCGACGCCGTCGAGTCGCGGTAGAGCCCGTTGCCGAGCTCGATCAGCCCGTCGGGTGCTGCGAAGTCCGCAAGGCCGAGCCGATAGAGGTCGCGGCTCTCGCCGTTGTCGAACACGCCCGTGATGGTCCCGTCGGTGCCGACGGAGATCGCCTGCAGCTGGCCGGCGCCGTAGCCGTCGCCGTCGGCGGACACGCTCGACGGGCTGCCGAACTGGGTCAGGCCGTCGAGGCCTTCGCCGGCGGTCGGCGTGGTGTTCGGCGTACCGAAGTTGAAGGTGATCGTCTGCGCGGGGTCCGCACCGGTGAAGCTGGCGGTGAAATCGGTCGGGATCGGGTCATTCAACGATCCGTCCGGATTGAAGACCAGCTGCGCGGAACCGACCGACTCCGGCGTGCCGGGCGTGCCGCCAGTGACGTCGGCACCGTCGACCAGGACGTTCACGTCCCAGTTGTTGTCGGCAGTCTTCGAGAAGAAGATCGTCAGGTCGTGGCTCACGCCGAGCGAGTCGAAGACCTTCACCGTCGTGCTGGTGTTGGAGCTCGCGTACGCGTCCTCCCAGGTGGCTCCGTTGAACGGCGTGTTGGTCGGCACCTGCGCGGTCGCGTCGAGGTTGTTCTTGAGATCGACGGTCGTGGTCGGCGACGGCTGGCTGGTGGCACCGTTGAAGCTGACGTCGGTCAGCGGTCCGACGATGTTGCCGTTCGCGTCGAGCGCGTAGCCCTGCAGCGGCAGGCCGTCCTGCGTCGCGAGCGAGCCGTCGGGATTGAGCGTGAAGTTGCCCTTGCGCGTGTAGGCGAGCCCCGTGCCGTCACGGACGACGAAGAAGCCGTTGCCCTGGATCGCGATGTCGGTCGCGCGGCCGGTGCTCTCGACGCCGCCCTGGGTGAACGAGGCGCTCACCGCGGACAGGCGCGTGCCCAGGCCGACGCTGCGCGTGCCGACGCCGGCGAGCAGGTCGGAGAACTCCGAGCGGCTGCCCTTGAACGCGATGGTGTTGACGTTCGCGATGTTGTTGCCGGTCACGCTGAGCGCCTCGCCGGTCGCGATCAGTCCGCTGCGTGCAATCGACAAGGCTCCGAGGATCGCCATGATGGTACTCCTTGATCCGCCGCTCAGGCGTTCGCGGCCGGCGCGCGCACCTCGCGCACGTCGCCGAGAGGGATGTCGAGACCGCCGACGCGGATCGTCGGCGGGTCGGTGGTCAGGTCGACGCCGCTCACCGTGCCGGTGATCTGCGTCTTGACGGTGGTGGCCGGCTTGCCGCCGGAGGCGACCTTGACCACGACGCTGTAGTCGCCGTCGCCGAGGTCGGCGAACTTCGACACGTCGTCGAGGTCGAGCTTGTGCGTACCCGCCGCAGTCTGGCCGAGCTCGGCGGTGCCGATGACCTTGCCGCTCGCGTTCACGACGTCGACGGTGACGACGCCGGCATCGGCGAGCGTGTACTCGAGCGCGCTCGCGTCACCGCTCGCGACCACCACCGCCGAGCCGTTCGCGGTGATGTCGCGCCCGAGCAGCCCGACCGGATCGAAGGCCGGCGTGGTGCTCGGGTCGTCCTTGCCGAGGTTGTCGAGCTTGCCGTTGATCTGCGTGAGCTGCTCGAGGCTCGAGAACTGCGCGAGCTGCGCCGAGAAGTCGGCGCTGTCCATCGGGTTCAGCGGGTCCTGGTTCTGCAGCTGCGCGACCAGCAGCGAGAGGAACTCGGTCTGCCCGAGCTTGTCGTTGCGCTTGGTCGAGCCCGTCGAGCCCGACGAGCCGCTGCTGCCGGTCGAGCCGGTGCCGCCGCTCGACGAGGTCTCGTCGCTCGACAGCTTGCTGGCGAGCGCCTGGACGGCGGAGATGCCGGCCGATGCGGCCGACGCAGCGAGTACCGGTGGAATCATCGTCAAGCCCTCACGTTCACCAGGCCGCGCGTCGCGAGCCCCGGCACGACCGACACTTCGGACGCGGCGCTCTCGGGCTCCGACACGTGCACCAGACCGATCTGGTCGAAAGCCGTGGCCTCGCCCGCGTCGCGTGAGGCTTGCCGACCGTCGCCCCCGCTTTGCGCGCCGACGTCGACGAGCAGGCTCTCGAGACGAAGGTCGTTGCGCTCGAGCGCCGCGGCGAGCTGCGGCTGCTGGCTCGCGAGCAGCGTCCGCGTGTGCTCGTGCTCGGTGAGCAGCGACGCGCGCACGCCGTCGCGCCCGAAGCTGAGCCGGACCTCGATGCGTCCGAGCCCGTTGGGCTCGAGGTCGAGGTGCAGCGCATTGCCGCGACGCGTGGCCGCGAGCCCGTCCGGGCTCGCCAGACGCTCGACCCAGCTCGGCAGTCCGGCCGCACCGTCGCCGAAGCCCGACGCGCGGAGCCGCGTGCTCCCTTCGCTGCTGCCGCCCTGCGCGGTCGCGTCGCTGCGCACGATTCCGAGCGCGTCCGATCGCGCGCCGGCATCCGCCGGCGACGGCTCATGTGCGCGCCCGGCGAGTGCCTGCAGCGGCTCGGACGACGCGCGCACGCCCGCCGGCAGCTCGCGCGTCGTTGCGCTCGGGCCGGCAGCGGCTGGCGTGGACGGCGTGTCGCCGTCGCCGTCCGCGGATCCATCGTCGCCGGGAGCTTCGTCGGTCGCGGCACGCGCTGCGCGACGCGAACCGACCGTCGCGAGGTGGCTGCCGGTTTCCGCATCGCCCTGCGGCGCAGCCGCGCCCCGCTCCGCCGTGTCCGCGGACGGCGTCGTCGGAGCCAAGTGCGTGCCACGCCTCGTGGTCGTCGCGCCGCCCTCGGCCGACGCCGCGAGCGCAGT
>JAIEPK010000350.1 GCA_019749875.1 Candidatus Binatia bacterium | reverse complement strand
GGGGGGCGGTCGACGACGCTGACGCCCGGACGCATCATCGGTGCGCGCCGGGCGACGGCGCGCCTGCGGCAGCGTCCGCCGTACGCGGGCCGATGGCGGACGCGACGTCAAGTTGAGAATATCTGCTCGCATGGACCGTGCGCGCGATGATACGAGGGCTCCGTCATCACCCGCCGTCCCTGCCGACCTTCCACTCCCGCACCGAGGAGCCCCCCATGATCCGATCGATTCTCTGGACGCTGGTCCTCTCAATGTCGTTCGCAGCACTGCCGTCGACCGCGCTCGCCGCGGCCCCGACTCCGGAGGAGAAATGTCGCGCCGCGAAGCTCAACGCGGTACGCAAGCGCGACTATTGCCGCGCCGGCGAGGAGCTCAAGGCGCTCGCGGGCAAGACCCCCGACCTCGAGAAGTGCGCCGCGACGTTCGTCAAGGCCATCGACGGCGCCGACAAGAAGGCCGCGAAGGACGCGACGTCCTGCCGGTGGCTCGAGCACGGCGACGGGACCGCGACGGATCTGAACAGCGGACTCCAGTGGGAGCTCAAGGAGGGCTCGTTCGCTCACGACGTCAACGGGATCTTCACCTGGAGCAGCCAGTACGTCTACTCGAACGGCACGGCGTTCGGGACGTTCCTCGCGCAGCTCAACGGCGGGCGGTCGATCGACGGCATCACCACCGGCATCACCACCGAATGCCTCGGCGGCAAGTGCGACTGGCGGCTGCCGACGGTCGAGGAGCTGCGCGGGCTCCTGAGCGCGCAGTACCCGAGCTGCACGACGCCGGGTGGCCCGAACCCGCCATGCTCGACGATCCCGGGTGCGATCCGCTCGTCCCTCCTCACACCCAGCGCGTACTGGACGGCAAGCACGTACGAGGGCGATCGGTCGATGGCGTGGACCGTGTCGTTCGACGACGGCTTCGTGCGCTACGAGCCCAAGGGCGCGCTGCGGCTGGTCCGCGCGGTGCGCGGCCGGTCCTGAGCCGTCCGCACGACCGGAGCCTGCTGCACCGGGAAGAATCTCCGCCCGAGACGCGGCCGGAAACGGAGGTCGTGGTCGCGCGTGAGCTCGAAGATCACGCGCGACCCGTCCTCCTGCAGGATCCGCGCACCGAGCAGCGCGTGGAAGCCGAGCGACGGGTTGCCCCTGCGGACGACGAAGCGCGCGCACTCGCGTTGCAGCGCGAGGAATCCCAGCTCGTAGACCAGGAACAACGACTCGAGCGCCGTGGCGACCGGCGTGCTCCGCCACGATCCAGCTTCCCCACCAGAACGTGCGGCGCCCGAGATCGTGGATGCGCAGCGCGCCGACGTCGCCGGCACGCTCATGCTTGACGACGAAGTAGAGCTCCTCGCCCCGTGCTTCGCGAACCTTGTAGGCGCGGATCCACTCCTCCTGCGCACGCGGATCGTCCGCGACGGGGGAGAGATACCGGCCGCGCGCACTCGTGCGCAGGGCATGGATCAAGGCCGCGTCGGCGACCTCGACGAGACGCAGGGCGACGTTTCGCGCAGAGATCACCGGCGGATCCGGCGGGCTCGATCCGCCGTCGCGGCGCGGCACGACCAGATCCATCAAATTCGCCGCTCAGCGCGCCTTCTCGAACGTCCCGAACATCCGGTCGCAGATCGACAGCATCACCGAGATGTTCCGCGGCTCGCGGCTCGCGTGGTGGATGTCGTGCTCGCGCGAGGTCGCGAACAGGAGGTCGTACACCGGCAGCCGGTAGCCGCAGTGCGTGATCATGTTCACCGCCGTGACGGAGAACGCGCCGATGAAGAACGTGAGCGGATGGATCGGGAACAGGATCCCGTAGAGGTGGAAGCAGGCGAAGACGGAGATGCCCTCGACGGGATGCACGACCATCGCCGTCCAGATCGACAGCGGCGGCGTGTCGACGTGGTGGTGGTAGTGCACGTTCCGCATGTACCAGCCCTGCCGGTGCTCGAAGCGGTGCCAGAAGTACGAGACGACGTCGCCGATCAGGAAGTACAGCAGCAGGTCGCGGCACAGCTCCAGCATCGACGGCGCCTCCGCCGGAATGCGCACCAGCAGCGTCATCGGCAGCGCCCAGAAGAGGACCATCGACACCGGGTAGAGCGAGCCGTACCACTTCATCGCCCGCCAGTAGACGGCCCAGCACTCCGCCGGCGTCAAGCGCCTGGTGACGAGCACGTCGACCAGCGAGAAGACGATGCCCGGCAGGTACACCCCCGCGACCACGGCCGTCAGCAGGAAGGCCGGCGACGCGACCCCCGCCTCGCCGACGTGCTGGAGGATCCAGTCCCAAAGCGGCTGCAACGAGCTCTGTGCTTGCATCGGTCGCTCCCTCGCGGAGGTTCGTCGCCGTGGTGCGGGACGCTTATCGAGGGGATCGCGCCCGCGATCAAGCACCGGTCAAAGCGGCCTCTCCGGTGATCGGGCCGGCGGCGAGCGGTCCGATCGCAGACTCGCGGTGCTCGCGGACGGTGGACGGCGGCCCGCACCGCTCGCTATGAGAGGTCGATGCGAACCCTCAAGCTCGGCGTCCAGCTCGGATACTGGGGCGCGCTCCCGCCGCCCGACATCATCGGCACCGCTCAGCACGCCGAGCGTCTCGGCTACGACGCGATCTTCACCGCCGAGGCCTGGGGATCCGACGCGTTCACGCCGCTCGCCTGGATCGGCTCGCACACGAGCCGCATCCGGCTCGGCACGGCGATCGCGCAGCTGTCGGCGCGCACGCCGACGGCGACGGCGATGGCCGCGCTGACGCTGGACCATCTCTCGCAGGGGCGCATGATCCTCGGGCTCGGCGTCTCCGGTCCGCAGGTCGTCGAGGGCTGGTACGGGCAGCCGTTCGGCAAGCCGATGGCGCGTACGCGCGAGTACGTCGACATCGTCCGTCAAGTCCTGCGTCGCAAGGAGCCGGTGACCAACGCGGGCCCGCACTATCCCCTGCCCTACAACGGACCGGACGCGTCGGGGCTCGGCAAGCCGCTCAAGCCCATCACGCACCCGCGGCGCGCCGACCTGCCGATCTGGCTCGGTGCCGAGGGGCCGAAGAACGTCGCCATGGCGACCGAGATCTGCGACGGCTGGTTCCCGCTCTACTTCTCGCCGTACCGTCCGGAGGTCTACGCCGAGTCGCTGAAGAACATGAAGCCCGGCTTCGAGATCGCGCAGCTGGTGATCGTCAACATCGACGACGACCTCGAGCGCGCGCTCTACCCCGTCAAGGCGATGCTCGGCTTCTACATCGGCGGAATGGGCGCCGCGAAGCGCAACTTCCACAAGAACCTGATGGGCCGCATGGGCTTCGAGAAGGAGGCCGATCGCATCCAGCAGCTCTTCTTCGAGGGCAAGCGCGACGAGGCGATCGCCGCCGTCCCGAACCAGTTCGCCGACGAGATCTCGCTGTGCGGTCCGCGCGAGCGTGTCCGCGAGCGGCTCCAGGCGTGGCGCGAGACGCCGGTCACCATGCTGCTGCTCGGAACGCACGATGCGCAGCAGCTCGAGACGATGGCCGAGCTGACGTTCGCGTAGCGCATCGCGGCGGCGCCGACGCCCGCTCCACGCACGGCGGAGCGGAGCGCTGCGGCGCCGCCGGCGCCGTCAAGCAGTTCGCGCGGCGGCGCGCCGCGGCAGCTTCCAGTTCGGGCGCGGGAAGTGGCAGGTGTAGCCGCCCGGATAGCGCTCGAGGTAGTCCTGATGCTCCGGCTCGGCCTGCCAGAACGGACCGGCCGGCTCGACCTCCGTCACGACGCGACCCGGCCACAGGCCGGACGCCTCGACGTCGGCGATGGTCTCCTGCGCGACGCGGCGCTGCTCGTCCGACAGGTAGTAGATGCCCGAGCGGTACGACGTCCCGCGGTCGTTGCCCTGACGGTTCGGCGTCGTCGGGTCGTGGATCTGGAAGAAGAACTCGAGCAGATCGCGATACGACAGCCGGTCGGGATCGAACACCACCTCGATCGCCTCGGCGTGCGTGCCGTGGTTGCGGTACGTCGCGTTCGGGACGTCTCCGCCGCTGTAGCCAACGCGGGTGGACGTCACGCCGGGCAGCTTGCGGATCAGGTCCTGCATGCCCCAGAAGCAACCGCCCGCGAGAATCGCCGTCTCGGTCTTCGCCATCTCGATGCCTCCTGCCTCGCTCTCCTTCCTACGCGGCACAGGCTACGGCAAGCGTGCGGGGGGTCGCCTCGGTCGGACGGGCTACGGTGCCGCCTCGCCGGAGTCGGGATCGACCATCAACGACGACTCGTCGACGACCTCGAAGTCGCCGCCGTGGAGCTGCGTCAGGGCGTGCAGCTCGTCGTCGTTCCAGCGATCGTCCGGCGCGCCGCTCACGAACCACGGCGACCCATTGTCGGCCAGGAACATTCCGTACTTCTTGAGCGCGGTCAGGATCACTTGATTGACGGGGCTGAAGCCGGAGATGTCGACCGACGCCTTCAGCCGAACCCGGATCCCCATCGGTGGGTAGCTCGGATCGGTGATGCTGCTCGCATCGTGGCGCGCGGGCCAGACGTAGGCCCGCTGCGTCGACGGCGCCGTGAAGCGCAACGCATGCGTGATCGCTCCGGCCGCGACCTCGTCGCGGCGCACGAGCCCGGGCAGGATCGGGAGACCGGCGGCATCGGCGGAGGTGAAACCGTCGGGGCGAAGCGCGTTCGAGCGCAGATCGTACACCGCTCCGCTGCCGAGGGACCACGACGCTCCCTTCTGCAGCGACTTCGACGCGAACGTCTCGTACAGCATGCAGCTGTCCTGCTGCAGCAGCAGGACGTGCGCATCCCCGCGGCCCTTGCTCGGTGCCGGACCACCGCCTTCGACCGGGACAAGGGGTGGAATCGGATACGGACCGGGATCGCTCTCGTCGGCGTAGGTGAACGACACCGGCACGAGCGGCTGCGTCGCGCCGACGTTCACGTACGGAATGCCGCTCGCCCGCCCATGATACGGCGCGCCGAAGTCGGGGTGCAGGGGCGCACCGACGCCGATGGTCGCGATCCATTCGTCCGACATCGCATGCACCGGCAACGACGAGACGTCGCGGTTCCAGACGTTGTTCGCCGGCAGGATCGCGCAGGCCGGCGGCTCCGACGAGGGAAAGCAGCGCTTGACCCAGGTGCTGCAGCCCGACCCCCCGGCATCGGCCAGGTAGATCGTGCAGCCGGCGGGCAGCGTGGTGCGGATCGGATCGCCGGCCGGCGCGAGCGCGCAGTTCTTCAGCTTTCCGTCGGCGACGCACGTGGCGGAGCCGTCGAAGGTCGACGTCTCCTCGCCGTGGCGCATGCCCCAGGTCGGCGTCCCGACCACGCCGCTGGCCGACACCAGGATGGTGCCGTCGCGCAGCGATCTGGCCTTGCAGCGGTCGACCGCGTCGGCAGACGACACCAGCCGACCCGTCAGCAGAGCGACGGCGAGCACGAGCACGGTGCGGGAGCGCATGCCATCGAGTTCATCGAGGGCGGCGGGCGGTGTCAACGCGAAATCGCGCGACGGCACGATGCCTGAAGCCGCGAGCGTCGTCGTCAGCGGGGTCGCGCGCCGAGCAGGAGGGCCGAGCGGCGCGCGCCAGCGTGCAGCACCAGGCGCTCGTCGATCGCGACGCCGCCCGCATCGAGCGCCGCGCGGAAGTCGTCCTCGTAAGTGACGCGGCCGAAGTCGATGGTCGTCAACCGGCGCAGCAGCGGCTTCACCCTCTCGAGCAACGGCGAGCGCGTATGCTCGAACGTCTGCGTGAAGAACAGCCGCCCGCCGGGGATCAGCAGCGAGACCACGTGGCGCACCGCCGCGGGCGGATCCGGCAGCAGCATGAAGCTGCCGCTGAAGTAGGCGGCGGCGTATGGGCCACCATGGTGGTCGTAGATCGATTCGACGTGCACCGCGACGTGGCGAGCGAGTCCGTGGCGCGCGAGCTGCCGCGTGCAGCGGGCGACGTAGTCGGCGTCGATGTCGACGCCCGTGATCCGCAGGTCCTGCGCCCGGATGCGATCGGCCTGCGTCAAGAGCGCGCCGCCCGTGCCGATGCCGACGTCGAGCAGCCGACATCCGTGCGGCAGACGCGACAGCACGGCCTCGTACCAGGAGGCCGTGAGCGGGACGATGGCCAGGTCGTAGAGTGCCGCGCGCATGCACGGATCGTACGACGGATGCCCGCGCATTCCGAGCAGCGGTCGCACGCGGCGGCGCGGGTTTCGTGAACGTCCTAATGCGCCGAAGCACGCGACCGATAGGCATGTCGGCGTCACGCAGAGCGTGGGTGGTGCTCGATGGGAGTTCAGCCGCCTCGAGTCGTTCGGACGTCGAACGGTCACACGAGCCCGGGGGAGAAGCCATGTCAGGTTCGAACGAGACCCGAGACGTCCGCGCCGGAGAGTGCCCGAGCGGCTCGCCGCCGGATCTCGGACGGCGCTCGCTGCTGCGCGGCGCCCTCGCCGCGCTGCCGGTCGCGGCCGGCTTGACGCTCAATCTCGGCTGCGGGGATGGCTCGAGCAGCAACGACGATCCCGGACCGCCACCACAGCCGCAGAATCCGCAGGAGGCTCTGCAGCTGCTCGTCGAGGGGAACCAGCGCTGGGTCGATCAGAAGCCACGGATCCGCTCGACCGCGGAGATCGAGCAGGTGTGGACCGATACGCCGAAGGGCCAAGCCCCGTTCGCGAGCGTGCTCGGCTGCGCCGACTCGCGCCTCGCGCCCGAGCTGATCTTCGATCAGTTCATCGGCGACATCTTCGTCGTGCGCGAGGCCGGCAACATCGCGACCTCGCCGACCAACCTCGGCAGCCTCGAGTTCGGCTACGTCGTTCTGGGATCGCAGCTGGTGCTCGTGCTCGGCCACACCTCGTGCGGCGCCGTCAATGCCGCATTCACCAACGCCACGCCGCCAGGACACATCCAGGCGATCGTCGATGCGATCAAGCCGGGGATCGTCGGGGCAGAGACGCTCGAGGAGGCGACCGACGACAACGTCCGCGCCGTCATCCAGAACCTGCGGGACAGCAGCTCGATCCTGCGGCAGGCGGAGATCGGCGGCGAGATCGCCATCGTCGGCGGCGTCTACGACCTCGCGACCGGCGTCGTCCGGCTGCTCTGACGCACGGGCCCGGCCACGGGCGGACGTCACCGCACGCGCTCGCTTCCTCGACGGCGAGCGCGCACCGGAGGACGCCGCCGCCGGTGCGCGACGGCGTCACGCTCCACCCTTCAGATCGTGTGACTGATCGCCGCGTAGTAGCGCTTGCCGTAGTCCGCGATCGCGTTCGCCTTGTCCAGGCCGTTGATGATCTTCCGGGCATTCACCCAGTCCTCGGTCGAGCCGGCGAAGTAGTTCGCGAGCCTCTTGCCGGTGAACGTTCCGTTCATCATGCCGTGGAAGAGAATCTTCGTCGCGATGGGCAGCTCCATCGCACGGTCGGGTGCCGCGACCAGATCCACGCCGCAGACGCCGCTCATCGTCCGGTAATTGTTCTTCCAGGTGAGCTGGACGAAACCCCGCCCGCAGTACCTCGCCCCGTCCCCGGGCTCGGTGTTGCCGTTCTCGCGCGCCCGCTTCGGATTGTCCCCGGTGACGTCATACATCTTCGTCAGGTACGCGTTGCCGCCGTACTCCTTGATCGGCCGGAAGGTCCGATCGGTCTCGTGGTGAGCCGTCGCCAGCATGTAGGCGAGCCAGCGATCGTCCTCGGCCGCATGGTTCGTGTCCCATTCGGTGAGAATTCCATCCAAACCGCTCACTTGAGAGGCTTTCAGGGTGCCGGAGAACAAGTCCACGCGGACGCGATCGAAGAAGAACTTCCGATTCAGCATGACTCTCCTCGCCTTGCGATGATCGGTGATCGCATTCGCCTTGACGCGACACCGAGACCATGGGCCCACGCGGCGACACAGCAAGTGTGGCTCCACGCGTCGATCGACGCGGCCTCGCGTCGAGTGCGACGATTCGCCAGCGACGCGACGATTGCAGTCCGGAAATGCAGGACGCTGTCCGCTCCAGCGGATCGGCAACGGCGATGCCCGAGGCGGACCGCGACGGGCGTACCCATTGGCATGCGTTCGCTCGCCGAAGGCGTCTCGGGTCGGGGCCGCGAGCCGTGGGCGGTGCGCCGTCGCGCCGAGCGATCGCGAACGGTGCGCCTGCCGGCGGAGCGCATAGAGTGCGCACCGTGCCCGTGCGCCCGCGGCATCATGCTCGCGACCGAGGATGCCGATCTCTCCGACGGAGGACGGGACGATGACCGGAAACGAATCCCGCTCGGAGCGCACCGCGCAGCGGCTCGGTGCGCTGTCGGAGGTCGCCCAGATCGCGTCGCGGGAAAGTGCGCTCGCGTACCTGCAGCGACTCGACACCGCAGTCGGGTCCGATCTCCGGGGCTACGGCTCCGTCGATCGCAGCCATGCGCCCGCACCCGAGCCGCTCGGCCGCGACGACGGCAGCGGCTTCCTGCCGTACATGTTCACCACGCGCGAGCGCGCGTCGGCCTTCGCCTTCGCGAGCGGTGCCTACCCCGACGGCGAGTCGGCGCTGCTGCTGTCCCGCCCGTGTCCAGCGGCGCTCAGGCTGCTGCTCGAGAGCGGCGTCACGGGTGCGGTGCTCGATCCGGGCACGCCCGACGCCGAGCTCCTGCCGCGCTCTGCTCTCGTTCGGGCGCTCGCGCTGGCGACGCTCGGCGAGCTCGCCGCGCAGCCCACTCTGTTCGCGCTGCGTTCCGGCGGCGCGTTCTACACGCAGCAGGAAGAGGACGGCTCGCGCGCGCTGTTCTTCTACGACTCGCACGAGGCTGGCGCGCGGGCGCTCGCGCTGCTCGTTCCCGGCGACGACCGCTTCGACGTGCAGGAGGTGCCAACCGCACGCTACCTGCGCGGCGCGCTCGACGCCGGCATCACCGGCGCACGCGTCAATCATGGCCTGGGCGACCAGCGCGACCACGATCGTCGGGATCTGGAGCGGCTGCTCGCGATGATCGACGCGCCCGCAGAGCCGCGCTGAAGCTCAGGCTCGTCGCGTCCCCTTCCGCCGCGGGTGCGTCGTCGGCGGTCGGGGTTCGGCCGATCGCGACGTGGCCGCGGATCGTGCGACAGCCCGCCATCGCTGCCGGGCGTCGCGACGCGGCGAGAACTGCTATGCCTCGCCGCTCGATGGGACAGGTGGACCCGAAGGACGCGGTCGGCCGCATCACGGCCACGACGCTCGCGACGTGCGCGGTGGCCGCGCTGGCGGGTGCATGCGTCGCGGCCTTTCTGCTGACGCCGCACAACCCGTTCTGGCAAGCACCGTTCCACCACGACGACTTCGAGCTGCTCGCGACGTCGCTCGCGGCACCGCCGTGGCCGCTGGTCCGCCCGGCTTCGGACCTGGCCTACGCGGCTCTCTCGGGCATCCACGCGCAGGCGCTCTACCTGACCCTCTTCGCCCTGGTCGTCCTCTACCAGGCGCTGGCCACGCTGTTCGCGGCGCGGCTCCTCGAGCTGCGCCGCTCGACGCGCGCGCTCGCGGCGGCCAGCGCCGTCGTGGCCTTCTGCTTCTTCCTCGTCGAGGACTCGCCCGAGGCCTACCGCTACACCGGCACGCTGACCAACGCGATGTCGACGACCTTCGGCACTGCGACCGCTCTGCTCGTGCTCCGCGCCGGTGAGCTCGCGCGCGCGCCGCGGATCGGCACGGTCGCCCTGTTCGCGTTCGCGGCCCTCGCGAAGGAGGACTGCGTCCCGTTCGTACTCCTGGTCGCGGGCCTCACGCTGCTGCGCGAGATCGTCGCGCAGCGGCACGAGCGCGTCCGCCGTGCGTGCGCCCTGCTCGCGGCGCTGCTGCCGGTCGGGGCGGGGGCGCTGCTCTACGGTCGCCTCGTCGTCGACTCGCCGTTCACCGGCGGCGCCGGCGTGTACGAGACGCGTTTCGCGCCGCACGACCTGGCGCAGGTGGCCTGGCAGTACTTGACGATCGCGCCGGGCGCGTGCCTGATTCTCGGCGCCTTGATCGTGGTCACCATCGTCGCCTTCGTGCTGCGTCGCGACGTCGCGTGGCGCATCGCCTGCGTGTGGCTCCTCGTCGCGGCCTGGATCCTGCCCTACGCGCCTCTCCTGCGGCACGTCTTCGGCCTCTACACGTACGACTGGCTGCCGCTGATGCTCGCCGCGATCGTGCTCGGCAGCACCGAGCTGGCACGCGGGCTCGAGCGCGGCGCACGCCGCGCGTCGGCGGCCGGGGCGCTCGCGGCTCTCGCCGTGTTCGCCGTGGTGACGACACCGGGGCGCGCCGGTCGCGCCGCGGAGTTCACCGTCAAGCAGGACACGAACGCACGCATCCTCGGCGAGCTGGCGCGGCATCGCGACGCGCTCGCCCGCGAGCGCGAGGTCGTCGTCACCGGGCTCGACCAGGTGCAGACGCCGTGGTGGTTCACCCGTGCGGAGTACGTCGACCGCACGATCGGCGGCGACGTGCGCTGGATCTTCGCGGCGGCCCCCGACTCCCTCCTCGCGATCGAGCATCGCAACTTCGACCGCTCGCTCGACAACGGCGCCATCGCGATCGTGCCGCCGACCTGCGTCGAGCAGCTCGACGGCGTCGCGCGCCTCGCGTTCGCCCCGGATCTGACCGCGACGCTGGAGCCGGGTCGGCCGGCGGGACGATCGGAGCCGATCCGCGGACGCGTCGCACTCACCGACGAGGCCGGCGCGCGCCTTCTGTGCCGCGGCTGGAGCGCCCCGGAGCGCAGGGATGGTACGATCGTGCGCTGGGCCGAGGGGCCGCTCGCGATGCTCGCGGTGGCCTTGCCGCGCGACCGCGACTTCCGGCTGCGCGCGCGCGTGCGCGCCGCACCGGGTCTCCGCGTGGAGCAGCAGTGGGTGGCGATCTCGGTCGACGGACGCCGCGTTCGCGTGGCGCGGGTCTCGGAGTCAGGCAACGAGATCGAGGCGCTGGTGCCCGCTGGAACGACGCGGGGAGCCGCGAGCGTGGTGACGCTCGAGTTCGCCGACTGGCTGCGCCCCGACGGCGAAGCGGCCGACGCCCGCTCGCATGCCGCGGCCGGCGTCGAGTGGGTCGAGGTCGAGTAACAGATCCTCCGGCAGAGCCGGAGGCATTGAAAACGCGTGAGCCGCTCAAAGCGGCTTGGTTAGGAGCCGC
>JAIEPK010000497.1 GCA_019749875.1 Candidatus Binatia bacterium | reverse complement strand
GTCCCCGCGCTCGACCTGCTGCCCGCGAGCCGGCGCGCGTCGGCCGCGGGCCCGCTCTACCGTCCGCGCAACACGCACTGGAACGGCGCGGGCAACCGCCTCGCCGCCGCGGAGCTGGCGCGCTTCCTGGTCGCGGAGCGCCTCGTGTCTTCGTCGTCGTCAGGCGGCGCAACCGCCGCCGAGGTCAGTCGACCTCGCCCGTGACGTCGCGCTCGACGATCGCGAGACGATTCGCGACCGCGCAGGCGTCGTCCATCGACACCCCGACCTCGGCGAGCGCGTCGGTGAGGTGCCGGACGAAGCGGACGTAGTGCTCGGCCGCGATGCCGCGTCCGCCGTGCGCCCGCGCGAGGTCCCACGCCTCCATCTCGGTGCTCTCGCCGAGCGCCACGGCGAGGAACTCGCGCTGCATGTGCAGCTGCCGCTCCATCGGCGTGTTGGCGAAGAACGGGGCCAGCTCGGGATCGCTCAGGACGCGCTCGTAGAGCAACGCCACCACGCGTTCGACCACGGGTGCGCCGCCGATGCGCTCGAAGAGCGTTCCCGCCGCCGGTGTCGTGGTGTGCATCGCTTCCTCCGCCCCCGGCAGGCCGTCCCTCCGCGCCCCGCCGGCGTCCTCGTGCACGAGAACCGCACTCGTGACAGCTCGACGATACACCCATCGGCCGAACCTTCGAACCGGATTTCTCGTCGCGGCCCGCGCAAGGCCGTGCGGCAAACCGGAGGGGCATCGCACCCCCCGCGCAACGCGTTGCAGGGTGCGCGCGCGAAAGCCTCGTCGATTCGCACCGGCCCATGTGGCGCCGCGCTTGCAAACCCGCCGCACGTCGAGACGCGGCACGCGCCGCATGGAGGAGGACACATGCGATTCACCACGGGACTTGCGGGATTGTTCTTGACGCTGGCGCTGGCGGGCCGCGCGCTGGCCGCACCGCTCACCGATCCGGCCGATCCGGCTTTCGGCGCGAGCCCCACCGTCGTCGACTTCGAGTCGGCCGCGCCGGGCATCTACGACGCCTACTCGGGCGGCCTCACCGTCGCGACGCCGGCCGGTGACGTGAACCTCGTCGGCGCGCGGCTCGCGGTCACGAGCACCTACTCCGGCCAGTACAACATGACCGGGCAGTACGTCTCGAACGAGGGCTACCTGACCCGCAACGTGATCATCACCTTCCCGAGCGCGGTGTCGGCGTTCGGCTTCCACATGGGCCTCACCGCGCAGCCGTGGGACGTCATCGCCTACGACGCCGCGGGCAACGTGCTCGAGACGGTGAGCGTACCGGCGATCCGCGGCAGCAGCGCGGGCGACTTCCACGGCATCGCGTCCGCGACACCGATCGCGCAGGCGATCCTCGTGATCGGACTGCCGCTCCAGCCGGGGCTGCAATGGGTCGTCGTCGACGACCTGCGCTTCGCCACCATCGGCGGCACGCCGCGGGCCTCGCTGACGATCGACCGCGCCGGCAACGGCACGGGCCTGGTGGTCAGCGATCCCGCCGGCATCGACTGCGCTACCGCGTGCAGCGCGAGCTTCGACGCGGGCACCACGGTCGGGCTCGCCGCGACGCCCGATGCCGGCTCGTTCTTCGGCGGCTGGGGCGGTGCCTGCACCGGCGGCAGCGCGTCGACCGCGCTCGTGCTCGACACGGACGCAGCCTGCAGCGCGACCTTCCACCTGCTGTCCGAGAGCGCGGACCTCGGCGTGTCTGTGGCGGTGAACACGACCACGCCGCGCGTCGGACGCAAGCTCTCGTTCGACGTGACGGTGCGGAATTACGGCCCCAAGGTCGCGAAGAGCGCGGTCCTGCGCGCGACGCTGAGCGGTGCGGTCTCGGCCGCCAACGCGATCACGGCATCGAGCGGCTGCGTGGTCTCGGGCACCAGCGTGACCTGCACGCTCGGCGATCTCGGCAAGGGCGGGAAGGTGCGCCGCACGATCAACGTCTGGCCCGATGCGGCCGGGTCGATCGCGCTGAGCGCGACGGGCACCAGCGCCGCACCGGATCCGAACGCCGCGAACTCGTCGGCGCTCGTGACGGCGCAGGTTCGCTGAGCGCGGGTCCGTGCACCGCACCGCCCGGCCGCGCGCAGCGCTCGCCGGACGGTGCACCCGCTCGCAGCGGTGGGAAGCGCGACGACGATCCGTTCGCGATCGAACGACGGGCCGAGGGGCGTATGCCCCGGCGCGCGACCACGCCCGCACGCTGCCACGCGCGAAGCGTGCACCACGTCGCGGGACACCGATCGCCGGGGCGGTCGGTCTGCAACCACTTGCACGATCCGCTCACGCAACCCCGCGTGGCACCGCCATTGCGAAGAAGGCCACGCGCCGCGCGACTCCGGTCGCGGTGCGACGAGGAGGGAACGAGCGATGAGAGAGAACGCTGCAGCTTCACGGACGACGCGCGGCCGCGCCGCGGTGCGCACCATCGCATCGCTCGCGGTCGTGATCGCGGCTCTCGCGGCCGCACCACGCGCGGCTCGTGCCGCGACACCCTGCGACGCGGCAACGCACCCGGGCCAGTGTGCCTGGCTGGACGCGGCCGCGCTGCCGCCGTTCGTGCACGACGCGATCCTGGTGAAGGGCGGCGTTCTCGGCGCGGGCAACGTGCTCGTGCTGACCTCGGGCGATCCGCTCGATCCCGACAGCGAGATCAGCAACGACGTCGCGCAGGCGGGCTGCGGCAGCAATCCCGACGGCTGGGAGACCTACGACTGCGTCCTGCTGGGCTCGTTCGTGCCGCCGCAGGACAGCGTGGTGCTGGCACTCTCGTCGGAGTGGTTCGAGTGGTACCAGACCATCTTCACCGACTGGATGACGATCTCCGGCGCCGGCGTTCCCACGGTGGACGTCTCGATCAACAGCTGGATCAACAGCAAGGTCGACGTCCTGCCGTACGGTCCGATGGACACCGGCGTGGTGATCCTGACCAGCCTCGCGGCGTCGAAGATGGTCGACTTTCGCGTCGCCGACTCGGGCGACCACATCTACGACACCGCGATCGTCGTGGTGCCGGCGACCTGGTTCTCGGGCGTCAGCGCGGGCAGCGGCGACACCACGCTGCTGTGCGGTGACGGCGTCCTCGAGCCGGGCGAGGAGTGCGACGACGGCAACACCATCACCGACGACGGCTGCTCGTCGCTCTGCCTCGGCACGCAGCCGCCGCCGGGCACGACGCCGCCGCCCGCGTCGTGCGGCAACCTGGTCTACGCCTGGCCGAACGGCACGACCGCACCGTACACCTGCGGCAGCGACCTGTGCGGCGGCTACCGCTGCGTCACCGGCAACACCATCAGCCCGGCGTGCTTCACCGCCGACCAGTGCGCGGCGTCGTGCGCCGGATCGTGCGTCGACATCGCGACCGCGTCGCTCGACTGCGGCACCATGTGCACCGTGCAGCCGCCGGCGACGCAGCCGCCGCCGCCGCTGCCGGTGACGTGCGACAGCCTGTCCTACTCGTGGCCCGACGGCACCAGCACGCCGTACGCGTGCGCCGACAGCTGCACGGGACAGCGCTGCGTGATCGGCACGACGATCAGCCCGACCTGCTACGACCCGGGCGCCTGCGACGCGAGCACCTGTCCGGACGGCACCTGCGTCGACGTGCCGGCCGACGACTGCGGCTCGCTGTGCGCGCTCGGCGACGTGCCGCAGACGTGCACCGCAGCGGAGAAGGACCAGACGCGCCCGGCAGCGAACCAGAAGGGCGCGTGCGTGGGCAACGTCGAGATCTGCAGCGGTGCCGGCGTGTGGGAGCTCACCGACGCGTCGTGGCAGCCCGACGCCGAGCAGTGCAACGGCATCGACGACGACTGCAACGGCGTCGTCGACGACATGTTCGTCACCTGCGGCGATCCGGGTCTCTGCCAGAACACGGTCAACACCTGCGACCCGGCGAACCCGACCGTGCCGGTCGTCTGCACCACGCTGCCGCCGCCGTCGCCGGTCGAGATCTGCAACGACGGCCTCGACAACGACTGTGACGGCGCGGCCGACGACGGCTGCGAGTGCGGCGACGACGAGTGCATGCCCGGCGAGACCTACGTGTCGTGCCCGGCCGACTGTCCGGCGCCTGCGAACGGCACGCCGTGCGACGACGGCAACCTCTGCACCGCCGGCGACAGCTGGCAGAGCGGCGTCTGCACCCCGGGCGCGCCGGTGACCTGCGACGCCCCCGGCAACGCGTGCCTGACCGCGGGCATGTGTGATCCCGCGACCGGCTGCAGCGCGACCAAGGTCGACTGCAACGACGCGGACCCGTGCACGATCGACAGCTGCGACCCGGCGAGTGGCTGCGGGCATGTGACCGACCCGGCGTGCGTGCCGGCCGACGCCGACAACGACGGCTACCCGAGCATCGCCGCGGGCGGCACCGACTGCGACGACAGCAATGGCGCCGTGCACCCGGGTGCGGCCGAGATCTGCAACGGCATCGACGACGACTGCGACACCATCGTCGATCCCGACGCGGACGGCGACGGCACCTGCGACGCGAGCGACGGCTGCCCCGCCGATCCCGCGAAGACGGCGCCCGGCGCGTGCGGCTGCGGCGTGTCCGACCAGGACGGCGACGGCGACGGCGTGCCCGACTGCCAGGACCACGGCCAGGATCTCGCCGTGACGGTGATTCGACCGCCGGGCGCGCTCACCCTGACGACGACGAAGCCGGTGCTGGTGAAGCCGGTGACCGTCAAGATCCAGAACCGCGGCCCGTCGGTCGAGACCATCCACGACGCGACGGCGCTGGCGGGACTCGTCCACCTGGCGGTGTCCTCGATCGGCACCACGTGCACGGCGCCGATCGCGCTGCTCTCGCCGCCGCCGGCGAAGAAGTTCCCGATCGAGCTCAAGTCGAAGGCGATGCTGGCAGTCACGTTCGACGTCACCTTCGACTGCGCCAACGACCCGGCGAAGACCACGAAGCAGGACCCCGGCCACGACGACTTCCGCTTCACCGCGACGGTGACGCGGAGCGCGCTCGACGGCCTGCCCGACACGCACGCGGCGGACGATGCCTGTCCGCGCAGCGTGACGGCACCGTACGTCCTCGACCCGAATCCGGACGGCAAGGTCCGCGACAAGGGCTGCGGCGACAAGAAGCCCGACCACACGTTCGGGCTCGACGAGACCACCGACGTGGTCGTGAAGCCGTGACGCCGTAGCAGTCGGGAGGCGGCGCGCCGGGCACGGTCCGGCGCGCCGCCCGCGGCCCCGGCGACGCTCCCCGCCGTCAGCGCATGCCCGGCGGCAGCAGGTACAGCGTCAACGCGAAGATCACGTAGACCATCAGCACCAGCACGCCGACGAACCACGCCGAGCGTCCGCTGCTGGTCACGAGCGACGCGGTCAAGGTCGCGATCAGCATCATCACCACCGCACCGGGCCAGAAGCGCAGGTCCATCGGCGCCGGCGCCAGCACCCAGCTCAGCAGCACCAGCACCGGCGCCACGAAGAGCGCGATCTGCGACGCGCTGCCGAGAGCGATCCCGATCGCGAGGTCGAGCTTGTCCCTGCGCGCGGCCGCGAACGCGGTCGTCATCTCGGCCGCGGCCCCGACCAGCGCCACGACGATGAAGCCGACGAAGGCCTGCGTCATGCCGAAGGACTCCGCGGCCTCCTGCACCGACGCGACGAAGACCTCGCTGACGAGCGCCACCAGCAGCGTGACGCCGGCGAGCGTCGCCAGCGCGAGCCCGATCGGCCACGGCGCCTCGCCCTCTGCACCCTCGCCTTCCGCACCGCTCGCGAACAGCTCGCGGTGCGTGCCGAGCGAGAACAGCATGCCGAGCGCATAGGCGATCATCAGGAGCACGGAGAGCCCGACGCTCAGGCTCGTGGCGAAGCGTGCGGCCGACGCGGAGTCGGCCTCGCTGATCGCGGACGGCACCAGCAGCGCGACCGTCGCGAGGAACAGGAGCGCCGCCTGGAAGCGGGCGCCGATGCGGTTGAACTCCTGCACGTGATGGCCGAGCCCGCCGAGCAGGAACGACATGCCGAGCATGAACAGCGAGTTGGTGACGATCGCGCCCGCGATCGACGCCTTCACCAGCGTGAACTCGCCCGCGCGCAGCGCCGCGAGCGCGATCACGAGCTCGGTGAGATTGCCGAGGGTCGCGTTCAGGAGCCCACCGACCGCGTCCCCGGTCTTCGCGGCGACCGATTCCGTCGCGTGGCTCAGCAGCGACGCCAGCGGCACGATGGCGAGCACGGAGACCAGGAAGAGCAGCGTGTGCGCGTCGGGCCGGACCGCCTCGGCCGCGAACAGGAGGGGCACGAACGCGAGCAGCCAGAGCAGCTTGCGGTGCCGGATCTCGCCGAGGAGGAGGCGCATCCCCGGGCTTCAGGAGGGCGCGATCAGCGGCACCAGACGGCGCTCTCGGAAACGCACCGGTAGACGATGCTGCCGTCCTCGAGCTGCATCCACTGCGCCTCGCACGAGCCGCGCGCCGCACCGCGCATCGGCCGCGGCACGCCGCCGACGCCGACGCACGCTTCCATGCTGTACTGCTGGGCGATCCGGATCGCGGCGTTGCAGCACTCCCGCTTGCTCGCGTACACCCAACCGGTGTCTCCCCAACCCGGGTACTCCGACGCCCCGACGAGACGCGGCGCGGCCGCCAGAGCAATGATCGTCACCAGGGCGGCTTTGCAGATCGTGCCTCGCATCGACTCCACGTCTCTCCTCTCCGCGGACGAACCATCCCCCGCGCGTGCGTGAAACGCAAATTCCGACTGGAGGCAATTTCCATGAGCCGTGCCCTCGCGATCGCTCTCGGCCTGGCGGTGCTCGCCGGCTGCAGCGCCCGGCAGGACAAGCCGGCGCCGGCCGCAGCAACGGCCGACGCATCGGGCTTCCTCGACGACTACTCCGCGCTGCGCGCCGGCGGGCCGGACGACGTTCTGCTCGTCTACCGCGACCCGAACGCGGACTGGCAGGCGTACGACAAGGTCCTGCTGGAGCCGGTCACGCTGTGGCGAAGCGGCAAGAAATCGCTCGCGCCGATCTCCGAGGACGACCTGCTGCGGCTCGCGAACGACTTCGAGGCCGCGGTTCGGCAGCGTCTCGGCGCGAGCTTCCCGGTCGTCGACACGCCGGGACCGGGCGTCCTGCTGGTGCGCCTCGGCATCACCGAGGCGCGCGCCTCGGATCCCGTGCTCGACGTGCTCACCGCGACCGGTGCGTCCGGCGAGCCGGCGACGCAGAAGGATGGGCCGCTGTCGCCGGAGCTGCAGACGTTCATCGCGAGCGCCGCGATCGAGGGCGAGCTGCGCGACGCGACGACCGGGCTGCTGCTCGCGCAGGGCGTCGATCGGCGGCGCGCCGGTGCGCCGCCGATCGACACCTGGGGCGACCTCGAGCGCGTGTTCGCGCGCTGGGCGGATCGCGTCTGCAGCGGCCTTGCCACGCGCACCGGCCGCGACAGCTGAGGTCGTCAGGTGCTTCCGCCCGGACCCGAGGCGCGTCTGGAAGCAGCCGGGCATCGGCTACGCGCGCCGCGTGCGGCCGCCATCGCGGGCATCCTGTTCTCGGTTCTATTGTTGACGAGCTTCGCTCTGCTGCGCTCGGCCGTGCCGAACGACCCGCTCGAAGCCGGCGCGTGGCTGCGCACGCACGGTCGCTCCGTCGCGCTGGCGCTGAACCTCGTGCCTTATGCGGGCGTCGCGTTCCTGTGGTTCATCGGCGTGCTGCGCGACCGGCTCGGCGCGCGCGAGGACAAATTCTTCGCGACGGTCTTCCTCGGCAGCGGCCTGCTGTTCCTCGCCATGCTGTTCCTGTCGGCGTCCGTCCTCGGCGGCATCATTCTCGCGTTCACCGCCGTGCCGGGCACGATCGACACGGCGACCTTCACCATCACGCGCGCCATCAGCTGGGAGATCATGAACCTCTACGCGATCCGCATGGCGGGCGTGTTCATGATGTCCACCGCGACACTCGCACTGCGCACGGAGTTCATCGGGCGGCCGATCGCGCTGCTCGGCTTCCCGCTGGCGCTCCTGCTGCTGCTCGCGGACCGTGCGATGTCGGCGGCGCTGGTGGTGTTTCCGCTCTGGGTGCTGCTGATCAGCGTCCACGTCCTGGTGCGCAACCTGCTCGAGCGCGCGGACGAGACGGGCGGCGCGGCGGCCTGACGTCCGCACTCGCTTCGCCGGCCACGAGGCGATGAGGAGGCGCCGGGCGTCTTCATCGCATCGTCAGGACGACTCGCGGCCGACCCAGTCGTCGAGCAGCGTGAAGGCGACGGCGAGGATCACCGGCCCGACGAAGATGCCGACGATGCCGAACGAGACGAGGCCGCCGAGGACGCCGCCGACGATCAGCAGCAGCGGCAGGTCCGCGCCCTGACGGATGAGCACGGGCCGCAGGAAGTTGTCCATCACGCCGACGACCAGCGACCAGAGCAGCATCATGACGCCCCAGCCGGTGCCCGAGTGGGTCCACACCCACGCCGTGCAGGCGATCAGCACGATGATCGGTCCGATCTGCGCGATGCACAGCATGAACATGATCGCAGTGAGAATGGGCGCGAACGGGACGCCCGCGATCAGCAGGCCGAGGCCGCCGAGCAGCGACTGCGCGATCGCGGTCACGACCACGCCGAGCGCCACGCCGCGGATCGCCTGCCCGGCGAGGATCACCATGCGCTCGCCCTGCTCGTCGGCGAGCCGCGCACCGAACCGACGTGCCCACGCCGCCCACGCCTCGCCGCCCGCGGAGAGGATCGCCGACAGGACGACGATCAGCACGAAGTTCACCAGCACCATCGCGAGGCTTCCCGCGCGGCTCACGAACCACGACACCACGTCGCGCACGTAGGGGTTCAGCAGCTCGGCGAGCTGCGTCGTGCCCTTGCCGGTGAACTCGTTCCAGGTCTCGGCAGCCCTCGCTCCGACGAGCGGCACCGACTCGAGCCAGGCCGGCGGCGGCGGCAGCTGCGCGTCGATCAGCCGCGTCGCGGCACCCGGGATCTGGTCGGCGTGCGTCACGATCGCGCGCAGCGCGATGCCGAGCGGCACGAGCAGGATCGCGAGCAGCGCGAGCGACATGACCGCGACCGCGGGTCCACGTCGTCCCCACAGCACCGCCTGCACGCGGCACAGGATCGGCCAGGTCGCGACCACGATCATCACCGCCCAGATGAACGCGCCGACGAACGGCCGCAGGATCCAGAACGCGCCCGCGATCAGGCCGCCGATGAAGACGACCGAGAGGGTGATGCGGGCCAGATCCGAGCGTCCTTCTGCCATCGTTCGGCCTCAGCCGCCTTGCGATCGTTCGACTCGACGTCCCAAGTCCGTGTCGTGCCGTCGAGAAGGGAACTACGCAGCAGACGGCGAGCCTGTCAATCGAACCGAACCGGATCGAACCGATCCGACGCTACGGAGCGCCGTCGCCTCCGGGCCGCAGCGCTCACCCGAGCACGACGCGCAGCACGTTCCCCGACGCCGCGAGCCGCTCCCGCAGCGCGTCGGTGGCGACGATCGCGCCGCCAATGCGATACGCGTTGGCCTCGCGCGTGAACGGAAGGTCGGCGCCGTTCAGCGTCAGCGACGACGGTCCGGCGCCACGCGACCCGACCGCGTACTCCACGCGCACCGGACGCCCGGCGAGCGCGGTGTCGAGCGCAAGCCCGTCGAGCACGCGCGGCAGCACCGGATCGATCACCACGAACGAGCGCGCGCGGCGCAGCCCGAAGAGACGCTCGTGGATCAGCCGGAACGCGATGCCCGCACCGCTCGAGTACACCCGCCAGCCGCCTTCGAACGGCACGTCGCCGTCGTAGACCTCGCGGTAGCGCTCCTGCGCCTGGTAGCGGTCGGCGAACGCCGGATCCGAGCTCGAGGTGTAGCAGTTGGCTTGACGGAGCCGCGCGCCGGGCACGACGTCGGCGAGCCCGATCGGCACCGCCTTGCGGATCGCGAGCCAGAACGTGTCGGCGTCGCCGTGGCGCGCCATCGCCTCCGCGAAGCGCAGGTGCGCGTGCGTGTACATGAGGCCGATCTCGCGCCCGAAGAAGGTGCTGGTCTCGGCGCGCTGGAAGATCTTCTGCACGCCGCCGCGGTACACCGGCGGCTTGTCGAACAGCCGCGCGCCGTCGCGCGCGAGCAGACGCTCGCGGATCAGCGCGACGTGGCGCTCCGCCTGCTCCGGCGTCAGCAGCTCGTTGATGATCGCGTGGATCATCGGCAGCAGCGAGTACTCGAGCCCGGTCGTGCGATCGCTCGGGTGCGCGAGGTACTCGATCCGTCCGTCCTCGTGGAACCACGCGAAGCCGGCGAGCACGCCGTCGGGCAGCAGCAGCCGCTGGAAGTCGGCACGCGTCGCCCGGGCGAGCGCGTCGAGCGGCAGCGCCAGCTCCGAGCGTCCGACGTGGCGCAGCGCCTTCGCGAGCGTCTCGAGCGTCTGCACCTGCAGCGTGACCGTCCAGCTGCTGCACAGGCGCTCGCGCATCACCGGATCGACCGGCTGCAGCGCGTCGTTCCAGTCGCCGTGCCCGTAGGCCGCGAGGCTCGTGCCGTCGATGTGCCGGCGCTCGATCACCTGCAGCGCGCGCTCGACGTGACCGCGCACCGTCGTCCACTCCGCCTTGTCGTCGCCGTCGGGGTGGAAGAACGGCAGCTCGACGTCGAGGAAGGCGGCGTCGTCGGACGCGAGCAGGTACTGCGCCAGCGCCAGCACCGGCCAGTAGACGATGTCGCCGTGCGAGTCGTCGGGACGGATGCCGCGGTCGCGCGGGAAGAACATGAACCACTGGGGCCAGTCGCCGTCGGGGTTCTGCTGGATGAGGACGCGGCGCAGCAGGTCGCGCATCGGCTCGGTCTTGTCGAGCCCGAGCAGCGCCTCGACCGGCCCCTGCGTCACGTCGCGCGTGCCCCAGCCGCCGCCCGAGTACTGCTCGAGGCCGCGCGGTGCCAGGAAGTGGATCATCGCGTCGTGCGCGAACCACGGCAGGATCTCGTGCAGGCGCATCACGCTCGCGGCATCGCCGTCGCGCGGCGCGTGCAGCGTCGTGGCGCCGGACAGCGCGTGCCAGTGCGCGTCTTCCGCGGCGCGGTCGCTCGCGGCGTCGGGCGTCG
>JAIEPK010000410.1 GCA_019749875.1 Candidatus Binatia bacterium | reverse complement strand
GCAGATCGCGGCCTTCCTGCGCGACGGGGGGACGATCGAGAACTTCTGAAAGGGTCCCTGCGACCCGGAGTGACGGTGAGGAGCGCGCGGCTCGCGGCTGCCGCGGCGACGTCCCCGGACGTCGCTGCGGCACCCGCGGCCGCGCGCGAGCTCGCGGCACGACCACGGCGTGCGCCCGTGTCGCGGCGTCGAGACGCAACGGCGGCCCGCGCCGCGGGCGTCAAGGCAAGGTGATCGCCTGCTCGTGTCCGGAGCGCACGTCCGCCTCGGCCACCTGCAGCTCCCGCGTCGCTCCACCGGCCTCGATCCGCCACGACGAGACGTGGCCGAGATCGGGACGCTCGGACGAGTACGGCAGCGACAGGATGGCTTCGCCGGCCGCGTCCGCGACTGCGCTCTGCACGTACGCACGCGCGCGTCCGACGTCGCTGCGCCACTCGTACCGCGCGACCACGGTCGCACCGGGCGTCGTGCGAACGCGCAGCGACAGCCCCGGCACGACCTCGTAGACCTTGACGAAGCCGGTCGCGTCATCGCTCGTCGCGTCGACCACCAGGCGCAGCCCGCGCAGCGCGGGCACGGTCTCCGACGGCCCGCCCGGCACCGCGACGGTCGCCTCCGAGCCGGCGACGCGCGTCAAGCGGAAGTAGCTCGAGCGCAGCAGCGGCAGCCGGAACACGTACGCGACGCCGCCGTCGGCGAGCGGCTCGCGACCGTACCAGTCGCGCGGATTCTCACCGCGGCCGACGATCGCGGCGCCGATGGTCCCGAGGTCGTTGTCGACCACCACCCAGCGGATGCCGCGTCGTGCCAGGATCGCACGCGCGCGCGCATCGTCGCCTTCGAGCAGGAAGTCGGTCGAGTCCGCGAAGCCGTCGCCGCCGACGTACGAGCCGAAGGGCGTGACGGTGACCGGGGTGCCGGCGACGTACATCAGCTTGTGACCGAGCGGCCAGGGGTTCATCGCGGGTCCCGGTGCGCCGGTCGCGGCGATCCGGTCCTGCTCGAGCGCGCGCAGGCGACGCAGAGTCCGATCGAGACGCACGTCGACCGAATCCTCCTGCTCGGCACGGTCGTCCGCGCTCCATTCCGCGACGCCACCCGGCCGGATCGGCGCGCGCAGCAACGCGACCAGCCGGCCGGGCACCTCGAAGAAGCCGACGTAGAACGGCGCGAACGCAAACGCGACCGTGAACGCGCAGCCGCTGGTGACGAGAGCGCGCGCCGCCGTGCGCGACACGCCGCGTGCCTCGAGCCGCGCGCGCAGCGACGTCGCGACGCCGAGCAGAAAGTCCGCGACGAGGATCGCGAGCGCGGGCGCCGCGGTCTCGGCGAAGCGTCGCTGCGCGAGTGTCGCGACGAACAGCAGCGTCGCCCATACGAGCAGAAAGAGTCGCCCCGCGTCGCGCCAGCCGTCGCGCGCGATGCGCCATGCGAGCAGCCCGAGCAGCAGCGGCGTCGCCAGGAAGAAGCGGCCCATCCACACCCGCGCTTCGTTCAGGTCGAAGCGACCGTCCGACGTCCGCAGGATCGACACCGATTCCTGAACGGCCCCCATGAACGGATCGGCGGCGAACATCCATTCGTGGACGCGACGGAGCGCGTCGCCCTGGACCAGGAGCAGCACGACGCCGCAGGCGCCCATCGTCGCTGCGAATCCCAGCAGCTGCCGGCCGCTCGCTCCCGCGGCGACCATCGCGACGGCGAGGCCACACACGACGCCCATGGTCGCGAGCAGGAGCACGTGCAGGTACGAGAGCGTGATCGCGCTCCACGGCCAGCCCGTCTCGCGCACGATGCCCGGCACCATCGCGAGCACCACGACGGCGGCCCCGAGATGCGTGACGCAGGCCAGCGTCGCCACGTCGCGGCGGCGGCCGGCGTCGCCCGCGACGAACAGCGCGAGCAGCGCCGCATCGAGCACCGCGACCAGCAGCAGAGTCCCGTTCCAAAGCAGGACGCCGCAGGCGAGGACGATGGCGGCCGCTGCCGTCATTCCCCGACGGATGCCGCTCCGCGTGTCGGATCGGGCCGCGCCCGCGTCGGGACGGATGCGCAGCGCCGCGAGAGCGAGCGCGCTCGAGAGCACCGCGAGCAGCGTCACCGCGACATGGTGGTCGACGAAGCCGAGGCGCGAGTACCAGCCGTGCGCCGGAGTGAGCGCGAGCAGCAACGCCGCGAGCAGCGCCGCCGGTCGCGTGGTGATGCGGCGCGCGAGCGCATAGACGGCGAGGCTCGTCAGCGCTCCGAGCACCGGCGGCACGAACGCGGCGAGCGTCTCGATCGGCATGCGCCGGTCGGGCACGAGCCCGACCAGCAGAGCGAGGCCGGCGATGCCGAGGTCGAACAGCGGTGCGAACACCACCGGCGCGCCGTGCGGAAAGTCGATCCACGGATCGAACGCGGGCACGTGCGGGAACGACGCGAGCACCGCGAAGACCCGCCGCATGTGGTAGTACGGATCGTTCTCGGCGAGCACCACGCGATCGCCGAGCAGCACCGTCGCGGCATTCGTCGTGCGCAGCAGGAATCCCACGACGCAGCTCGCAGCGAGCGCGAGAACCGTGCCGAGCGTGCCGCGGCGCATGAAATCTTGAAGCAGATTTCGCGGCGGCTGCCCAAGCGCGCCGCGCTGCGCGCCTCAGGAGCGGGGCGGGTCGCGCAGCGGCAGCTCGACGGTGAAGGTCGCGCCCAGGTTCTCACCCGGGCTCGCCGCGGTCACGACGCCGCCGTGCCGGTCGACGATGTGGCGCACGATCGCCAGACCGAGCCCCAGGCCACCGTGCACCCGCGTGTCGGACGTGTCGCCTTGACGGAAGCGCTCGAAGACGTGCGGCAGGAGGTCCGGTGCGATGCCCTTGCCGGTGTCGCGGACGCGGATCACCGCGCGACCACGGTCGCGCACCAGCGCGACCGCGACCTCGCCGCGAAGCGGCGTGAACTTGATCGCGTTCGACAGCAGATTGGCGATCACCTGCGTCAAGCGTCCGGCGTCGCCGGCCACCAGCAGCGCGTCGGTCTCCGACTCGAGCGCGAGGCGCACGCCCTTGCCGTCCGCCGCCGGGCGCGCGGACTCGACCACGGCACGCACCAGCTCGCCGAGCTCCACCGGCACGTACTCGAGGGACAGCTTGCCGCTGGTGATCCGTGACACGTCGAGCAGGTCGTCGATGAGAAACGACAGGCTGCGCGCGTTGCGCTCGATGGTGGCGAGCGCCATCCGCTGCTCCGGTGTCGCGGCCGGATCCTCGAGCAGGATCTCGAGGAAGCCGAGGATCGGCGACAGCGGCGTGCGCAGCTCGTGCGACACGACGGCGAGAAACTCGTCCTTGGCACGATTCGCCGCCTCGGCGTCGGCGCGGGCGCGACGCTCGCGCTCGAGCAAAGCCGCGCGCTCGGCCTCGGCACGACGGCGCTCGCTCACGTCCTCCATCGCACCGACGGCGCGCAGCGCGCGTCCGCTCGCGTCGCGCACGATGAAGCCGCGGTCGACGACGTCCGCCCAGCGCCCGTCGAGGCAGCGGAAGCGATACTCGTCCTGCCAGTGGCTGGCCGTGCCGGCGAGCGCCTCGGCGAGCCCGTCGGCGACGCGGGTGCGCTCGGTCGGGTCGATGCGCTCGAGCCACCACGCGATGCTCGGCTCGACCGTCCCGGGCGGGTAGCCGAAGCACAGCGTGATGCCGTCGCTCCAGTGGATCTGCTCGGTCGCAACGTCGAGGTCCCAGATCGCATCGCGCACCGCACGCGACGCGAGCCGGTAGCGCGTCTCGCTGGCGCGCAGACGGCGCTCGGTCGTGCGCCAGTCGGTGACGTCGTCGTACGTCACCACGGCGGCGAGGATCTGCCCGTCCGCGTCGCGCACCGGGACCGCGCTGGCGCGCAGGATGATGCGCGATCCGTCTCCCCGCTGGTACTCGATCTCCTCGGCGTCGACGCTCTCGCCGCGCAGCGCGCGCAGCAGAGGATACTCGTCCGGCGCGTATGCCCGGCCATCCGGACGAAGCGCTCGGCCGCCTTGCGTCGCGAGCACCGAGCCCACCGCTGCCACCGGCTTGCCGACGAGGCGCTCCAGCTCCTCGTTGTGCAGCACCACGCGGCCCGAAGGCGGCTCCGCGATCATCACGCCGAGCGGCATCTGGGCGAGCACGGCGGCGAGCATCCGGCGCTCGACGCGAACCTCGTCGAGCAGTCGGTTGCGCTCCTCGGATGCGCGCCGACGCTCGTCGATCTCGTACTGCAGCAGGACGTTCGCGCGGCTCAGGTCGGCGGTGCGCTCGCTCACCAGCTGCTCGAGCGCGTGCTGCGCGCGCGACGGGCTCGTGCCGAGCGCGCTCGAAGCGCCGGCGTCGATGCGCAGCACGACGGCCCCGTCGAACTGCTCGTCGTGCACGCGACGCGCGATCGTGCGGTAGCGCAGCGTGCGGCCGGCGCGCACGAGCTCGTCCTCACGCTCGAAAGCCGGCCGGTCGTCGTCGAGCACGCCGCGCAGGCTCGCACCGAGACCGCCGTCGTCGCCCTCCGTCGCCGCACAGGCGTCGAGCAGGTTGCCGCCCGGCGCGAATCCGTCGCCCATGCCGTTCTCGTGGTGAAAGCGACGCCAGAGCTCGTTGCACGCCACCACGGCGCCGCTGCGCTCGAGCAACGCCGCACCGCACGGCAGCGCCTCGAGTACGGCAGCGAGCCCGATCGGAGATCGTCGCAGGGAGGAATCGGAGACCGACGCGTCGGTCGGGTGGCGCGACATCAGCCGCCGAGGCTATCGTCGCCCTCGTACCGACTCAACGCGAAGATGCCGTGCGCGACGCCGCGCGGCCGCTCACGGCAAGCTCGCACTCACCGCGAGCAGAAGCTGGCCGCCGAAGTAGAGCGGCAGCCCCCACGCCTTGTTGACGAAGCCATCGTGCACGAAGCGCTCCCGCGCGACCGCGAGATCGGACACGAAGAACATCAGCGCGCCACCGAGCAAGGTCGGACTGCCGACGCGCGCGTTCGTTCCGACCGCACAGGCGACCATCGCACAGATGACGACGACGTAGGCGCGCACCGGCAGGCGCATCTCGTCCGGCACGTGCGGCGCGAGCCAGCCGAGCACGCGGCGCGCCGGGTACACCAGCACGAGCGCCGTCGCGACCACGGTCAACGGTGCGACGCCGCGCGAGAGAAAGCCGCCGGCGAAGGCCAGGTGACCGAACAGGAAGCTCGCGATGCCGAGCAGGAAGGCCGCGCGCGCTCGCGGGATGAGCAGCACGTCGCCGCACCACGACAGCACCAGCGCCGCCACCACCCAGCGGCCGTACGCGCTCCCGAGTGCCCCACCCGCGAGCGCGGTCGCGACGAAGCCGGTCGACGCGATCGGCTTCCAGGTCCAGATGCCGGCGCGTGAGCGGCGCCACTCGGCGTGCAGCAGCAGGGCAACGGCGACGATCGTGAGCAGGATCCAGGTGGTCATGGGGTCGCTCCGTGGCCCGGCCCGACGTCGGGACGAGCCCGCTCCGGATAGCCCGCGGGTGCACCGCGCGCACGCGCCGCGTCGCGTGCGCGACGGCGCGTCGAGTTATTGCGCTCTGAGTGCAAATATGTGAGGAGTGGCGCCCATGCGGAACCGAGCTCGGGTGGCGACCCTCCTCCTCGTCGTCGTCGGCGTCGTCGCAGGCTGCGACGCGATCACCGGACGCCTCATCGATCAGGGCGTCAAGCAGACGCTGCAGGGCAGCCGGAACGACCTGCTCGACGACGGCAAGCTGAACGTCGTCATGTGCGGCACCGGCTCGCCGGTCGTCGCGGAAGGACGCGCCGCGGCCTGCACGGCGGTCATGGCCGGCGGTCACTTCTTCCTCGTCGACGTCGGTCCGGCCTCGATGCACAACCTGGGCCTGTGGCGAATGCCGCTCGACCGCCTCGACGGGGTGCTGCTGACGCACTTCCACTCCGACCACATCGGCGATCTCGGCGAGGCGGTGACGCAGAGCTGGATCGCGGGCCGCAAGGGGCCGCTCCCCGTCTACGGACCACAGGGCGTCGATCGCGTCGTCGCCGGCTTCCAGGAGGCGTACGCGCTCGACCGCGGCTACCGCGTCGCGCACCACGACGCAGCGTTCATGCCGCCCGAGTCGGGCGTGCTGGCGGCGCGCACCGTCACGCTGCCGGGCCCCGACGAGCCCGCGGTCGTGTTCGAGAAGGACGGGCTGCGCGTCACCGCGTTCCGCGTCGATCACGCGCCGGTCGCGCCCGCGTACGGCTACCGCTTCGACTTCGGCGGACGCTCGGTGGTCGTGAGCGGCGACACCAAGCCGGTCGACAACCTGGTGCGGCAATCGAAGGGCGCCAGCGTGCTCATCGCGGAGGCGCTCGCGACGAACATCGTCGAGCGCGTGTCGAAGGGCATCACCGAGGGCGGCAACACGCGCCTCGGCAAGATGAGCCACGACATCCTCGAGTACCACACGAGCCCGAAGCAGGCGATCGAGATGGCGCGCGACGCCGGGGTCGAGGCTCTGGTCTTGACGCACCTCGTGCCCGCGCCGAAGAACCGGATCATCGAGTGGCTCTTCCTGCGCGGTACGGGCGGCATCTGGAGCGGCGACGTGATCCTCGCGAAGGACGGCATGCTGATCTCGCTGCCGCCGAGCTCGACCGAGTTCACGCTCGGTGACGTGTCGTGAGGATCGGACGATGAGCTCCATCGGAGAAGCACTCACGTCGAGCCGTCGTGCGAGCACGGTCGAGCCGGTGGTCGACGGCGTCGCGCAGTTCCACGGCTTCTGCAACGTCGGCTTCGTCTATGGCGGCGGAGCGGCGCTGGTCGTCGACACCAGCAACGCGCTGCTCGGTCACAAGGCGGCAGCGCGCCTGCGCGAGACCAGCGACGAGCCGCTCGCCGCGATCGTGTACACGCACGGGCACGTCGACCACGTCGGCGGTGCGCCGGCGTTCCTCGCGTCGGCGGAGCAGCGCGGCGGCGCGCGTCCCGCGATCTGGGGGCACGAGAACGTGCCGGAGCGTCTCGCGCGCTACCTGCTGACGTGGGGCTGGAACAACGAGGTCAATCGCCGGCAATTCCAGCTCCCGCCGGGTGTCGACGCCTTCCCCAAGAGCTTCGTCGAGCCCGATCACACCTACCGGGATACCGCGACCATCGACCTCGCCGGCGAGCCGGTCGAGCTGATCCATGCGCGCGCCGAGACCGACGACGCGACCTGGGTGTGGCTGCCGCAGCGCGAGGTCGCGCTGGTCGGTGATCTGTCCGTGCAGTCGCTGCCCAACACCGGCAACCCGAACAAGCCGCAGCGCTACACGCTGGGATGGGCCGAGACGCTGGAAGCCATCGCCAGAAAGAAGCCGCGCGCGGTCGTTCCGGGGCACGGCGATCCGCTCGAGGGCGCGTACGCGCTCGAGGTGCTGACCGAGACCGCGCGCGCGATGCGCTTCCTGCACGACGCCGTGATCGATCGGCTGAACGCCGGCATGTGGCCCGACGACGTCGTCGATTCCGGCATCGCATTGCCCGACGACCTGTCGAAGAAGCGGTATCTTCAGCCGATCTACGGCTGCGTTCCGTTCGTCGTGCGCGACGTGCTGCGCTTCTACGCCGGCTGGTGGGGCGGCAATCCCGCCGAGATCATCCCGGCGCGGCGCACCGACGTCGCGCGCGACGTCGTGTCGACAGCCGGACGCGACGCGCTGTTCGCGAAGGCCGAGGGTCTGCGCGCCGCGGGCGAGCTGCGGCGCGCCCTGCACCTCGCCGTGCTCCTGACCCAGGCCGATCCCGCAGACGCCGGCGCACGCGATCTCGTCGCGCGCGTCTGCGACGGCATCGTCGAGGTCGAGCCGTCGTTCATCGCGCGCAACTTCTACCTCGTCGCCGCCGCGCAGGCGCGCGCCGTCAAGAGCTGAAAGGCTCCTCGAGACATCTGATGCCGAGCACCGTCGAGAGCGTCGACCGCGAGCACTTCTTCCGCCTGTACGGATCCGAGGTGAGCTACTTCACCGCCAAGGTCCGGCCCGCGTTCCGCATCAAGCGCGTGCCGCACGTCGAGGTGCTGGCGACGCCGCGCGTGTACCGCGAGATCATCCGTGCTCGCACCGGCCTGCAGTTCATCCCGGTGGTCGTGACGCCCGAGGACGACACCTGGCAGGACACGAGCGACATCCTCGACCGCCTCGAGGAGCGCTTTGCCGAGCCCGCGCTCGTCCCGCCGGCACCGGTGCAACGCGTCGCCGCTTTCCTGTGGGAGCTCTACGCGGACGAGTTCCTGATCCTGCCGGCGATGCACTACCGCTGGGACTTCCCCGACAGCATCGCCAAGGCGCGCGCGGACTTCGCCGCGACCAACGGGGATCCGGTCGCCGCGGGCAAGTTCGCCGACCGCATGTCGGGCGTGCTGCCCGGCATCGGCGTCTTGCCGGAGACGGTGCCGGCGATCGAGGCGCACCTCGCCGAGCTGCTCGCCGACCTCGAGCGCCACTTCGCGGTGCATCCCTACCTCCTCGGCGGACGTCCCTCGCTCGCCGACTGTGCGCTCATGGGTCCGTTCTACGCACACCTCTACCTGGACGCGGCGCCGAGCCGCCTGCTGCGGGAGCGCGCCCCGCTCACGTGCCACTGGATCGAGCGGATGAACCATCCCGATCCGGACGAGAACGGCGCGTGGCCCGACGGCGACGCGCTCCCCGACACGATGCGTCCGATCCTCGCGCGCATCGGCGCGGACGCGAGCGCCTACGTGCTCGACACCGTGCGTGCGTACGAGACCTGGGCGGACACGCGGCCTGCCGACGTCACCGAGCCGCCGCGTGCGATCGGCTTCCACCAGTCATCGCTGCGCGGGGTGTCTTTCGGCCGCTACACGAGCTCGTACACGCTCTGGATGCTGCAGCGCGTGATCGATCCGTACCGCACGCTGTCGTCCGCCGATCGCGCACGCGTCGACCAGGCGTTCGCCGGCACCGGCTGCGATGCATTCTTCCGCTACGAGCCGCGGCACCGGGTGGAGAAGCGCGGCTACAAGCTCGCCTTCGCGTGACCCGCCGGTTGCTTCCCGCAACCGCATACCGTGTCCGATCGGGTGCGCGTGCTGCTCGACCTGTAGCCGTGGCGGCTTGCCTGCGTCGACGCGATCCGTGATCGTCGCCGCATGACCGATGCCGACAAGATCGCCTTCGCCCGCCGCTTCTTCGCCGCCGTGGAGCGCGGCGACCTCGACACCGTACGCGCACTCTACGCGCCGGACGCGAAGATCTGGACCGCGCAGGAGCCGGTCGAGCGGGGCCCCGAGGAGAACCTCGCCGTGCTCGCGTGGGTCAAGGACAACATCAAAGGCTTCCGCTACGAGGACGTTCGCTGCCAGCCGACGCCGACCGGCTTCGTCGAGCAGCACACGACCTGCGGTACGGCGCCCGGCGGCGGCGAGTTCCGCTTCGCCGCGTGCCTCGTCGTCCGGATCGAGGACGGCAAGGTGACGCGGCTCGAGGAGTACTTCGACACCGCGCCCCTGATGGCGGCGCTGTCGCAAGTGCAGTCCGGCTGACGAGGGCGCTGCGGGGTCGCCCCGCGCCCGCAGCACGGCGGCGGCAGCCCCCGCGGCGACATCCGCGGCGACCGTGCGTGCAGGCGCGCGACTTACGTCGGCCGCGCACCGTACCGACGATGTCGGCAGACGCGCGTCCCTCCACCGTCATGGGAACGTCCGGTTTGCGAACGCGGACGGCCTCCAGCAAGAGGTTCCCAGCGACGATGGGGGGTGACCGGTGCGCGCCGGCGCCCGCGGAGGAACCTTTGAAGACCGTCCTCAAATCGAACAAGCTGGCCAACATCCTCTACGACATCCGCGGACCGATCACCGATGCGGCCCGTCAGATGGAGGAGGAAGGCCACAAGATCATCCGGCTGAACATCGGCAACCTCGCGCCGTTCGGCTTCGACGCCCCGGAAGAGATCCAGCAGGACATGATCCGGAATCTCCCCGGATCGGCGGGCTACTCGGACAGCAAGGGCATCTTCGCGGCGCGCAAGGCGGTGATGCACTACACGCAGCAGCAGGGCATCAACGGCGTCACGCTCGACGACATCTTCCTCGGCAACGGCGCCAGCGAGCTGATCGCGATGGCGACCAACGCGCTGCTGAACGACGGCGACGAGCTCCTGCTGCCGACCCCCGACTACCCGCTGTGGACCGCCGCGACCTCGCTGTCGGGCGGCACGCCCGTGCACTACCGCTGCGACGAGGAGAACGGCTGGATGCCGGACCTCGAAGACCTGAAGCGCAAGATCACGCCGGCGACCAAGGGCATCGTGGTGATCAACCCGAACAACCCGACCGGTGCGCTCTACTCCGACGATCTGCTGCGCGAGATCGTCGCGATCGCACGCCGCCACGACCTCGTGATCATGGCCGACGAGGTGTACGACAAGGTCCTCTACGACGGCGTCAAGCATACCGCTCTGGCCAGCCTGTCGGACGACGTGCTGACGCTCACCTTCAACTCGCTGTCGAAGAGCTACCGCTGCTGCGGCTACCGCGCCGGCTGGATGGTCGTCTCGGGCGACAAGAGCGCGGCGGGCGACTACATCGAGGGCCTCAACATGCTCTCGAACATGCGCCTGTGCGCGAACGTCCCGGGGCAGTACGCGATCCAGACCGCGCTCGGCGGCTACCAGAGCATCAACGAGCTGATCGGCCCCGGCGGGCGCCTGCGCCGCCAGCGCGACCTCGCCTACGAGCTGATCACCGCGATCCCCGGCGTGACCTGCGTCAAGCCGCAGGCGGCGCTCTACATGTTCCCGCGCCTCGACCCGACGGTCTACCCGATCGAGGACGATCGCGTCTTCTTCCTCGAGATGCTGCAGGCGACGCGCGTCATGCTGGTGCAGGGGACGGGCTTCAACTGGCCGGACCCCGACCACTTCCGCATCGTCTTCCTGCCGCACGAGGACGACCTGCGCGAGGCGATCGGGCGCATCGCGAAGTTCCTCGAGAGGTACCGCAGCCGCTACGCCGCCTGAGAGTTTGTGAATCAATCCCCGGACCGAGCCGGGAGGTCGAGGCGCCCCGCCTGCAAGGCGCGACGACGAGTCA
>JAIEPK010000344.1 GCA_019749875.1 Candidatus Binatia bacterium | reverse complement strand
ATCGAATTCGAACTGAAGGCGCAGGTGGCCGCGCTGGCAGCATAGTCAAGCTGTCCATCGAAGCGGGGGAGGATCACACCATGACGACGGTCCAGTTACCACGAAGGCTGACCTTCGTGCTGGATGCGCCGTTCTCGCTCAGAAGCAGATTCAGGTTCACGGTACCGACCGAGGTACCCTCGTACTCCTCTCCCCATCCCTCGAAGGTGCCAATGGGCTGGTTCGTTCTCTCATTGATCAAGGGGAACACACAGTACCGATCGAGGTTCGGCGCGGTGAGGGCACTGCGTTCGAAACGGATGAGGCCACTGCTCTTTTCGAGCACCTTCACCTCGAGATTGTGCTGCTGGGCGAATGACAACGCTTGGTCGAACACGACGTTCCGCGGACAGGTGACGACGAAATCTTCCAAGCTCGTCTCGCCACGCTTCGGGACAATGCGCGTGCACCCCAAGGGATGGAGCAACAGCACGAGAACGACGATCGCGACCGAGATGCGACTCGGCATGAATCAGTACTCCCTCAGAAGTCGGTCCTTCGCGTCCTGGTACTCCTTCGGCGACAAGGTTCCGTCGTCGAAGAGGCGCTTCAACTCGGTCAGATCTGCCTCCATCGACCGACTCGCCGCGGAGGACGAGGAGCCAGCGTGGCCTTGATCCGGATCGCGTACGAGCGTGAAGGTGTAGTTGTCCGCGAACGTCGACATCGGACGAACCGCAGCCACGATGCCGAGGGTGAAGATCGCGCCGGTGATCCGACCGGTCGCCGTCACCGGGTGCAGCTCGGCCTGCACTGGCTGATACCCCGCGAGCTCGGCACGGAGCCGGTAGGGCGGACGCCACGTGTCGTCGGGGACGCTGTACGTCACAGGAGATGTGCCCACCAGCTGATCGTTGACGTAGACACTCGCACCGGCTGGTACGGTCCGAATCTGGGTCGACGTCATACAGCCGGAGATCGAAACTCCGACGAGCAATCCGAGAAGTCTCAGCAGAGATCGTGGCTGAGGAAGGTTAGGCACTGCAGCCCTCCAGAAGACGGCGCGCATCTCACAACGCTCGTCGACTCAACTTTGGCGGCTGCGATCTACCCCGCCCCGTTCACGCTGTCGAGAGTGCGAGCCTCTGTGCAACGAGGTTGCGGCTGCCCTCCCTAGCCGTTGTCATGGGACCACCGTTCAACGCGATGCGACCGCGCCGACGTTGTTCACGTAGATCGGCGACGACCAGGCGCGCTCCTCGGCCGGCGTCAAGCAATCATCCGAGAACGGCGTGCGGTAGTCGCCGTAGCAGATGTCGGGCTCGATGCAGTCGCCCTTCTCGTCGTAACGGCAGCGGAGCCCGCCGGCGTTCACGGCGGGCGTCGGCTCCTGGACCGCGCGCACGTAGTACGTTGCGTCGCGGCCGCCCTGGACGAAGTCCTCGTCCTCGAACTCGACCACGCAGCCGTCCGGGCTCGGCACGCAGTCGAAGCGCTTCCACGGGTCCTCGATCAGCGGACCGATGGGCTCGTCGGGCCGCGCCTGCGGCCGGATGCGCACGACCTCGATGCGCGTGATCTGGTGGCGCTCGTCGCTCGGGTTGTAGCACTCGCCGCGGCACAGCTTCTCGAGACGCTCCTTCGACATCGCGCCGTGCGCGTAGTCGGGGCAGCCGGGCTTCTGCTTGAACGACCCGGCGGCGCGCACGCGGAAGCGCGGTGCCTTGCCGAGGTACGCCTCGCCGCCCATCGGCACGGCGCCGTCGTCGCCGTTCAGGAGGTCGAACCACAGCAGGATGCGCTCGCCGCTCGTGCCGTAGGTCTCGCGACGCTTGAGCGCGTCCCAGATGCCGTCGCGCGAGCGACCGTCCGAGTGCACCGCGACCAGGCCGCCGGTCATGAAGAACGATGCTTGACGCTCGAAGTCGACCACCTGGAACGGCTGCACGGTGACGTTGTTGGGGTCGAAGGCGACCGACTCGGGCGTGCGCGGCTTCTCGGGGCCGAGCAGGCGGCGCGCCCAGGTCTCGTCGCGCGCACCGGTCGTCTCGGTCATCTGACGGCGGTCGTACTCCTTGTAGCCGGTGCCGGGACGCGCGCTGTGGTTGTCGCTCGAGCCGATGAAGCCGAAGCGGAAGCGCTTGCGCTCGCCGGGATCGTCGAAGTTGCTGATCGCGAGCGCGAACTGGGCCGAGTTGCCGGGACGCGACGCGAATGCCGGCAGGAAGCAGTCGCGGCACTGGCCGCAGTCCTTCCACTCCTCGGCGCGCGCGCCCGGCACCGTCAGGTGCCCGGCGACGCCCGCGGCGACGTAGTTGGCGCGCGCGTCGCGCACGCGCTGCTCGCACTGATCCGCGGGGATGTCGCCGCAGCGCGCGCGGATCAGCTCACCCGCCTGCCAGCAGCACGGCAGGAACTTGGCGGTCGGCTCGGCGCACTCGAGCTTGCCGTCGGGACCCCGCACGACCTCCTGGTTGTCGCGATACTCCTCGGAGTTGCCGTGCCCGGAGTAGATCTCGAACAGGCGCTGGCGATCGGGATCGTTCTCCTTGCGCGACAGCTGCTTCGCGAACGTGGTGCCGGGCGGCGTGTAGAGGCCCCACGTCGTGCCGTGCGGGATCACCAGCGAGTCGAAGCCCCACTGGCCGAGCTTCTCGAACAGCTCGTGCGGCGTGCCCGCGGTCTCCATGCAGTCGTCGGGCAGCTTGCGCGTATCGACGCCCTCCTCGCAGAGCTTCGTCGCGCGCAGATCGGTCTGGTACTCGCCGAAGTCGAGGTAGCGCTCGCGGTTCGGCAGGTCGGCCAGCACGACGCCGACGCGCTGCCGGAGCGGCTGGCCCTGCTGCAGCAGTGCGAGCGAGCGGCCCGAGGCGCTGATCGGCCGCTTCGGCACGCGATCCTCCTCGGTGTCCTTGAAGATGACGTTCTTGTGGCCGTAGTGGTTCTCCGGCGTGGTGCCGACCTGGGTCCACTCCCAGCCCAAGAACGCGACCACGTCGGGATTCTCAGGATCGCCCGCGACCGCGTTGCACTGCCGGATCGCCTCTTTCGTATCGCGCCAGTGCTTCGGCGAGATCGACTCGGCATGGTCGTTGATGCTCCAGAAGTCGAGCGAGCTGCAGAACCGCGCGTAGTCGCACGCGTCGGCGGGCGGGTGCGCGCCCTCGCCCTGCACGAGCGGCAGGCTGCGCATGAAGGCGTCGGCGGAGAACGTGGTGTGCACGTGCAGGTCGCCGAACAGGATCGTCTTCGCGTCGCCCGGCTCGCCCTCGATGCCGCCGAGCGCGGACGACGCCTGCCGCTGCGTGCTGGTCCGCGCCGTCACCACCTCGGGCGGCAGCTGCGTCTTGGTGACCTCGCCCGGACCCTCGAGATGGCCACCGGAGAAGATCCAGGCCCAGGCGATGCCGAGCAGCACCACCAGCGCGAGCAGCAGCACGAGAAGTCGTTTGACCAGGCGCATGACGAGGTTCCTCCGCTTGACGTGCGACCCCCAGAGGACGCTGCCGCCGCCGACCCGACGGATCCTGCGCGCGCCCGCCGTGCCGCCGCTCGCGCTGCTTACTGCACCCGAAGTGCAAGATCCAGATGGTGGATTGCCGGGGCGGCGCCGCGCGGGTAGCGTCGGCGCGCTCGTGCCAGGCGAGCCGCGGGGACGGCCGGTGCGGGAGGGAGGGATTGTCCGATGCGGACCTACGGAAAGCTCACCACCATTGCGCTCACCGTGCTGGCTCTGGCGCTCGCCCGGCCGGCGCGCGCCGGCACGCCGATCGCCGGCTTCGACGACACGCTGGTCGTCGACTCGCTCAGCTCACCGACGGCGATCGCGTTCCTGCCCGACGGCAGGCTGCTGGTCGCGGAGAAGAGCGGTGCCCTGAAGCTCGTCACCGCCGGCGTCGCGAGCACGCTGGTCAACATCCCGGTGTGCTCCACCTCGGAGATGGGGCTGCTCGGCATCGCCGTCGATCCGGCGTTCGCGAGCAACGGCTTCATCTACCTCTACCGGACGAACCCGGTGAACGGCTGCGGCAGTGCGACCGGCCGCTTCAACGAGGTCGTACGCGTGACCATGGCGTCGAACGCGATCGACATCGGATCGCTGTCCGTCCTCCTGACCGGGATGCGCACCGACAACGGCAACCACGACGGCGGCGGGCTGCGCATCGGGCCGGACGGCAAGCTGTACGTCGGGGTCGGCGACACCGGCAAAGGAGACAACATCGGCGGCCCGGGCTCGTCGACCAACCCCTACGCACAGGATCAGAACGCGCTCGAGGGCAAGATCCTGCGGCTGAACCTCGACGGCACGATCCCGGCCGACAATCCGTTCGTCGGCCAGGTCGGCAAGCGCGCCGAGATCTTCGCGTACGGCCTCAGAAACCCGTTCCGCATGGGATTCGATCCCTTGACCGGCAGTCTCTGGGTGGGCGACGTCGGCGACTTGACGGTCGAGGAGATCGACATCGTGACCTCCGGCGACAACTACTCGTGGCCGTACTGCGAGGCGACGCAGCCCTCGGGGTGCGCGCAGCCGGGTGACGTGGCACCGATCTTCTCCTATCCGCACGGCGGCGGCAGCTCGCTCGGCAGCTCGATCACCGGTGGCGTCTTCGCGGGGGCGTCGTTCGGCGGGCTCGAGAACGACTACTTCTTCGGCGACTACACCGGCAGCGCGATCTACCACCTCGAGCCCAACGGCTCGCGCAACGGGGTCACCGGCGGTGCCACGACGTTCGTCTCGAACGCGGGCGGACCGGTCGACTTCGCGTTCGGCCCCGACGGTGCGCTCTACTACGTCGCGATCCTCGACGGCGAGGTGCGCCGCGTCGCACCGCTCGCGGCGCCGTCCGACGTCGACGCCTACCTCTGCTACAAGGCGGCGCTGGCACGCGGCGAGGCTCCGCTGCCGAAGGGGACGCAGGTCGCGCTCTCCGACGCGGTCGTCCCGGGCCCGCAGAGCTTCGACGTCAAGAAGGCGATCACCCTCTGCAATCCGGCGTCGGTGAACGCGAGCAGCGTGATCGAGCCGACGGCGCACCAGGAGGGTTACCAGGTGAAGCGGGTGGCGGGCGCGCCGAAGTTCGCCAAGGCCCTCGAGTCGACGAGCGATCAGTTCGCGAGCCGCACGCTGCTGCTGAGCCAGGAGAGCTCCCTGCTCGTGCCGTCGAGCGCTGCCGCTGGATCGGGTGGTGCACCCGCGTACGGCCTCACCACCGTCGACCACTACAAGTGCTACAAGGCGAGCCTCGCGAAGGGCTCGCCGAAGTTCATCGCACCGGCACCGCCGACCGTTTCGGACGACTTCTTCCCGGGCGGCCAGGCGCTGACGATCAAGAAGCCGACGCGCTACTGCGAGCCGGTGGCGGCCGACGGCTCGCCGATCGGCACGCCGGCGTCGAAGCTGGTCTGCTACGGCGTCAAGCTGCCGAGCGGGATCAAGCTCGCGAAGACCACGGTCTCGACGAGCAACCCCGATTTCGGCAGCGATGTGCTGGTCGCGACGGCGGTGAGCGAGCTGTGCGTCCCGGCGAGCATCGCGCCGTGATCTGATCCCGCGGTGGTCGCGGCGCGCGACGGCGCACCGCGACCACCGCCCGCGATCGCGCACGCCGATCGCACCTTCCCCGTCGGCGCGGGCCGCGTCGCGCACCTCGCGCCGCGACGTCCGCCGGCCATCGCTCGCCGGCATGGCCGCCATCTCCCGCCGGCATCGCAGCCATCACGCGTCGGCATCGCGTGCCACCGCGCGTCGGCATCGTCGCCCTCGCTCCGCTGCATCGTCGTCATCGCTCGTCGGCATCGCCGTGATCGCGCCGCGCGATGCCGCTCGGCGCCGATCTCAATATAAAAATCTTTTGCGCGCAACGAAGCGTTCCCGCGTGCCCACGACGCGCGCAGCTGCCCAGCGATCGGTCGCCGGAAGATCCTCGACAGCGCATCGAACGCAGCACGCGCCGAAGCTCCGTCACGGGCATCCGAATTGCGTGAGGCGCGCTCGCGCCGTGCTCGCCATCCCGCGAGCGCCGCGAACCACGCCATACCGCAAGGAGGATCACGCATCATGGCGATCACGCTTCCGACGGACGCCGAGCTCAACACGTTCATCCTCGCGCGCCTCGCGACCATCGGCATCGACATCACGACGCTGCCACTCTCGGACGCGAGTGCGCCCGCGGATCAGACGCGCGTGCTGTCGTCGATTCGCAGCTTCATCCGCTCGAGCTCACCGCAGATCAGCCAGTACGTCGCCGACGTGCAGGAGAATCCGCCCGTGCTCTACCCCGCGCCCTTCTCGCAGTGGACCCTCGAGTAGCGTCCGCGCGCGACGACGTACCACAGGAGTCATCAGTCATGCCGGAGATTCTCATTTCATCCGACGATCCCGGGGCGCCGCCCCAGGACACCACCCTCGACCGACGCAAGTTCCTGCTGCGCTTCGCCGCGGTCACCGCCGCGACGTCGGCGGCGGTCGCGATCGCACCACGTCTCGCGCGCGCCGCCTCGTTCAGCGTACCGCCCGAGCTGATGGATCCCGACGCGTTCGCGACCGACATCCACGTGTCGAACGTGACCGATCTCACCGAGCTCACGCTCGCCGAGGCGGCAAAGCTCATCAAGGCGAAGCAGATCAAGTCGATCGACCTGGTCGAAGCGTACCTCGCGCGCATCGCGAAGTACGACGGCATCTATCAGGCCTTCAACACCGTGCTCGCGGCCGAGGCACGCAACCTCGCCAATGCGGTGCGGCTCACGGGCAACAACCCGGCGCTGCTCGGCATCCCGCTGGCGATCAAGGACAACTACTACACGGCCGGCGTCAAGACGACGGCGAACTCGTACATCTTCCAGAACTTCGTGCCGTCGTTCGACGCGACCGCGGTCGCGCGGCTCAAGGCCGCGGGCGGCATCGTGCTCGGCAAGATGCAGATGGGTCCGCTCGCGACCACGCGCGCGACCACACCCGACGGCATCATCACCACGGTGAACGCGTGGACGCCGAACACGCCGTCGATCGATCCCGGCGGCTCTTCGAGCGGCTCCGCGTGCTCGGTCGCGGGGCGCATGGCGTCGTCGTCGATCGGCACGCAGACGGGAGGATCGATCACCGCGCCGTCGAACGCGCAGGGCTTGACGGGGCTCAAGCCGACGGTCGGCCGCGTGTCGCTCTACGGCATCATCCCGCTGACCTACACGCGCGACCATCCGGGTCCGCTCGCGCGCGACGCGAAGGACGCGGCGATCATGCTGCAGGCGATGGCCGGCTCGGACCTGAACGATCCGCGCACGCAGGGCCTGCCGAAGGTTCCGAACCTCATCAAGGCCGCGACGCCGTTCAAGAAGAAGGGCAAGGTGGTCGTGCGCTGGCCGACGCGCATCGGCGTCATCCCCGACTACACCGCCGGGACCTCGCAGAACGCGGTCGCGCGCGCGGCGATGCTGGCGACGTTCGCGTCTCTCGGCTGCGAGATCGTCGACGTGCCGCTGCCCGACGAGTGGTCGCTGCTCACCGGACGCTTCAACGACGTCCGGCTGCCCGAGCGCACCGAGCCGTTCCTCGAGTACCTGCGTCAAGATCTGAAGCTGTTCGGCGTGTCGCTGAACAGCTGGATGCAGGGCCTGTTCCTGAGCGGCGACGAGTACCTGAAGGGTCAGCGCGCCAAGTACATCCTCGCCGAGCGGACCTTCGACACGATCTTCAGCCAGTGCGACGTCGTCGTGCAGACGTCGCCGGTGCCGTTCGACATCATCGGCTTCCCGGAGATCGCGTTTCCGATCGGCTTCGGCACGAGCAGCACGCAGACCGGCAGCCAGACGATTCCGCTCGGCGCGATCGTCGGCGGCATGCCGTACTCGGAGGACCGCCTGCTCGCGCTGGTCGCGGCGTATCAAGCGGTCACCGACTTCCACACCAGGCGGCCGCCCGACCCCGTGCTGCCAACCACGACCGTGGCACGGCTCGCGGCGGCGACCGAGATGCGTCTCACCGCGGAGGAGGCCGAGGTCCTGACCGAGTGACGGTCGGGGCCGGGGGAGCCGCCGCCGGCGTCCGGCGGCTCCCCACGGTCTCCACAGCGAGCCGCGTGCGTCACCGGCCGCTCCCCTCCGTCGCGACCGCAGCCGCGACGGTGCTTCGGTCTCGTGCGGGAACCCGCGTGACCGGACGATTCGAGCGCCTCAACGGAACGCGTCCGCCGGATACGCTCTGGCGACGCGCACGGGCCGTGTGCGACAATCCGCCACGCTCGGCGCCCCCACGGGACGCGCGCCGGCGTCTCACGGGAGGGAATGCGCGCGATGGCCCATCGAAACGATCCGGTAAGGCAGCTGGCCCTCGGCTTCGCGATTGCGCTGGCGGTCACCGTCGCCGGCTGTGGAGGCTCGAGCGGCGGCGGAGGGACGACCGATCCGGGCCCGGACCCGAATCCGAGCTGCGAGGCCGACCAGCAGTTCTCGAGCACCTTCGAGGGCATCCAGAAGGTGATCTTCGAGAAGCACGGCTGCACCGAGCAGATCTGCCACGGCAGCAGCGCGCAGGGCGGCCTCAATCTGTCGCCCGACGTCGCCTACGAGAACATCTACGACAAAAAGTCGAGCACCGCGCTCAAGCTGATCGAGCCGGGCGACAACGATCGCAGCTACCTGTGGCTGAAGCTCGCCGCGAGCACCAATCCGGGCAGCGTGCAGATCTCCGGCTCGCCGATGCCCAACGGCCTGCCGGCGCTCTCGGCCGACGAGCTCGAGCTGCTGCGCCTGTGGATTTACGCCGGCGCGCCGCGCGAGGGGACGGTGAACGGAACGCAGGGCCTGCTCAACGCGTGCCTGCCGGACCCCGAGCCGATCGTCATCAAGCCGCTCGATCCGCCCGCGCCCGCGGACGGCGTCCAGTTCGTGATGCCGCAGTGGCCGCTCGAGAAGAAGAGCGAGCACGAGCTCTGCTTCGCGACCTACTACGACTTCACCGACGAGGTGCCCGAAGCCTACAAGGACCCGAGCGGTGAGCTGTTCCGCTTCAGCGGCTTCGAGCTGCGCCAGGATCCGCAGAGCCACCACCTGCTGCTCTACTACTCGCCGCTCAACTTCCAGCCGGGCGGCATCGACACCAGCGACCCGTCGTTCGGCGCATGGACCTGCAGCGGTGGTCCGCAGGACGGCCAGGCCTGCGATCCGAAGGAAGCCGAGAACGCCTGCGGCGGCGAGGGCCTCTGCCACAGCGAGTTCCAGAAGAGCTTCGCCTGCGTGGGCTACGGACCACAGTCGGGCGCGCCGGCGCAGATCATGGGCGGTGCGGGCCAGGCACAGGCGTACCTGCCGTTCTTCCCCGGGGTGTTCGCGCAGATCCCGCTGAAGGGCGTGATCTACTGGAACTCGCACGCGTTCAACACGACGACCGAGGACACCACGATGCACGGCCGCCTGAACTACTGGTTCGCGAAGAACCAGACGTATCCGGTGGTCCAGATCAACGACTTCGGCGCCATCTTCCGTCCGAACAACGCGCCGTACACGAAGGAGACGTTCTGCAACGATCACGTCTTCCCGATCGGCTCGCGCGTGTTCCACCTGTTCGCGCACATGCACAAGCACGGCGAGCACTTCTGGGCGACGCTGCCCGACGGCACGCAGATCTACGAGACGTCGAGCTTCAGCGACCCGACGCAGCAGCGCTACGATCCGCCGCTCGCGTTCGACTCGCCCGACCCGGCCGAGCGCACGGTGCGCTACTGCGGGACGTACAACAACGGGATCAAGGCCGACGGGTCACCGGACACCGAGCTGGTGACGCGCCTGTCGCGCATCCCGGCGAGCGCCAAGGGCCAGATCGGCGGCACCTGCAAGCCGGTCGCGTGCACCGCCGGCAAGGTCGGCGCCGCCTGCAACGGCGCCGACGATGACGCGAGCTGCGACTCGTCGGCGGGCGCCGGCGACGGCGAATGCGACGCCTGCCCGATCACCGGCGGCGAGAGCACGCAGAACGAGATGTTCGTGCTGTTCGGGGCGCAGTACATCGACCCGACGGTGCCCGGTGCGAATCCGCCGGAAGCGCCGCAGGACGTGGCCGGTGTCGCGAGCCACGACGAGAGCGGCCGCTCGCTGTCGACCGTTCCTGCGTTCCCGCACTTCCAGGGCTGCATCGCGCCGGGGCTCGGCATGACCGGCACCGCCGGGACGTCGGCCGGCGTGCAGCAGGTCGCGAGCAGCCCGCACTGATGGGCGGACGTGGGCGGGTACCAGCTCCCGCCCACGTCGCCGCGCCGGCCAGCGAGCCCGCGTCGTCCGCGACGCGGGCTCGTGCGCGTCAGGGCTTCCCGCTTCCGATCGCGAGGCCCCAGCTGCTCGAGACGACCGCGCCACCATCGCTGATCGCGAGCGTGATCTTGGCGTCGCGCCGCGCCTGGAGCTCGAGCCGCGGCGCGTTCCCGCCGACGCGCTTGCCGTCGACGCGCCAGGTGTAGGTCAACGGACTGCCGTCCGGATCGATCGCGTCGACCTCGATCACGACGGTGTCGCCGACCGCGGCGGTGATGGTCGAGCCGGGCTTGTACGACGCCGACTGGAGGACCGGGCTCAGATCCTTCGCCGCGGTCTGCGTCGCCCAGATGTGCGACTGGCCCGGCAGACGCCCCGTGCCGAGCAGGAAGCGGACCTCGCCGTGCGAGGTGAGATCCTGCAGGTTCTTCGCCGGATCGTACTCCCACATGGTGGTGCCCTCGGCGACCAGCACGTCGTTCAGATACCAGCGCATCTGCGGCGGCTGCTCCGGATCGGCCCCCTCGACGACCACCGAGAACCAGCGCGGCTCGCTGCGCGTGAGCCACACGACCTTGTCCTCGGGCTGCGCCTGCTGGATCTCGGGTCCTTGGGCGACCTCGATGCCGACGAGCGCACGCAGACGGTCGTCCAGGGCGAGGCCCGCGCCCACCGCGACGGCCAGCACCACCAGGCCCCATGCCGCGCGTCGCAGGCCGGACCCCCGCTCAGGGCTGCTCCGCTGCGCGGAATGGATCGCGCCCGCACGCGCGTGCACCGCGGCACGCGGGCGGGTGAGTGCGGTCGGCTCGCGCGGCGCGGGCGAAGGC
>JAIEPK010000081.1 GCA_019749875.1 Candidatus Binatia bacterium | reverse complement strand
GGAAGGGTGTCGCGATGGCCTTCTTTCTTCCAGTCGCCGCTACTGGCCGTACACCACGTCAGCGGACACTAACTCGCTACGGTGGCCACTTCCCGAACTGGCAAGGCTCGTGAGCCGCCGCGTGGGGGAGGGGGCACGTGCGCGCCCGTTGGTTCAACGGACGCCTTCAGAGGGTGGTTCCGTTCTCGCGCTCTCGGGTGCTTCCCGTGCGGTCACCAAGCCGAGTCGCGGGGGAGGTAGCGACTCGGCCCCGTGAGCTTCGCGGAAGGCCCCTCGTCGCCAGAGGAACGGTGCCGTTGCCGTCGCTGCCGCTCTTCAGCATTCGCGAGCCTCGCTTCCCGGCTGGCTGGTCGAGGGCCGGAACGTCCGACCAGAATCGACTTGACCGTGCCCGGCGAGCCTTGCAAATCTGCCCGAGCTTGCGCCGGGGAGGGTCCCGGCCGTCACCGGAGGTCCAGATGCCACGTCGTCCGCTCTACGTCTTGATCGCCCTGATGGGCTTCGCTCCTTCGGCACACGCCGCACCCACCCCGCAGCAGCTCTGCGAGTCGGCGATGGAGCTGGCATCTGCGAAGTACGCGCAGTGCCGGCTGAATGCCGAGTCGAAGTACTCGAAGACCGGTGACGCCGCGAAGCGCACGGCGGCGCTCACGAAGTGCTCGACGAACCTCGGGAGCGCGTTCACGAAGGCAACCGACAAGTACGGCGCGGCTTGTACCGCGACCGAGCCGTCGTCGGCGTTCGACGACTACCTGAAGCAGTGCTCGGACGACGCGACCGCCGCGGCAGGCGGCGCGACGCTACCGGACTACGTCGGCGACCTCGCGAGTTGCAACGCTGATCTGACCACGTGCAGCGGCGATCTCGCGACCTGCAACGGCGACCTAACGAGCTGTGATGCGGACCTGACAACGTGCGACGGCGACCTCGCCACTTGCAGTGCGGACCTGACGACAACCGCCGCGGATCTCGCGGCATGCGAAGGCAATCTTGCCGCCTGCGAAGCGCTGCCGCTCGCGCCACTCCTGAGGACGGGTCAGACGACCAGCTACGGCCCGGGGACCGACGGCAACCTGCAGATCGGCGTTGCGCACGGCTTCGTGGACAATGGCGACGGCACCATCACGGACACAAGAACGGGGCTCATGTGGGAGAAGAAGTCGGACGACGGGTCGATCCACGACAAGGACAACATATACACCTGGAGCACGGGCTCGCCCTGGAACAACACCGGCACAGCGTTCACGACGTTCCTCGCGACGCTCAACTCGGGTGGAGGCTTCGCGGGCTACACGGACTGGCGGCTGCCCAACCGCAAGGAACTGGAGAGTCTCGTGAATCTCCAGGCGGTAAACCCGTGGACGTTCGCTGCGTTTAAGACCGCGTGCGCACCCGCGTGTACGGTGGTGACGTGCAGCTGCACCGTCTCCTCGGACTACTGGTCCTCGTCGTCATACAGCGACCCGTCGATCGCTTGGTACGTCGGCTTCTCCAGCGGCGGGGTACTCGGGGCCGGCAAGACGGCGGCCAACTACGTCCGTGCCGTCCGTACGGGCTCGTGAGCCCAGCCGGCTCGATCGCCTGACTCGCGCTCAGGCCGTTGGCTGCCGGGCGTCGCAGTGTCCGAGCTAAGCTGGACGGCAAGGAGACTTCGATGTCGAAGCAGGCTACGCCGTGGACTACGTTCGCGATCGTGGTCATTCCGGTGATCGCTGCTCTCCTCGGGGCGTGGGTAGGCGCTCGCCTCTCCGCTGATCTTCCGACGAGACAGACGGCGTGGGAACGGCTCGCGTCGTTCGAGGACGCGGCATGGCAGATGGCGGTGCGGACGCAGTCTCCCTCGACTTCAGGCGGCTCCGATGAGCCCGCACGAAGGGCCTGGATACAGGCGTATGATCAGGCAAAGAGTCGATTCATCTCTGCAGCAGCGTCATTGGCAGAATGGGTCTCTAGAGATGAGCGTCAACTAGAGGCGGTAGAAGTTGCGGCGGAGCAGCTCGTGAATCTCGCGAATACGGACTTCGCGAAGGAAGACTGTCGCACGTCACCGACTCCAAGTGACTGGTGTCGCGCACAAGCCACCAGCGGCGCAGCAAGAGACCTATCGGACTATTCGCGGGAACTGGACCGGATCCTCGGCCGCCTGAGGAAGGCGCTCGGCAATCCCCTGGAGGTTGACCGAAACCAGCGGGAGGGCGCCACCACCATCCCTCCCGAAGCTTAGGCGTGCATCGGGTGCTGGCTGCTTGTGATTCCTGGTCCTCAAAGGAGGTTCCTTGGCTTTGAGGTGGCGTGGAATCGGGCGTCCAAGATCGGCTGCGCCGGACGTACGTCGGCGGGATCGAACGCGGTGAGCGGAACGTATCGCTCGTGAATATCGAGCGGATCGCCAGGGCGTTGCGCCTCTCGATTGCGACGTTGTTCCCCGAGAAGTAACGGCGTCGTTCCAGGCAGCCCGCCCGCCTCCGGAGAGCCTCTGCTGACGCGGCCGACGCGTCAGCACCGTCAGCCGCTCGCCCGCGGAGGCAGCCTTGGCCACTCCGAAACCGGCTTCTCCGGAGAGGGCGCCGCCCGGTCGTCACCGGCGTCACCCTCGTCACCGTTGGAACCCGAGGTCGCCCCGGCTCCGGTGGACGGCGGCGAGCGCTTGCTCGACGTGCACCTCGGACAACGGTGCGCCTCCTCGCCCGGCGCCGAGCAGGAGGAGCGAAAGCGTGTCGGCGAGTTCGCGAAGGTGCGCTCCCGAGAACCCACCCGTTTGGCTGACGAGGCGGTCAAGGAACGGCCCCGCCCCACCCGGGAGGGTGACAAGCAGCCGAGAGAGGATTCGGCGCCGGCCTTCCTCGTCAGGGAGCTTGAAGGCGAGGTGTCGGTCGAACCGTCCCGGTCGCTTGAGCGCCTCGTCGATCGCCTCGGGTTGGTTGGTGGTGGCGATGATGACGAGACCGTCGTTCGCCTTGAAGCCATCCATCTGTGCGAGCAGCTCGCCGAGTCCGTGCGTACTGCTCGTACCGCGGATCTCGGCGACGAGATCGAGGTCTTCGAGGAACACGACCGCCGGTGCGCGTTCCCTTGCCCACCGGAAGAAGTAACCGGGGTCGCCGTAGTGCTCGAAACCGCCGGGCGTGACCCACAGGAAGGTGATCCCTTCCAACTCGCTCGTGAGCGCCTTCCCGACCAGTGTCTTGCCGGTGCCGGGAGGTCCCGAGAGCAACAGCGAACGACTCGCCGGCAGGGGCACCGCGTCGCCGTCTTGGTGCGCGCGGAGGAACGCGGTCACGTTGCGTCGGATCTCGTCGCGGGTGGGCTCGGGGAGCACGACGTCGTCCCACGTCACTCCGTGCGGCTCCAGGAAGCGGAGACCGGCCTTGTCGAACGTGAGGTGCTGTCCGCGAGTCGGGTCGTGCTCGCGTAGCGCCTTCCGGAACGCCGCTCCAACCTCGTCGAGGTCGTCGTCCGAGCCCGCAATCAAATCGACGACAACTTCCTCGTAGAGTGCGCGTGTTCGTTCGCGGATCTCGACCGCGCACCGGCGCCCTTCGCACTCGAAGAGAACTCGGCCGGCGGACAGACACGCTTCGCGTCTTCCGGGTCCGACCTCAACCTCGGTGTGGGTCGGGTACTTCACGAAGTCGGCGTCGCGCAGTGGGAGGACGACCGGCTCAGCACCGCCCCCTCGCGACGTCCAGCAGCGAACTGCCCAGAGCGCGTTCAGCACTTCCAGTTGCTCGAAGACGTGCTCTCGGACGACGAAGTGCTCCGTTCCGAGGAACTCGCGCAGCTCGCGGTCCTGGCGCGCTTGCCGCTCAAGCGGGTCGAGGAACGGCCGGAAGGCAGCCGCGAGACTCGCGCTGACGGTCGCGAGCAGTCGAGTGAAGCTAGAGTCGGGTTCGGCCACCGCCACCTCCGGGTCGCTACATTGACAAGCCTCGCACGTTAAGCATAAATTATAACTATGCTGCAAACGTCTTCGGGCGGGGCGTGTCCGTGGTGAGCGACGCGTGGAGAGACCTCTCAACGAAGGAGCCACTCGGCCTACTAACGTTGCTTGGGCTGCCCGGCGTCGGCGTCCGCACCGTCAAGCTCGTGGTAGACCGACTTGACGTGCTCGGAGCAGTGCACGGGGGAGGCGCGCTCCCAGCCGGCGTGTCTCCCGCGGCCGCGCGCAGCCTACGAGACGCCGACGCTGTCGTCGCCGCGTACGCTCGCGCGGTGGCCATCTTGGCCAAGGCGGAGGAGAGTGGGACTCGGCTCGTCACCGTCTACGAAGAGAGCTACCCGCGCTTGCTCGGCTCGATCCCGGACCCGCCACCAGTGCTGTTCGTGAAGGGCACGCTGCCGGTAGACGGCACGAAGTGCGTCGCCGTGATCGGGACCAGGAAGCCGACCGAGTGGGGCCGGGAGCAGACGCGTTCGTTCGTGCGAGAGGTCGCCTCGAAGGGTTGGACGGTGGTCAGCGGACTCGCCCTTGGGATCGACACGGAAGCGCAGGAGGCGGCGGTGGCGGCCGGAGCGCCGACCGTCGCTGTCCTCGGCGGCGGGCTCGACCGGGTCTCACCCGCGCAGAACCGTGCCCTCGCGGAGTCGATCCCTTCGTCCGGTGGCGCGCTCGTAAGCGAGCAGCCGTTCGAGGTGAGCGCATCGAAGGCGACGCTCGTGCAGCGGAACCGGATCACGTCCGGTCTCTCCTCTGCAGTGGTACTAATCGAGTCCGCTCTCACGAGCGGCTCGATGCAGACGGTACGGTTCGCCGTGGTGCAGGGGCGACAGGTGTTCGCCGCGGTTCCGGAGGCAAGCCACCCCACGCCCGGCGCGCTGACGCGGCTGACGACGCTTTCGGGCGCCGAACTGGCCACGGTGATCAAGGCGACGGGCGAGTACGAGCGAAAGCTTCGGGAGGAGTTCAGGACGAAGCCTGTCGCTCTACCTCTTCGGTCCTTCGCGTCGGCCGGTGCGTAGCCGAACTCGTTCGCGGGCCGAGACCCGGAAGCGTCCCCTCACGGCTTCCGAGTTGGAGGAGTACGCGAGAGACTTCGTCGCCAAGGTCGTCGCCGAACTCCGCGAGCACGGTGAGCTGCTCACCGTGACGTACCTCCTCGTGGGCGACGACTACGTCCTCGTGCCGGCGTTCTACCGCACGTCGCTGGAGAAGCTGGTCGCTACCGTAGCGATCGACGCGCTGATGGCACGTCTCGGCCCGCGCGCCGTCTTCTACGTAACCCGAGGTTGGGTCAGCGACGTATTCGTTCGGCGAACCGCGTGGCTGACACCGGCACGCGCGCCGCGTACACCGATGCGCGATGGCACGGGAGTCGAGAGCAGCATGGGGACTGCGGGTCGCGCGCTGGCAGCGTAGCGGCCTGACGGCGGAGCGGTTTGCCGAGCGCGAGGGCGTGAACGCTCGGACGCTGGCGTTCTGGAAGTGGCGACTGAAGAGCGATGGAGCGCAGAATCTCGCGACAAGGCCGACGCGCCCGGCGGGGAAGCGCGTCGGATTCGTCGAACTTGTCGCGCCGAAGCCCGCAGTGATGCCGAGCGAGACGCGGTCGGCGGTGATCGAGGTGGTGCTGCCGATCGGCTACCGCGTGCGCGTCGCCGGCGGCTTCGAGCGCGGCACGCTCGTCGAGCTACTCGACGTACTCGAGGCGCGGCGATGATCCCGTCGCACGTGCGCATCTTCGTCTGCACGGAGCCGGTCGACATGCGGCGCTCGTTCGACGGGCTCGCGCTCGCGGCGCGCGAGCGGCTCGGCAAGGACCCGCGCGAGGGCGGACTTTTCGTGTTCGCGAACAAGCGCTCGAACCGGCTCAAGGTGCTGTGGTTCGACCGCAACGGCTACTGCCTGCTGTACAAGCGCCTGCACCGCGCGCTGTTCCGTATGCCGGGCGACGGCAGTGCGAGCGCGGTGCAGATCGACGCCGCCGGACTCGGGGCGCTGCTCGCGGGCGTCGACCGGCCGCGGCGTCGCGGCGAGGACGTGCGCGAGCGTAAGTTCGGCACGCTTCAGTAAATCCGCGCTTGACTACCGAGGGACGACTCCGTTACGCCACGACTCGTGGCGGCGGATGTGGCGCAGTCGCTCGGTGATCACCTCGCCGAGATCAAGGCGGAACTGGCCGCCATGCGCGAGCTGATCACGCGCCTCGAGGCCGAGCGCGACGAGTACAAGAAGCTCTTCCTGCTGCTGCGCGAGGAGAACGAGAAGCTCAAGCGCGGGCTGCTGGGTCAGAAGGCGGAGCGGCTCGACCCGAACGACCGCCAGCTCTCGCTGTCCGTCCTCGAGATGATGCTCGGCAAGAAGGCCGAGACGCCGGCGCCGGCGACCGAGCAGGTGCGTGCGCACGAGCGCAAGAAGCCGACGGGGCGCAAGCCGCTGCCCGAGCACCTGGAGCGGATCGAGCTCGAGCTGATCCCGCTCGACGTACAGCAGGAGGGTCTCGAGAACTTCGAGCGGATCGGCGAGGAGGTGTCGGAGACGCTCGAGCGCCGGCCGCAGTCGACGGTGGTGGTGGTGACGCGGCGGCCGAAGTTTGCACGCAAGGACCGGCCGCGGCACGGCCCGACGCGGGTGCTGATCGCAGACGTGCCGGAGCTGCCGATCCAGCGCGGGCGCGCGGGACCGGGGCTGCTCGCCGACACGATCGTGCGGCGCTGGCAGGACCATCAGCCGCTGCACCGCATCGAGCGCATCTTCGCGCGCGACGGGATCGAGCTCGCGCGCTCGACGATCTGCGGCTGGCACCAGGAGCTCGCGGAGCTCGCGCGACCGATCGTCGACGCCATGCGCGCGGACGCGCTCACGCAGCCATACGTCTGCACGGACGCGACGGGCGTGCTCGTGCGGGCACCGCAGAAGTGTCGCAACGGCCATTTCTGGGTGCTCGTGGCGCCCGAGCGACACGTGATCTTCGACTACACGCCGCGCCACGACAGTGCCGGCGTCGACAAGCTGCTCGCGGGCTACGAGGGCTACCTCGTCGCCGACGCGCACGCGGTCTACGACCACCTGTACGCGAGCGGCAAGGTGATCGAGGTGGGGTGCTGGTCGCACCTGCGGAGGTACTTCTACAAGACGCTCGGCTCCGAGCCCGAGCGTGCACGCGAGGCGCTCGCACTGATCGGCGAGCTGTTTGCGATCGAGCGCGCGGTGGACCGTGCATCGGTGGCCGAGCGCCTCGCGGTGCGAAATGAGAAGTCGCGGCCGATCGTCATGCGCTTCTTTGCATGGCGCGACGAGCTTGCCTCCACGGCCCTCGACGAGACACCGCTCGCGAAGGCGCTCGGCTACGCGAAGAACCACCGTGCGGCCTTCGAGCGCTTCCTCGAGGACGGGCGTCTGCCGATGCACAACAACTGGAGCGAGCTGCAGCTCCGGCGTCAGGTGCTCGGGCGCAAGAACTGGCTCTTCGTCGGCTCGGACGACGCGGCGGAGGCGAACACCATCTTCGTCTCGCTGCTCGCGAGCTGCGCGCTGCACGGCATCGAGCCGTGGGCGTATCTGCGAGACCTGCTGTGCCTGCTGCCGTCGTGGCCGAAGAGCCGCGTGCTCGACCTCGCGCCGCTCAACTGGAAGCAGACCCTCGAGCAGCAAGACACTCAGCAGCGGCTCGACGCGAACCCCTTCCGCACCGCCATCCTCGCTCTCGACCGCGATCATCCGGACGACGAGTAGCGCCCTCCCGGCGCGGTGTCAGCCACGCGCTTCGGCGAACGGATACCATGCGACGAGCCAGGTAGCCGACGAGCGACTAGCTGTCGACTTGCGCTTCCATGACAACATCCACATCCTGGTTGACCGGCAAGGCAGAGTCGGCCATTTAGTCCGTGCCGGGCGTCATGCCAACATCCCGACCGGTTGCGAAGTTGCGAGTCGGCTCGGCGAAACAGCACCACGTACGATGTCGGAGTTCCGAGCGCTGGTCTGTTACTGCAAAAGTACCGCGACACCTGGATTTAGAATCTATGTATAGCTTGTCGACCCCAGTTACTAGCCACACCCTCCGTATCGTTAACCAATCAGCCGCAGCCTTGGGCGCTCTTCTCTTCGCAGCGTGCACGGCGTCGGCGCCAGGTCATCGGCTGGTCGAGGCGATGCACACCGCGAACTTTCCTCAGTGCAAGGAAGCCTATGAGGACTACTTAGAAACAAGCACCCCTTGCGATCAGCTTAAGCGGAACTCGGGTGGGTGCCAGATTCAAACCCGTCACGCGCTTTGGTACGGTGATTGCGCGGTGAATGCGGGGGAGTACGCAACTGCGGCCTCAGTGTATCAGCAGGTTGCCGATGAGATGTGGTGCCCCACCCGGTTCGTACTCAACAGCGAAGGCGACCCCTACACCAAACTGGAGGCGTTACGAGCGAGGCTGGACCCCTCACACGAGTCCGATGATGTCACGACCAACGCACGACTGATAACCCACGCGAGAAGAACATTGCTCCCGCTCGTCAAGGCCCGTAGGGAAGACGAAGCCTACACACAGTTGGCAGAGCAGTTCGCGCAGGGCGGCAGACCAGAGTGGGGGATTCTGATTCTGCAACAAATCGACGCTGAGCGCAGATCTGATCAAGAGATGACACAGAGTCAGCGCGCTGCTGCACAGGATTCACGAGAGGACGGGTCTTCAGCGGCGATACTCGAAACGATCCAAGCTATCCAGCAGCAGTTGATTCGCCAAAACCTGCAGGGACTGCAGGGTAATCCGACTGCGGGACGCAGCGCTCAGCCCGCCGTCGGCGGGCAGCCTCCGATGGTTGCAACTCCGGTCACAATCGAAGGTCAGCGTGCTGACAACTGCCCGCCGTGTCGTGACGCGACCGTTATCGAGCGCGACAACGAGCGTGGGTGCGCATGGTGTTGTTGTAAGAGTTCGGGCCAAAGGGCGTGTTTTACCATCTCGGGAAACTGTAGTGGCGCCGCCGAGTAAGACGCGAGTAGTGGCACGCCGGGGCCTGTTTCGACCGGACGAACCACTGGCATGGCCCACGGCTCTACGGATCTCATCGACACGTTGGTAGCACTGCGCTCAAGCAGCTTTGGCTGTCTCACCTAGTTGGAGGCATCTATGGCGGCTTTTGAGCCCGCTAGCGGTCGGCATCTGCCGGCGAGCTTCGCACTCGCCAGACACCGTCCGCGCAGACTGTCGGTGCTGCCCGCGAGCCGGCTCTCGAACGGTTGCCACCACCGTGAGCCCGCATCGTCTGGCCCCCAGCTGGCCCCCAAGAGTCGGCGACTTGCCGGAAATCCGCGTCCGACGCGGGCTTGGAGAGTGCGAGGAGGGGGACTTGAACCCCCACGGGTTTTACCCCACTAGCCCCTCAAACTAGCGCGTCTGCCATTTCGCCACCCTCGCACAAGGGCGCCGCGCTGCCGCCGGATGAGGGATGCCCGGCCACGCGGCACCGCATCCATACATGCCGACCCGCTGGGTCTCAAGACCGTTCGTCGCCCGACGGCCCTCGCGCGGGGCCACGCTTCGCGGCATGACGGACACCGCGGAGACGTCCTGCGATGTCGCGAGGCGCGGCGGGCCCCGGCCGCGCGGGCCGGGACGATGCCGCGCAGGCGAGGAGGAGGCCACGTGGCGACGACGATCGAAGACCTGGAGCGGCGGCTCCGCGCACTGGAGGACCGCGAGGCGATCCGCGACCTGATCTCGCGCTACGCATTCGAGGTCGATTGCGGCGAGCCGCCCGACTGGGCGAGCGTGTTCAGCGCCGACATCGAGATGGAGGCGGGCCAGCTGGGGACGTCGCGCGGGCTCGCCGAGATCGAGCGCCGCTTCACGCGCGCCGAGCACCTCGACGCGATCCGCGACGGCAGCCAGCACGCCTACTCGAACGTCGTCGTCGACCTCGACGTGAGCGGCGACGACGCCACCGCCTGGGGCTACGCGTGCGTGCACACGCGCCGCGACGGCCAGTGGCGCATCTATACGCTCGGCGTCAATCAATGGAAGCTGCGCCGCGAGGCGGACGGCTGGAAGTTCGTCGCGCGCCTGAGGCGGGAGGTGGGCGAGGGCGAGTGGCGGAGCCTCATCGGCGCGCGCCGCGCGGGGCAGCGGACAGACTGAGCAGGAGCGCGTGACGCAGGCGGCAACGAGCCGCGAGCGTCGCGTTGCTCGTGCTCACGCGTCGACGCGGAACAGCCGCGCGAAGTTCTCCTCGATCCGCGCCGTCACCTCGGCCACCGAAACGCCCCAGAGCTCCGCCGCGTACTGCGCCGTTCCCGCCACGTCTGCCGGCTCGCTGAGCCGCGCGCGGTCCGGCGACAAGTACGGACAGTCGGTCTCGAGCAGCACGCGATCGCGCGGCAGGGTCTCGAGCATGCGCGTGAAGCTCTCCGAGCGTCGCGCGTTGGCGGGGATCGACAGCAGGTGTCCGCGCTCGGCGAGCGCGCGCGCGAGGTTCACCTTGCCGCCGAAGCAGTGCCAGTTCACCCGCGTGACCTTCATCTCCTCGAGGATCTCGAGGCAGCGGCGCTCGCGCTTGCGCGTGTGGACGATGATCGGCAAGTCTGCCTCGAGCGCGAGCGCCACGAGCTCGCGGAACACTTCCTCCTGCCGCGGCCAGAGCGCCTCGGGCACCCAGTGGCCGTCGAGGCCGATCTCGCCGATCGCGATCGCTTCGCCGGCATGATCGCGCACCCAGGCGACGCTCTCCGCGGCGCTCGGCAGCTCGCCTTCGCGCGGGTAGTCGACGCCGAGCTCGTGCATCTCCCGCAGCACGGCGTCGACGGGGTAGAGGCCGTAGGCCGGCTTGACGCTCGGCGCGCGCGCGGCGAGCGCGCGCACGGCCTCGTTGTCGCGCGCGTTGAGACCGTTGACGACGATGCTCGTCACGCCGGCCGCGCGTGCACGCTCGAGGATCCCGGCCTCGTCGGCGACGAGACGGGGGCTGGTCAGATGCGCATGGACGTCGGCGAGTCCCACGCCGCGCGGCCGTTCAGGGCTGCGCGGGTGCCGCTTCCTGTCCGGCCGCTGCACTGCCGCCGGCCGGCGCCGCGGAAGCGGACTTGTCGTCGGCGGGCTTCGCGGCGGGCGC
>JAIEPK010000291.1 GCA_019749875.1 Candidatus Binatia bacterium | reverse complement strand
GCGCGCGACCGAGGCGTAGCCACGTCCTACGCCGCAGGGAGTGCAACGCAGCCGGCGGGGATGCATCGGCGGCTGGAGGTTGCGGAGATTTGGGAGACGGGACGCTAGCTCGCGGACCGGGCGGCTCGTGCGACCCCGGGCCTACCCGTCAAGATCAGACTTTGACGGCGATGCAGCAACATCCCGATCTGGACCTCGTCGCCGACCGCATGGCGCCTCTGCAGCAGCCTCAGGCGACGCGAGATCCGGGCGGTGAGAGGGGTGCCGTCCGTCAGGCGGACGGAGAACGACGTCCCGTCGATCACCGCCGCGACGGTGCCCATGACTCTTCGTAGCTTGACGCAGGGCATGCTCAGAACCGCCGTCCGCCGCCGAAGCTGCCGCCACGGCTCTCGCGGGGCTTGGCCTCGCTCACCTTGATCGGGCGGCCACCCTGCTCGCTGCCGTGGAGTGCCGACATCGCCGCCTGCGCCTCGCCGTTCGAGCTCATCTCGACGAAGCCGAAGCCCTTGCTCTGGCTGGTGATGCGATCCTTGATCACCTCCGCACTGTCGACCGCGCCGTGCTCGGCGAAGATCTTGCGCAGGCTCGCATCGTCGATCTCGCCGGCCAGGTTGCCGACGTACAGTTTTCTGCTCATGTCACGTTCTCCTGTGGCTTGCCCGGTCACGGGTGGGCCAGTTACTTGACGAGTACGAGGTGGGGGTGGTGCCGTGCGACGCGCGCTCGCCCGGATTCGAAACGAGGTGGCAGCCAGCCCGTCGGGGCGTCCGTGACGCGAGCGCTCGCGTCACGGTGCGGTCGCGTCGTGGCGGGCCACTGGCGCGTGGTGCACGAGACGCAGACGGAATTGCCGAACACGTCCAGGGTCCAGCCGAGATCGACCATCTTCCGCCACGTGCCGATCTGCGCGCATTGTCCGCACTGGCAACAAGTCCACTCCATGATCACCCCACTCGTCATGGCGAGCCATGACGTCGTTCGGGTTCGGAGAGGGGCCGCGCGGCGCGGAAGTCCTGAGCCGGACCGGATTGACCGCTCGATGGGCGGCCTCCGTGCTCACCGCGCGACGCAGGGCGCGGCGATGCACGAGCCCTGAACCTACGCCCGTCGAGTCTCCGCGTCAAACGACGCCTCCGAGGTGCGGATCGACGACGCAGGGCGACGGCTCACTCGGCGCCCGCGACGTCGGCGCTGCCGTTCGCGGGCGACGACTTGACGGCGGTCGAGTCGCGCGCGTTCGGAGGATCCGCGGTGGCTCCGGCCGAGCGACAGGTCACCCTTCCCATCGACGACCAGGTCGAGCATCCTCGTCCGTGGAGCGCACGCCGACGCATGCGGCTGCCGTCGCACCCCGCAAAGCCGGTGGACCGACTCGTGCGTCGCCGCGCGACAGCCGTGCAACCGGCGCGCCCTACCGGTAAGCCGCGACGCGTGTTTGTAGTCCCCCGGGAGGCTCGATGACGATCGCCACGACGGAACAGGACGGCGCGCAGCGCCTTGCGGCCCTGCGCGCCGAGTACGACTCTTTCCGCGCGCGCGGCCTCGCGCTCGACATGACGCGCGGCAAGCCGTGCGCGGAGCAGCTCGACCTGTCGCTCGGCCTGCTGGACGGCTTCGGTCGCGAGTTCAAGGCCGCCGACGGTACCGACTGCCGCAACTACGGTGTCGTCGAAGGGCTCCCTGAGGCGCGGGCGCTGTTCGCCGAGCTGCTCGAGGTCGAGCCGGCGCAGATCGTGGTCGGAGGCAACTCGAGCCTGGCGCTCATGCACGACGTCATCGTGCAGGCGCTGCTCAAGGGAACGACCGGCGGTCCTGCCTGGTACGGCCAGAAGCCGAAGTTCCTCTGTCCGAGCCCCGGCTACGATCGTCACTTCGCGATCTGCGAGCGCTACGCCATCGAGATGCTGCCGGTCGCGATGCGTGGCGACGGACCGGACATGGACGAGGTCGAGCGCCTCGTCGCGTCGGACGCGTCGCTGAAAGGCATGTGGTGCGTGCCCCGGTACAGCAACCCGGGCGGCGTCGTCTACTCGCGGCAGGTGGTCGAGCGCCTCGCGGCCATGCGCACCGCCGCACCCGACTTCCGCATCCTGTGGGACAACGCCTACGCCGTACACCACCTGGTCGACGATCCGCCGCCGCTCGCGAACCTGATCGCAGCCTGCGCCGCGGCTGGCAATCCCGATCGCGCGATCGCGTTCACCTCGACGTCGAAGATCACGTTTGCCGGCGCCGGCATCGCAGCACTCGCCTCGAGCGTCGCCAACGTGCGTCACCTCGTCGCGGGCCTGTCGATCCAGACGATCGGTCACGACAAGCTGAGCCAGCTGCGCCACGCGCGCTTCTTCGGCGACGCGGCCGGCGTCGCCGCGCACATGAGGAAGCACGCGGCGATCCTGAAGCCGAAGTTCGAGGCCGTCACCGCGATCCTCGCCGAGCGTCTCGGCGGCAAGGGCGTCGCCACGTGGAGCAACCCTGCGGGGGGCTACTTCGTGAGCCTCGACACGCCCGACGGCTGCGCCGCGCGGGTCGTCAAGATGGCCGACGAAGCCGGCGTCAAGCTCACCAAGGCCGGGGCGACGTACCCGTACGGCAAGGATCCGCGCGACCGGAACATCCGCCTCGCGCCGAGCTTCCCGCCGCTCGCCCAGGTGCGGCAGGCGATGGAGCTGGTGGCGATCTGCGTCGAGATCGCGGCGCTGGAGCGGGCGTCGGCCTGATGTCGCCCGAGCCCGGCGTCGCGATGCACCGGCCGTACTCGGCGAAGCTGGCGATCGTCCGTTGACCGTGTCTGGCCCCCGGGTCTAGGGTCCCGCAGGATGTCGACGCTGGAGCTGTTCGCCGAGCTGATCGGCGCGGTCGAGGCGGCAGCGATCGCCGTGTACGGCGAGCGGCTCACGAGCTTGGTCGTGTTCGGCTCCGTCGGGCGCGGCACGGCGCGGCCGGATTCCGACCTCGACCTTCTGCTCGTCGTCGAGCGCCTGCCGCGCGGCCGGATGGCCCGCGTCGCGGAGTTCGCGGCCGTCGAGGACAGGATCGCACCGCTCCTGCGGCGGCTGCGCGAGCAGGGGCTCACGACGGAGATCTCGCCCGTCTTCAAGACCGGCGAGGAGGCGGCGCACGGCAGCCCGCTCTTCCTCGACATGGTCGACGACGCCCGACTCGTGCGCGATCGTGACGGCTTCTTCGCCGGCGTCCTCGACCGGCTGCGTGGCCGCTTGCGCGAGCTCGGCGCACGTCGCGTCTGGCGCGGCACCCGCTGGTACTGGGACCTGAAGCCCGATCGCAGGCCCGGCGAGGTCATCGAGCTGTGACGAGCACCTCGCTCGCGAGGTCCTATCTGGAGAAGGCGCGTCTGCGTCTCGAGGTGCTCGAGCTGCTCCGCGCGCGCGCGGGATACTCCGACGTCGTGCGCGAGGCACAGGAGCTGGTCGAGCTCGCAACCAAGGCGATGCTGCGCCACGTCGGCATCGAGCCGCCGAAGTGGCACGACGTCGGGTCGATCCTGGTCGAGCACGGGGAGCGCTTCTCGCCCGACGTGCGGGCGCGGCTGGCTGCCGTGGCGAGCGCCTCGCGCGACCTTCGCAAGGAGCGCGAGTTCAGCTTCTACGGCGACGAGGACCTGATTCCGACCGAGCAGTACGGGGCGGCCGACGCCGACGCCGCGATCGGCAAGGCGCGTCTGGTGTTCGCGGTCGCCGAGCAGGCGCTCGCGGAGTCGTGACGGCGCTCGACGACGCCCGTGCGCCCGTCAGGCCGGGCTCCGTGACGTCCGCGCGTCCGCGTGGCGCGCCACGACCTCCGCATCGCACGCGGTGCGTACGATGCGCTGCGGCCCGAGCTTGACGCCCAGATACCCGCCCAGCGTCTCGTCGAAGGCGACCGCGAGCCACGCAGCGACGGCGCCGGCGATCCCGACGTCGAGGCGCGAAGCGTAGCGCGCGAAGCCCCGGATGTCCTTGAACTGATCCATCCCGATCATCAGATCGGGCTCGTCGACGAGATCGGGCGGAATCGGCCGGGGTGCCGCGTGCGGGTCGGCGGTGAACGCCGCGATGTCGTGCAGCAGGCGCGCGTGGCACGAGCCATCCTCCATCAGCGACGTCAGCGCGCGCTGGTGGGGATGGGTGCCGTCCACGATCTGCTGCGCCTGCAGCGCCATTTCCTCGACGCCTCCCTCGTGCGCGCGCAGCAGCACGAGATCGTACAGCGCATGGCGGTGGAACGTCTGCAGCACGTGGTGCACGATCGCGTCGCGCGGCGCGAGCAGGCCGACCGGATCGAGCATCGTCGCGGGACCGGAGACGAAGCGGCGCAGGTTGTGGAACACCCACGGGATGCCCTGGCTGCGATAGAAGATTCGCGTCTCTTCCGCCGCGCTCACCATCATCTGGTCGCGGCCCGCGACGAGGAGCTGCGGGATGGTCGGCATCGCGTCGACGTGGCCGAGGTCGCGCAGACGCTCGAGGCGCGCCCGTACGAGCGCAGGCCGGAAGAACGCGGCGCCGAGCGAGGCGAGCTGCCGCAGCTTGTCCCGGTTCTGGCGCAGCCCGCCGACGACGTCAGCCAGCAGCCGTCGGCGCGAGCGGCCGCGCCAGCTCGGCGGCGAGGCGCCCTGCGTCTCTGCCATCGAGCGGCTCCGAGCGATCGCGCCGGCCTCGTCCATGCGTACCTCGACAGTTGGGGATGCGCGCCTCGCGGGCGCCGGCAGCGGCGCCGGCGCCCGGCGCGCTCCGGAACCTGCCCTGCCGCGCGGAGCGGATCAAGTGCGCGGCGCTGCTCGGTGCTGGCCGAATCTCTCGAGCGACAGCAAATCGGAGCACGATCGATCAATCCGAGGGGCGGCCGGCGAGCCCCGCGATGAACGCGGCCATCCGGGACTCGGCACCTGCCGCATCGGCCCCGGCGAGCATCGCCTCGCCCAGCGGATCGCACGCGACGCGCAGTGGCGCCGCGTCGTCGAGGATGGCATCAGCGATGCGACGCGCGGCTTCGGCCGGTGCCGTGATCATGTCTGCGAGCGCCATGCGACCGGCGTGCAGAGCCTCCGCGGCCGGCCGGTACTCCGGGAACGCGCAGGCTTCCGGTGTTCGCGCCGAGCCCGCGAGCATGTCGGTGTCGATCGGTCCGGGCAGGACCTCGAGCACGCGGATGCCGAGCGGCGCCAGCTCGGCGCGCAGCGACTCGCCCACGGCGGCCACCGCCGCCTTGCTCGCACGGTAGACGGCATAGAACGGGACCGGCGCCAGCAGCGACGACGACGTCACGTTGCACACGACGCCGTCGCCCGCCGCGCGCAGCGCCGGGATCGCGCGGCGGGTGAGCTCGACCAGGCCGAAGACGTTGGTCTCGAACACGCGCCGCCAGTCGTCGGCCGGCTGCGCCTCGACGGGCAGGTTCGGGCACTCGATGCCGGCATTGTTCACCAGCACGCGCAGCCCGTCGGGAAGCACCATCGTCGCGGGTCGGTCGACGTCGAGCGGGTGGACACGCAGCCGTCCGCCGCGGACCGCCGCCAGATCGGGCAGGTCGGTGCCCGCGGCGGGGTCGCGCATGGTCGCGACCACCTCGAACCCGCGCGCCGCCAGCTCCAGCGCCACCGCTCGGCCGAGGCCGCGGCTCGCGCCGGTCACGAGAGCCGTTCCGGATGCGATCATGGCGCGACCCCTACCGCCGGGGGTCGCGCATTGCACGCGCCGCAGCGCGTGCCCGACGCGGAAGCGCTCGCCTCGCGCCCCGTGTCCGTGCATGATGCGCGCCGGCCCGCGTCATCGACGGCGGCGGGCATGGAGGCTTCGATGCGTTTTCTGCTGGTGAATCCCTTCTACCCGGTCGCGGAGATTCCCTCGCCGCCGCTCGGGATCTCTTATCTGGCCGCGGCTCTCGAGCGCGTCGGCGTCGAAGTGCGGGTGCTCGACCTGGTGGTCAGCGCCTGCGACCGCGCGAAGCTCGAGCGGATCCTCGACGACTTCCAGCCGGACATCGTCGGCGCGACGTCGGTCACCATGACCTTCGACTCCGCGATCTCGGTGATCCGCAGCGTCAAGCAGATCGACCCCACCATCTTCACCGCGATGGGCGGCGCGCACGTCAGCTTCTGCGCCGAGCAGACGCTGACCAAGCACCCCGAGCTCGACCTGGTCGCGCTGGGTGAGGGCGAGGAGACCATCGTCGACATCGTGCGCGCGTTCGAGAACGGCCGCGACTTCAGCAAGATCCCGGGACTCACGTACCGCGAGAACGGCGAGATCCGCACCACCGGCGCGCGCGGCTACTGGATCGACGTCGACACGCTGCCGGTGCCGTCGCGGCACCTCGTGCCGCTCGGCCGGTATCGGGCGCTCGACCTGCCGATCTCGATGACCACCAGCCGCGGCTGTCCGTTCCAGTGCATCTTCTGCACCGGACGCCAGCTGGTCGGCGCGAAGATCCGCTACCGTCAAGCGAAGAGCGTGGTCGACGAGATGCAGCATGTCGCGTCGCTCGGCTTCAAGCGCCTGAACCTCGCCGACGACCTCTTCACCGCGAGAAAGGATCATGCGCACGCGGTGTGCGACGAGATCCTCGCGCGCGGGCTCAAGGTCACGTGGACGAGCTTCTCGAACGTCAACACGGTGGACGTGCCGCTGCTGAAGAAGATGAAGGAGGCGGGCTGCATCCTGGTCAGCTTCGGGCTCGAGTCGGCGAATGCCGACATCCTGAAGACCGTGCGCAAGGGCACGAAGATTCCGAAGATCATCGAGGCCGTCCAGATGTGCAACGAGGCGGGCGTGCAGCCGCACGGCTCGTTCATCGTCGGGCTGCCCGGCGAGACGCCCGAGACGCTGCGCGAGCTGCACGAGTTCTCGCGCAAGCTCGCCGACATGGGCTGCGAGACCGGCGTGCACATGCTGGCGCCATTCCCCGGCACCGCCGTCTACGAGCAGCGCGAGAAGTACGGCATCAAGCTGCTCACCGACGACTGGTCGCAGTTCCACGCCAACCACGCGATCACCGAGAACGACGCGGTGAGCAACGAGATCCAGGAAGCGATCGCGATGGAGATGGAGGAGCGTGCGAAGCAGCGCTTCTGGGACATGGCCGAGCGCGTCGGCAACGGCACCGCGAGCGCGGAAGATCTCGAGACGTACTACCGGGTCGAGCGTCACGGCGTGTACTACGCGATGATGATGGAGGACCTGCTCGAGACCCACGGCAGCTGGGATCTCGAGGGCAAGGACGTCGCCGGCGACGACGTCGAGTCGGCGGCGATCGCCGAGCTGGGCGCGCGGATCCACGCGCGCACCGAGCAGAAGCCGGACGCCATCGAGCGCGCGCTGCGCCACGGCCTCAAGGAGCGCTTCCTGCGCTTCGACGTCGAGGACGGACGCTGCACGTGGGCGTGGACCGACGAGGGCCCGTCGATGAAGCGCTCGAGCGACGTGAGCGCGCTACCGCGCGTCCGCGTCGCCGACCTCGGCACGGTGGCCGCCTCGGCTTGACGATCCGACTCTCCCGGAGGGCGCACGCTCGGATGAGCGCGCGCCCTCCGGGAGGCGTGATCTGCCCCACGAGAGATCCCTGCCGCGCGCACGGGGCAGCTCGTGCGGCGCCGTGCGCAACGGCTCTCTCGGCTGCGTCAGCCCGCGCCGCGCTCGCGCGCCAGCATGCCGCGCACCCGCAGCGCCCCGATCCGCGCCAGGGCGACCGGAAGGCTCACCCTCGACGGGATCCGGTCGGTGCATCGGAGGTAGGCGTCGAAGCTGAGCTCGGCGACGCCGACGGTGACGAGCGGCGCGCGAGCCGCGCGTAGCGTCGCGAGCGCGTTCGTCGGCGGCTCGATGTCGAGCACGGCGGCGAGCACACGCAGCGCGCGGCGCACCGGAACGACCAGCTGCCGCTGCCTGGTCTGGGTCGCGAAGCGGGCCCAGTCGATGCGCGCGCCGCAGGACCGCAGCAGCATCGCCGCATCGGCCGTGCATCGGTCGTGCGCACCAGGACGTCGAGCCGGTCGGAGCGCCATCCGGACGATACGCGCGATCGCCGTCTCGCGAAGGACGGCGTCACCCGCCGACCCGGCGGCGAGCGGCGCGTCCTGGACCACGCTCGTGATGGTGCCCCTCTTGCCGATCGCGAGCACGTTCTCGACGCGCACGGAGCCCCAGCGGATCCGTGGCTCCGCCCGCGCGGATGCGCGGCCCGCTCGCGGCGGCGGTCGCGGGCCAAGCCGGTGCGGATCAGTCGCCCGAGCAAACACCCCACGGCGTGGCCGTCTGCATGTTGAGGCTCGTGCCGCACGTCGAGCGGTTCAGCTTCGGGAGGATCTGGCTCGCGACGTCGGTGCCGTTTCCGGTCACCGTGGAGCCGGTCAGCTCGACCGACAGATTCGCGATCACGCCGAACGCGGTGCTCGCCGTGACTTGCGAGCTCCGCAGATGCACGTTCTCGGCGGAGAACACGCCCTCGCCGCAACCGGACACCGTCAAGCGCTTCCCGTCGACCTTCGCCCAGCCGACGACGCCATGGTCGGTGAATCCGTCGACGGTCACGTCCTTGACGACGACGCGTGTTCCCTCGATGCCGGTCCCACCGCTTCCGCTGAGCTGCACGTCGGCCGCGTCGATCTTCGAGGGGCCGCCGTTCACGCCGTTGGCACCGTAGATCCCGTGCAGCGGCGGGTCCTGGATCACCACGTCGCGCACGCGCAGCGTGCCGGCCGCGATCGAGATCCCGGCGCCGTGGATCGCACCGGGGCCGCGCACGGCGATGCGGATTCTCTCGGTCGCGCCGCCGACGCCGGTGATCGAGCAGCCGTCGAGCGTGTGTCCGTCGAGCTTCAGCGTGGCGCCGTTCTCCAGCGCGATCCCCTCGCCAGGCGCACAGACGAGATCGGCCTGCACGACGCCGGTGCGTCGTTTCGGCACGACCTGACCCGGGGCCGTGATGTCCACCGCGAGAGCGGGGGAGGCGATCAGCGCGAGGGCTGCGAGTGCAAGAGGCGTCCGCATGGTCTGCTCCTTCGTCGCCTGGACCGTTCCGTGGTCGGACGTGCGCGCTGCCTATAGGCCCGGCCGTGCGGGCATTGCAAGAGAAAATTTCTCGCATGCCAAGCCGAGATCAGAGCGGCGGGGCGCGCGTCGCGGAATTGGTGCCGCGGAGTGCGGGGGCGAAGATGGCGCGAACTTTGTCTTCGACGGTGACGGCAGGATCGCGATCCTGGGCCGGCTGCTCGATCGCGAGCGGTCGCAGGCGGGAATCAACCGCGCGGCAGCTCGCCGGCAAGAGCTCTCCGGGCCGACGCGGCGGTCGTCTCAGCGCCCGCCCTTCACCGCCCCGTGCCGTTCGCGGATGCGCTCGAGCGCCCCACCGCGGCGCCACATCCAGCAGGAGTCCGGGATCGCCGTGAGCCCGGGATGGCGCTCGGTGGCGCGGACCTTGTCGTGCCAGGCGTCGGGATGCGCCGCCCGGCATTGCACCAGCGCGGGCGCGAACAGGAGCAGGGCGTCGAGCCACGGGCGCGCGTGCGTCGCGTCGCCGAGGCGACGCTGCAGCTCGGACGCGGCCCCGCGCGCGAGGCCGAGACCTTCGAGCGCTCCGAGCCAGGCCGAGCGCTCCGTCCACGCGGCGCCGGCGAACGCATCCGCGTCGCGCACGCGCTCTGCGCCGCGGATCGCGAGCAGGCTGCCGGGCCAGAGGTCGGCGGTGATCTCGGCGGCGAGCTCGTGGTGACGTGCGAAGCGCTGCGGTGCGAGGACCGTCGGCGGCTCGGCGTTCCAGTGCAGGTCACCCATGCGCATCGCGGTCGCGACGCGGCCGTCCGCGAGCTCGTGGCCGTCGAACACGAGGTCGCGGCGGAACAGCGTGCCCGCGCGCGGTGACGCGAAGCGCGCGGGCACGCTCGCGCGCTGCCAGTCGAGACCGGCGCGCACGGCGGCGTCCATGAAGAGCGCCAGCGTCATGACGTGCGAGCAGCCGAGCGCGCCGCCGATGCGCGCGCGCAGCGCCGCCGAGAAGCCCTCGCCGAGCCGCGTGCCGGCGAGTGCCGTCACCGCGGGCATGGGATCGCGACAGCTCTCGCCCGCGGTCTCCGGCGACGCCTCGAACGCGACCGTCGGCTGCGCCGGCGTGAATTCCTCGATGACGCCGGTCGCCGGATCGAGCACCCACGCGAGCTCCATGTGGTGGATGATGCCCATGCCCTGCATGCTGCCGCCGACGGGAAGAAACCCGCGCGTGCGCAGGTCGATCAGCGAGCCGCGCGCGACGACGCGGCCGTCGTCGCGCAGCGCCGCGACGAGCGCGTGCGCCCGGGTGTGGATGGGTTCGCCGCCGAGGTCGATTCGCACGGGCTCGCTCCTAGCGCGCCGCGGCGGGTCGAAGCCAGCACCGACGTGGTTCGCGCGACGTCGTTGACTCGACCGGCTCGTGCCCGCACCGTCGTGCGATGCAGATCGGCGTCGTCGTCCGGAACATGGGGCCGCAGTCGAGTCGGGAGACGCTGCTCGCGTGCGCGCGCGCCGTCGAGGCGACGACGGAGATCGCCGACCTGTGGGTCGTCGACCACGTCGCGATCCCGCCCGACGACGCCGAGGGCTCCGACGGCCGCTATCTCGATCCGCTCGCGACGCTCGCGTTCCTCGCCGGCGCGACCGCGCGCGTCGGGCTCGGCACCGGCGTGCTCGTGCTGCCGTACCGTCCCGCGCTGCCGACGGCGAAGTGGGTGGCGACGATCCAGGAGCTGTCGGCGGAACGCCTCGTGCTCGGCGTCGGCGTCGGCTGGATGGACGCGGAGTTCCGCGCGCTCGGCGTCGAGCGCCGCCGCCGCGGCGCGATCGCCGACGCGACGCTCGACCTGCTCGACCGCTGCTTCGCGGACGACGTGGTGGAGGAGAATGGGCAGCCGTTCCTGTTCCGCCCGCGGCCCGAGCGTCCGCCGCTCTTCGTCGGCGGCAGCCCGCCGCACGCGTTCCGCCGCGCGATCGCGCACGGCGGCGGCTGGCTGCCGGTGGGGTTGCCGCCGGAGCGTCTCGCGCCGCTGGTCGAGAAGCTGCGT
>JAIEPK010000487.1 GCA_019749875.1 Candidatus Binatia bacterium | reverse complement strand
TGCATCTGCCGGCGCAGCGCCCGTAGCTCGCGCGCGCCGAGCGTCTGTCTGCCGATGCCTTCGCGCTCGGGCAGCGCTGCAGCCCGGCCGCCGCGCGGCAGGTGCTCGCGGCGCAGATGCTCGCGCTGCGCCGCGAGCAGGATCGCCTCGCGGAGATCCTGCCGCTGATGCAGCGCGACGACTACGGCGCCGCCGACATCGTGCCGTGGACCTTGCCGCTCGCGCTGCTCGACGCCGACCGCGTCGACGACGCGCGTCGTGCCTTCGCACGTGCCTGGGACCTCGGGCTCGACGCCATGCCCGGCGAGAACTCACGCAATCGAGGACTCATGGTGCTGGGTGCGATGTCGCTCACCTGCGCCGGCCTCGGCGACGTCGCGCGAGCGGGCGAGCTCTATGCCCGCATCGCGCCGCGCGCGGGGGCGTGGGCGATGACCAGCTTCGGCAACGTCTGCTTCGGGCTGCTGGCCAACGGCGCCGGCGCGCTCGCGACGACGCTCGGTCGCTGGGACGACGCGCGTGCGCACTTCGAGCAGGCGCTCGCCGAGCACGAGCGCACCGGGCACGTGGTCGCGCTGGCGCGCACCTGCCAGCTCTACGCGACGATGCTGCACGCGCGCGGACGGCGGCCGGACCGAGCGCCGCTGCGCGCGCTGATCGAGCGCGGCCGCGCGCTCGCCGCGACGCACGATCTGGTGCGCGTCGCGCGGACTCTCGCGCGTCTGGAAGATCGCACGAGCCGGTGACGGGACATCAGGCTCCCGTCTCGAGCACCTCGCGAGATCGAGTCGCTTCGAGCGAAGTTGCGCCGCGTGGCTTGGTCAAGACGAACGTCGGGTAGCTGGCGCGCTTGCCGCACCGCTCGGGAAAGAGGTTCTCGACGGCAAAGACCCACCGGAGGAGCGCCGCGCCGAACGCATTGTCGGGGATCACCAGGCGCGTGAACGAGACCGACAGCGTGCGCCAGGCACGCGTCGTGAAGCTCACGCCGAGTGCCCGCAACGTCGTCTCGACCTCGTCGAGCGGCAGTGGCTCGAAGTAGAGTCCGGGCGGGGGGGAGCTTCTCGGCAGGTTCGGCGACCGCAGTCGTGCGGCGAGCCGCGACGAGCGCAGCAGGAGACGAACGATCCATCGGGGAAGCGGATGTCCCGGGTGTCGGTCTTGCGCGTAGACGACGACGCCGCTTCTGCCGGGACGGAGCGTTCGATGCAGCTCGCGGAAGGCCAGCGGCTGTTCGGCTGCCGGAACGTGGTAGATCGTGTGCAGGCTCGCGACCGCGTCGAAGGTGTCGTCTCGGAAGGGCAGTGCCGTGACGTCGGCTTGCACGCAGAGGGCCTTGTCCCCGAGCCGATCACGCGCCTCGCGCAAGGCGCTGCGCGAGAAGTCCACGCACACGTGACGGCGGTAGCCGTCCGAGAGCGCGATGTAGTCCTGGAACTGCACCGCTCCGGAAGCCGCATCGAGCAGCATGTCGCCGCGGGGCATCAGGAAACGCTTGAGACGCAGGTTGCACGCGTGGTGGTACCAGCGCACGACCTGACGCCAGTCGTCGGCCATCGCGCCGTCGAAGTAGCGACCTGCATCGTCTTTGCGCCAGCCGAACGTCTCGTAGAAGAACCGTACGGATTCTCGTGCAGACTGCGTCATGCCGCCTCGAAGGATCGAGCGAGTGCAGTAGCCTGTTCGCACGCTGCGGCAAAGCGCGCGTTGCGCGGATCGCGGAACGATTGCGACGAAATTGCGAAGATCCTGGAAGACTCGGGGCCCATGCCGCCCGTAGCCAGGCAGCATGGACACGTGTGTGGTGGCGCGCCGGTGGTGCGGGGCGAAACGGTCGCGGTGGGCGTCCTTCCTGGGCGCGGCGCTCGGGCTCGCGAGCGTGCTGTTCGTCGACGGCTGCTCCGACGCGCCGCCGCGGTCCGCGCCGCAGCCCAACATCCTGTTCGTCGTCATGGACGACGTCGGCATCGATCAGATGCAGGTGTTCGGCTACGGCGGCGACGATCCGCCGCAGACCCCGACCATCGCCGCCCTCGCCGACGACGGCATCCGCTTCCGCAACACCTGGTCGATGCCGGCGTGCTCGACCAGCCGCGCGGTGATCTTCGAGGCGCGCTACCCGCTCCGGACCAACGTCCAGGGCGCGCTCGGACCGAACGATCTCGCGAACTCCATGGTCTCGCCGTTCGAGGTCACGCTGCCGAAGCTGCTCGCGCAGCGCGGCTACACGAGCGCGCTGTTCGGCAAGTTCCACATCGGCCTGCAGGGCAACGACCCGGCGGGCTACGCGATGGTGCACGATCTCGGCTGGGACTACTTCGACGGCTGGCTCGACGAGACCGGCGATCCGTCGTCGATCGACACCACCGCGGGCGGCGTCGCACCGCTGGGCACCTGGTCGTGCGGCTTCGTGCCCGGTGCCGCCGACGGCGGTGCGGACACGGGCGCCTGCTATCAGGCGGACGGCAGCTGCAGCGAGCTCGCGTCGAGCGGGCCGGTGCCGCCGGGACGCACCTGCCGCGACCGCGGCGGGATCCTCGACCCCGGGAAGAGCTGCCAGTCGCCGCCGCCCGTGAACCTCGACTTCACGACGCTCAGCGGCCACTACGTGTCGCCGCTGGTGATCAATCACGAGGACGGCTCGGTCGACCGCATTCCACCCACCGATCGGCGCGCGCGGACATTCCGCACGACGGAGGCGGTCGACGCGGCGGTGTCGTGGATCCGCTCGCGCCCGTCGGGCCAGCCGTGGATGGCGACGGTGAGCTTCTCGGCGGCGCACACGCCGCTCATGCAGCCGCCCGCCGACACGCTCGGCGAGCAGAACCGCGCGGCGAGCGGGCTCGACTGCAACGACACGCAGGCGCAGCGCCTGATCATGAACCTGATGGTCGAGTCGATCGACGCGGAGGTCGCGCGCCTGCTGGTCGAGACCGGCCTCGCCGAGCGCGCGCCCGACGGCAGCCTGGTCTACCGGCCCGAGCAGACCGACACCGTCGTCGTGATCGTCGGCGACAACGGCAGCCTCGGCGGCACCGTCAAGCAACCGTTCGATCCGTCGCGCGCCAAGGGCACGGCCTACCAGACCGGCGTGTGGGTGCCGCTCGTGATCGCGGGCCCGCTGGTGGTGCGGCCCGGTCGCGACGTCGAGCACATGGTCAACATCGCCGACCTCTACACGCTGTTCGGCGAGATCGCGGGCATCGAGGACGTCCGTGCGCAGGTGCCGCGGCCGATCGACGCCGAGCCGATGCTGCCCTACCTGCGCGAGCCCGGACGCGCGAGCATCCGCGCGTCGAACTTCACCCAGGTCGGGCCGAACCTGCAGGCGAACGGTGCGATCAACGGCCCGTGCACGATCGGCTCGACCTGCACGCAGATCCCGGTCACCAAGAGCGTCTGCCACGACAACAACGGAACGTGGTACGGCGCCGAGCCCGACGATCCGGGCGTGCCGCCGGGCGGCTTCACCTACTGCTGCGAGGTGAGCGCGTATCTCGCGGCGCAGGGACAGCAGCCGCTGCTGATCGCGCCGCTGTCGGCGCTCGCGATCCGCGACGATCGCTACAAGATCGTGCGCAACTCGGGCAAAGCCTACGTCTCGCAGGAGCAGCCGTGCGTCGACGGCAGCACCAACGAGTTCTACGCGATCGACGAGGCGGTGCCGACGCCCGAGCTCGACGAGGCGGGCACGCAGCTCGACCTCGACGCGCTCACGCCCGAGCAGCAGCGCAGCTACGACGAGCTGTCCGCCCGACTGCAGGCGCTGCTCGACTCGAACGTGCCGTGTCCCGGCGACGGCAACATCGACCTCGTGGTCGACGACCTCGATCTCAGCGACTGGCGCTTCTACGCCGACTCGACCGGGCTCTCGAGCTGGTACGACCTCAACCTCGACGGGCTGACCAACGACGCGGATCGGACCATCATCCAGCAGAACCTCGGACTCCGCTGCAGCAGACGCTGAGCCCCCCGGATCTCGCGGTAGCGAGCGCACTTTGCTCTGCGCCGCATTCCGGGGCCGGCGTCACGATGCTAGCGTCGCGCCCGTGCATCCCTCCATCCCCTCGGCCGGCGACCTGACCGTCGAGCGCTACTTCGCGCTCGCCGAGCAGGGCGCGTTCGAGCCCGACGAGCGCGTCGAGCTCCTCGAAGGGGTGGTGGTGCCGATGGCGCCGCAGAGTCCGCCGCATGCGTACGGCGTCATGGCCGCGGACGCCGCACTGCGGGCCGTCCTCGGCGATCGCGTGGTGTTCCGGATCCAGTTCCCGCTGATCGTCGGTGCGCGATCGGTGCCCGAGCCGGACCTGGCCGTCGTCGAGGGGCCGCTGTCACGCTGGCGTGATCGTCATCCCGAGACGGCCCGGCTGGTGGTGGAAGTCTCGCAGCACACGCTCGCGAGCGACCGCATCGTCAAGTCGCGCCTCTACGCCAGCGCCGCGATCCCCGAGTACTGGATCGTCCGCCCGGCCGAGGACTGCGTCGAGGTGCTGCGCGCCCCGGACGTGGACGCGAAGTGCTACCGCGACCACGCCGTGCGGCGCCGCGGCGACCGCATCATGCTGGTCGCGTTTCCCGACGCGAGCGTCGCGGTATCGGACCTGCTGCCGCCATCATCCGCGTAGCCGCGGCTGCCGTCCGAGTGATTCCGTTGACTCCTCGCGCCGGGCGCGCGAGGACTGCGCGGCCGCCCTCGTGTTGCGAACGTCCCGGACCAGCCCAGGGCACGCACGGTCGCGGCGGGAGGATCCGTTGCAGCCGACTCGCCATCCGGGACACCTCGACGCGCGCTTCATCCGCCACCTGGCGGGCCTGACCCGCATCTACTGGACGTCGAAGGACGCGAAGCGCGGCGCCCCGCTGCTGGCCCTGTGTGTCGCGATGGAGCTCGGGCTGGTCTACGCGAACGTCAATCTCGCGTGGGCGAACAGCAAGGTGTTCGACGCGGTGCAGAGCAAGCAGTGGCCGCGCTTCGTCGAGGCGATCGAGATCTTCCTCGGCGTGGCATTGGTCGTCGTGCTGATCTCCACCTACCGCATCTACTTCCGCAACATCCTGCAGATCCGCTGGCGCGAGCACCTGACGCAGTACTTCGTCGACGGCTGGATCGGGCCCTACGCCTACGGTCACGCGCAGCTGCACCACCGCGACACCGACAACCCCGACCAGCGCATCTCGGAGGACATCCAGAGCTACGTCGCGAGCGCGCTCGGGCTGTCGCTGTCGCTGCTGTCTGCCGTCGCGACCCTGATCTCGTTCTCGGGCGTGCTGTGGCGCCTGTCGGGCACGTGGCCGCTGCGCATCGGCGAGCACGAGTTCTGGATCCCCGGGCTCATGATGTGGGTCGCGATCCTGTACTCGATCGTCTCGATGTACTTGACGCACAAGGTCGGCAAGACGCTGGTCGGCATCAACTTCGACCGCCTGCGCTTCGAGGCGGATTTCCGCTACGGCCTGGTCCGCTTCCGCGACCACACCGAGGCCGTCGCGCTCGCGCGCGGCCAGCAGGTCGAGCGCCGCATCGCGATGTCGCGCTTCCACCAGGTGATCACCAACTGGTGGGACCTGATCACCAAGCAGCGCAACTTGACGCTGCTGACCGGCGGCATCGGGCAGGCGAACGGCATCGTGCCGCTGCTGGTCGCAGCACCCGCGTTCTTCGCGGGGCGCATGTCGCTCGGTGGCGTCACCGAGACCGGCATCGCGTACGGGCAGGTGTCGGGCGCGCTGTCATGGTTCGTCGACGCGTATCAGGAGATCGCCGCGTGGCGCGCGAGCATCGAGCGCCTCTCGACGTTTCGCGAGAAGCTCGCCGAGACGCGCCACGACGTCGAGCGCGGGGACGTGGTGCACGTCGATGCGGGCAGCGACGTGGACGTGCACGTCACGCACCTGTCCTTGACGCAGCCTTCGGGCGAGCCGATCGCGACCGGCCTCGATGCGACGATGGCGGCCGGCGAGCGCACCGCCGTGCTCGGACCGGCCGGTCTCGCGAAGACCACGCTGTTCCGCGCGATCGCCGGGATCTGGCCGTTCGGCCACGGAAGCGTCGCGATTCCCGCGCAGGCGCGCACGCTGTTCCTGGCGCGCCAGCCGTACCTGCCGATGGGCTCGCTGCGCGAGGCCATCGCCTACCCCGCGGAGCCCTCGGCATTCGCGGACGAGAACGTCCGCAAGGCGCTCGCGCTCGTCGACCTCGACGTGCTCGCGCCGCGCCTCGACGAGCGCGAGTCCTGGGACCAGACGCTGTCCGGCGACGAGCAGCAGCGCCTGATGTTCGCGCGGGCGGTGCTGCACGCGCCGGACTGGCTGATCATGGACGACGCGACCGCGGCACTCGACGAGGCGACCGAGAAGCGCGTCTACGAGATCCTCGCCGCCGAGCTGCCGCGAACGACGGTGGTGTCGCTCACCAATCGTCCCGACGTCGCGCGCATCCACCAGCGACGGCTGGATCTCGTGGTCGGCGAGGGCGGGGCGGCGAGCCTGCGCGGCGCTTGACGGTGCTCAGGCGCTGCGCGCGAGTCGCGCTGCGAGCGCCACGTGCTCGGGGTAGGGCGGCCCGGATGCCGCGGTCGGCTCGGAGTCGCGGGGCAGGGCGAAACGTCGCTTGAGCGCTGCGATGCGCCGCAGCGGCTCCTCGAGCCGCGAGTCGGGCAGCGCCTCGAGCCGTGCCAGCAGCTCCGTGACCAGCGCGAAGCTCTTGCAGGCGAGCAGCACGTCGACGCCGGCGCCGAGTGCCAGGTCGACCATCTCGCGCGGCTGCCACCGGTCGGCGACCGCCTTCATCTCGAGATCGTCCGAGAACAGCACGCCGTCGAAGCGCAGGCGCTCGCGCAGCAGCGCGATCACCTCGGGCGAGAAGGTCGCCGGTCGGCGCGGATCGATCGCCTCGAAGACGACGTGCGCGCTCATGATGCTCGCCACCCCGGCCTCGACCGCCGCCGCGAACGGCGGCAGCTCGACCGCCAGCAGGCGCGTGAGATCGTGCGCGATCGTCGGCAGCGCGAGATGGCTGTCGAGCGTGGTGTCGCCGTGGCCGGGGAAGTGCTTCGCGCAGCAGGCCACCCGGCTCGCCTGCATCGCGTCGACGAATGCCCGCGCATGCGCCGCGACCCGCTGCGGATCGCGCCCGAAGCTGCGATCGCCGATGACGGGATTCGCGGGGTTGCTGTCGACGTCGACCACCGGTGCGAAGTCGAGGGCGATGCCGCACTCGCGCAGCTCCACGGCCAGCGCTCGCGCGACCGCGGCGGTCGCGGCGAGCGGCGCCGACGCGCCGGCATCCGCGAGCTCGCCGAGGCGTCGCATCGGCGGCCACTCGGTCCACGGTGCACGCAGACGCTGCACGCGGCCGCCCTCCTGATCGATCGCGACGATCAGCGGCGCGTCCGCGGGCTCGTGCGCGCGCAGGGTGCGCACGAGCTCGCGGACTTGACGGGGGCTCGCGACGTTGCGCGCGAACAGGACGACGCCGCCGATGCGTCCGGCCGCGATCAGATCGAGCAGCGGCGCGGGACACGCGGTGCCCTCGAAGCCCGCGAACAGCGCCTGTCCGGGCTGCCAGCGCGCGGACCGCGGCGGCACGGCGTTTCCGACGTGTTCCGTCGATGGTCGGAAAGCCATGGGCTCCTTGCTTACGCAGACCGGAATCGATCCTTCAAGACGGCCGACGCGCCCGGGCGATCAGAGCCCGCATCGGGTTGCCGTGTTCGTCCGTGACGAACGCGCGGCGTCGCCGACGCTGGCAGGACGACCGGCCGATGTGCGATGGAGCACCGCCACGAGCCCGATGAAGCCCGAGCCTGCCGTTTCCAACGAGCCACCCGCGCGCGGCTCCGACGTCTGGTGCATGCCGCTCGCCGCGGCGGCCTACCTGATCCTCGCCCTCGCCATCTTGTCACCCGTGCTGGCAGCGCCGCGCACGCTGCTGCCGGTGTCGCGCTTCGCCGCCGAGGGCGACCGCCACTTCCTCGGGCTGGGACTTCTCGACCAGCGCGCGGTCACGGCCATGGTCGTGCGCAACGCGGCGACGCTCACCAGCCGACCGTGGGACCTGCGCGGCGACGGACAGTGCTTCCCGATGCCGCGCGCCTACACGCTCGGTGAGCATCTGTTCGCGCTCGGGCTCCTCGCCGCCATCCCGTGGGCGCTCACGCACGACCCGATCCTCACCTACAACGCGACGTTGCTGCTGACGATCTGGATTCCTGGCTTGACGATGTACGCGCTGGCGCGCCACTTCACGCGCAGCGCCCCCGCCGCGTTCGTCGCGGGGCTGCTGTTCGCGCTCACGCCGGAGCGCATCACCGAGCTCGTGCACCCGTTCGCGCACGGCGATCTGTGGGTGCCGCTCGCCCTGCTGTTCCTGCACCGGTCGTGCGCGTACGGCGGCTGGCGCAACGCGACGGCGCTGGCACTCTTCGTCGGTCTGGTGGTGGGCGAGAGCCTCTATCCGCTCATCGCGGCGACGATCCTGCTGGTGGTGTACGGCGTCTACCAGCTCGTGCTGCGACGCTTCCGTCCGGCCGCCACGCTGCCGCAGATCGCGCTCGCCGCGGCCATGATCCTTGCGGTGGCGTGGTTCGTGCTCGCGCCGTACCTCGAGACGCGCGCGATCTGGGGGCTCGCGCAGGGGCGCTCCTCGATCCTGCTCGAGCCGCGCGCGTACCTGCCGGGCAGCGCGCGCTTCCCGGGCTTTCTCTGCGTCGCCCTGATCGTCGTGGCGCTGGTCGACCGCGCGCGTGGCCCGCGCCGCGTCGGCGGCGAGGACCCGCGTCTCGTCCTGCTCGCGGCCGGGCTGCTGATCGTGTGGTCGAGCCTCGGTCCCGTGACGATTCCCGGCATCGGTGCCGTCGGTACGCCGATCCTGCTGCTGGCACGAGTCGTCCCGGGCCTCGATGCCGTGCGCGGGCTGCCTGCGGTCGGTCTCGGCGCCGCGCTGTCGTTCGCCTTCGTCGCGGGGTACGGAGTGCTGCGGCTCACCGAGGGGCGGAGCCGCCGCGGCGCGATCGGCGTCGTGGTCGCCTGCACGGCGATCGTGCTCGCGACCCGCTTCGTGCCGCTGCTCGCGCGACCGAGCTTCGGCCAGGACTCGCTCGCCCTCACGACCTGGGTCGCGCGCCCGGACGAGGACGCGATCGCCCTGGTGCAGAAGGTGCCGCCCGGTGCCCTGCTCGACGTGCCGCTGCCATGGCAGGGAACACCCCGCCTGGCGATGGCGAACAGCCTGCTGCTCGACAGCTACAGCCCGCGCCCCACCGCGGCCTGCTACAATTCTTTCGTCTCGCCCGTGCAGCACCAGGTGACCGACCTCGCGAGCGCGCTGCCCGCCCCGGCGGCGGCGGACGCGCTCGTGGCGCTGGGCTTCGGCAGCGTGCTGTTCGACAAGCAGCGGACCCTCCCGCCGCAGCACAAGGCCTTCGAGGACATGCTGCGCATGGATGTCGAAGCGCAGCGGCGCCTCGCACCGCTCGGCCGCACGCGTCGCTTCTGGGCGTACGCCTTGTCGAGTCCGGTTCCGGTGCAGCGCGACTTCGGGCTGCTCGCCGCCGGCGATGCCGATGCGCCGACGGTCGAGCTGCCGGCGCGCGGCGGCGACGTCCCGTTCGTGTTCGTGAATCGCGGCGACGCGACGTTCCGGCATCCCGATCCGCTGACGCCGAGCGAGCTGGTGGTGCGCTGGTCGGGCGGCGCCGGCACGGGGGGCACGCAGCGGACGGCGAGCGCCCTGCTGCCGATCGCGCTCGCGACGGGTCAGAGCGTGACCTTGCCGATCACGCTCGCGGCGCCGCCCGGCCCGGGGCCGTGGGTCGTCGAGATCGCGCGCGCGGCGTCGCCCGACACCGTTCTCGCGAAGCGCTCGGTGCGCGTGCTCGACGCGCCGTCGCGCGCTCAATAGTCGGGCAGGTGCCGGCAGAGCCAGGGGCCGAGCCGGTCGACGACCGGACGCGGCAAGCCGCGCCAGACGCGCTGTGCAAGCGCGTAGCGCGCGTAGACGTCCGCCGGCTGCGACGACAGCAGGCGAAGCGCCACCGGTCGCGCACCCCACTGCTCCTTGAAGCGGTGCGTGGCGCCGCCGAACGGAGAGCGGCCGAAGTCGAACACGCGCCGGCCCGCGCCGACGGCGTCCTCGATCGTGGTCCAGTAGGTGAGGTGGTTCGGGCAGAGATCGAGCGCGCTGCGCTCCGATGCGGCCCACGGCACCCAGACCAGGTCGCGGTCGTGGATCTCGACCAGCCCCGCGATCGGCGTCCCCGCGCGCGATGCGATGCAGAAGCGCGCGCCGAGCTCGCTCGCCAGCGCGTACAGCAGCCGTCGCGGCAGCAGTGGCGCGCCGTGGCGGTGCAGCGTCGAGGCGAGCAGCGCGTGGAACGCGTCGGCGAGCGCGGGCTCGCCGCCGCGGCGCAACGTGAGCCCCGAGCGCTGCGCCTTGCGAACCTGGTTGCGGCACTTCGCATCGAGGCCGCGTCGCCAGACCGCGTCGGCGTCGCGTCCGGCGAGGTCGAGCCGCAGCGTGACCGGATCGTCGTGCGCGAATGCCGTCCCGGCGGGGTCGAGCACGCGCACGTGGTACGGGCGGCTGCCGAGCTCGCGCACCAGCGCCGCAGCGCCCTGCGGCGTCAGATCGGTGTAGTTGAGGAACGGCAGGTACGAGAGCGTCGTGCCGCCGAGGAGGCCGCGCATGCGAATGCAGCCGTGCTCGACCGGCAGACGCAGCGTGCGTGCCACGACGTCGCGCCAGCGCGCCACGAACTCGGCGCTGTGCGGAGCGGCCGAAGCGCTGCCGTCGTCGGCGGGCGCCACTGCCTGCTCTGCGGGTCGATCGGACTGGTCGTGCGGCGACGCCATGGACCTCGCAGGCTACACCGCCGCGCCACGCTTTCGCGAGCCGCGTCGGCTGCGCTAGAGCACGACCGTGCCCGGCGCTCTGCACGACGCGGCGCCCGGGAGCGCCGAGCGGCCACCGCTCGAGCCGGACGGCGCGACGCGACGCCGGACGAT
>JAIEPK010000510.1 GCA_019749875.1 Candidatus Binatia bacterium | reverse complement strand
CGGTGCGCCGTGCAGCGGTCGCGCATGCCCGCGGCGACCGAGCGGGCGCCCCGCGCGCGTCGCGCAACCGTCAAGCAGGCGCCGCGTAGGCCACGGGGTCGTCGTCCGATCCGAGCACGTCGCCCTCGCGGGCCGCCTCCTGCCATGGCTTGAGCGGTGCCCCCGGACGGCGGTGGAAACGCGCGTCGTCGCCGCAGTAACGAACCGAGATCGCCCGCCGGCGGCGGGTCGCGGACGCGTTGCCCGGCGCACCGTGGATCGTGCGCGCGTGGTGCACCACCACGTCGCCCGGTCCGGTCTCGAACCACACGAGGTCGTACCTGTCGGGATCCGCTGCGACGTCCGGCACGGTCTCGCCTTCCGTGCCGGGAATCGGCGCCGTGCTGACGAAGAGGTTCGGCTTGAACTCGGTCTGCCAGAGGTGCGAGCCGCGCACGTACTGCACCGCTCCGCTGTCGAGCGTGACGTCGTCGAGCGGGCACCACGTCGTGCACACCTGACGGCCGGTGACGTGGAAGTACGCCATGTCCTGGTGGAACGCCGTGCGCTCGGACGTTCCGGGCTCCTTGACCAGCAGGCTGTCCTCGTAGAGCGTCACGCGACGCGACCGCAGCAGCTCGGCGACGATGCGCGGCAGCGGCGACTCGAGCGCGAACGCGCGGAACGTCTGGTGCTTTCGCCAGTGGTCGGTGCCGGCGAAGAAGCGTCCACGCGGCGCCCCGGCTGCGGTGCCCGTCGCTGGTGCGTCGCGCAGCACCGCACCGCCGCCGGCGTCGATCGCCGACGCCATCGCGGAGAGATCGGTCCCGTCGGACGCGGCGATCACGTCCTCCACCGCGAGCGCGAGCCGCTCGGTCCAGTCCGCCGGCAGCACGCCGCGCAGGCAGACCACGCCGTCTCGCCAGAAGGTCTCCACGTCCTCGTCGCGCAGCATCGTGCGCGTCGCCTATCCCACCCGCCACGCGCCGCGCAACGGCCGTGCACGACCGGCGACGGCGCACGGCGCCGCGCGAGGCTCTTGACGCACGCGCGCTTCCGTTGGATCGTCGCGCGATGCACGAGGGAAGTGCGAAGGCGATCCTCGCAGCACTGCTCGCCAACCTCGGCATCGCGGTCGCGAAGTTCGTCGGCTACCTGTTCACCGGCTCTGCCGCGATGCTCGCCGAGTCGATCCACTCGCTCGCCGACACCGGCAACCAGGGCCTCTTGTTCCTCGGCGGCCGCACCGCGCGCCGCGCGCCCGATCGCGAGCATCCGTTCGGCTACGGGCACGAGCGCTACTTCTGGGCGTTCGTGGTGGCGCTGGTGCTGTTCAGTCTGGGCGGCCTGTTCTCGATCTTCGAGGGCATCGAGAAGCTCGTGCATCCGGTTCCGGTCGAGTCGCCGGGCTGGGCGATCGGCATCCTGTCGGTCGCGGTCGTGCTCGAGTCGGCGTCGCTGCGCACCGCGGTGCGCGAGGCTCGTCCGTACGTCGGCAACGCGTCGTGGTGGAGCTTCATCCGGCGCTCGAAGAGCCCCGAGCTGCCGGTCGTGCTGCTCGAGGACACCGGCGCGCTGATCGGCCTCGCCTTTGCGCTCACCGGCGTCGGGCTCGCGGCGTATACCGGCGACGGGCGCTGGGACGCGGTCGGCAGCCTCGCGATCGGCGTGCTGCTGGTGGCGATCGCCTACGTGCTGTCGGTCGAGACCAAGAGCCTGCTGATCGGCGAGGCCGCGTCGCCGCGGCAGGTCGAGGCGATCGAGCGCGCGCTCGCGTCGAGCGCCGACGTGCAGCGCGTGATCCACCTGCGCACGCAGCACGTCGGCCCGGACGAGATCCTGGTCGCGGCAAAAGTCGCGTTCCCCGCCGATCTGACGATGCGCCGGCTGGCCGTCGCGATCGACGAGGCCGAGAAGCTGGTGCGCAGCGCCGTGCCGGCGGCACGCTGGATCTTCCTCGAGCCGGACGTCGACCGGGGAGAAGGCCAGTAGGCCGCGTTGCGGCGGACGATGCCATTCGACATGGAAGCCTGATGCCCATGTCAATCGAGAATCGCCTCCTCGCCTACCGCCTCGCGAAGCCGCTGCAGTGGCCGACCTCGCGCGTGATCGCCATCCCGCGCCCGACCGCGTTCGTCGGGCCCGGCGCGGCGCTGCGCCTGTGCGCCATGATCGGGCAGTCCGGCGCCAAGCGCGTGATGATCGTCACCGACGCGGTGCTGGTGAAGCTCGGGCTGGTCGAGCCGATTCGGCAGAAGCTCGCCGACGCCGGCCTCGACGTGGCGGTGCACGACGGCATCACCCCCGATCCGACCTACCCCGTCCTCACCGCCGGCCATGACGCCGTGCGCGCGCACCGCAGCGACGCGATCCTCGCGCTCGGCGGCGGCTCAGCGATCGACGCGGCCAAAGTGATCGACGCGATGGCGGTCAGCGGCAAGACGCCCGAGCGCCTGGTCGGCGTGATGAAGGTCGGGAAGCCCATGCTGCCGCTGTTCGCGATCCCGACCACGGCGGGAACGGGCTCCGAGGTGACGGTCGCGGCGGTGGTGACCGATCCCGTCAAGCACGCGAAGGCCGCCGTCATCGACCCGAAGCTCGTGCCGATGGCGACCGCACTCGATCCGACGCTCATGACCGGCATGCCGAAGCCGATCACCGCCGCGACCGGCATGGACGCGCTGACGCACGCGGTCGAGGCCTACACGAACCTCTGGCCGCACAAGGAGACCGCGTGGCACGCGACCGCCGCGGTGCGCATGATCTTCGCGAACCTGCCGCGCGCCTACGAGCAGGGTGACGATCTGGAAGCGCGCGAGGCGATGGCGGTCGCGTCGTTCTATGCTGGCCTCGCGTTCACCAAAGCGTACGTCGGCTACGTGCACGCGTTCTCGCACAAGGTCGGCGGCATGTACGGCGTGCCGCACGGCCTCGGCAACGCGATCACCCTGCCCTACGTGCTCGACTTCCTGCAGGACCAGCGCTGGGCGCAGCAGCGCCTCGCCGACCTCGCGGTGGCGATCGGCGCCGGCAGCGCGAGCGACGCGAAGCCGGCGCTCGCGGCGCGCTTCATCGAGCGCGTGCGCGAGCTGAACCGCACCGTCGGCATCCCGGAGAAGATGGACGCGCTCAAGGTCGACGACATCGCGCACATCGCGGAGGCCGCCATGATCGAGGCCTATCGCGACTACCCGGTGCCGAAGCTGATGACGATCGAGCAGGCGCAGGCGCTGCTGCGTCGCATGGCCGCGTGAGCGGGACGCGCGGGCAGCGGTCGTGAAGCTCTTCGCTTTCACCTGCGGCTGGCTCACCGGACCGACGGGCCTGTTCCTCGACGGCGAGCACGGCACGATCCGCATGCCGGTGCCGGCGTTCCTCGTCCGGCATCCGCAGGGCGACGTCCTGTTCGATACCGGCCTGCATCCCGACGTCGCCCACGACGCGAAGGGTCGCCTCGGCTTCCTCGCCGACGTGTTCGCGACCGAGCTCGGCACGGACGACGTGGTCGGCGCGCGTCTCGCGGCGCTCGAGGTCGCCCCGGAGCGCCTGCGTCACGTCGTGCTGTCGCACCTGCACTTCGATCACGCCGGCGGCCTCGCGAGCCTGCCGAACGCGCGCATCACCGTGCAGCGACGCGACTGGGAGGCGGGTCACGACGCCGACCTCGCCGGCGCGCTCAGCTTCGCGCGCCAGGACTTCGACCACGGCCACGACGTGCAGCTGATCGACGGCGAGCACGACCTCTTCGGCGACGGACGCATCGTCTGCCTGCCGACGCACGGCCACACGCCCGGACACCAGTCGCTGCGCGTGCGGCTCGACTCCGGCGACGTCGTGCTCACCGCCGACGCCTGCTACCTGCGCCGCACGCTCGAGACCGACCACCTGCCGCCGAGCCCGTTCGACCGCGCGGCGATGCTCGCATCGCTGCGTCGCCTGCGCGCGCTGCGCGACGCCGGCGCGCGCGTCGTGTTCGGGCACGACGCGGAGGCCTGGGCGAGCGTGCCGGCCGAGATGGAGTGAGCGTCCTCGCACGCACGTGCGCGCCCGCGTTCGTCCGGCGCCCACGCGTCGCGAGCGCGGACGGCCGGACGGATCGCGCGCCGGGGACACGCTGCCCGACGTGACACGCGGCGAGCGGGCCTGTCCCGACCGCGCGCGCACCGCTACAACGCGGCCCGTGGGCACTCCGTCCGATCCGTGGCGCTCGGTCGCCGACGCGCTCCTCGGTCCGCCCGAGCTGACGCCGCCCGAGGTCGCGCACGAGTCCGGCATGGATCCCGACGAGGCGCGCCGGCTCTGGCAGGCGCTCGGCTTCCCACCCGTCTCGGATGAGGAACGCCTCTTCACGCGCTCCGATGTCGCGATCCTGCGCGAGGTGCGCGCGCTGCTCGAGGTCGACGTCGCGGACCGCGACGACGTGGTGCAGCTGACGCGCGTGATCGGACAAGCGCTGGCGCGCGTCGCCGACGCGCAGGTCACGGCCAGCGCCTCGCGCCTCGAGCAGGTGCTGCGCGAGCGCGGCGCCGAAGCGCTCGACGCGCGCGCGATCGCCGAGCGCGTGGTGCAGCTCGCGCCGCGCCTCGAGCAGTTCCTCGCCTACGTCTGGCGACGCCACCTGCTCGCGTCGCTGCGCAGCCGCTCGCTGCAGCCGAGCGAGGGCGACCGGACGATCACGGTCGGGTTCGCGGACCTGGTCGGCTTCACCTCGCTCAGCCAGGCGCTGGAGCCGCACGAGCTCGCGGTCGCGGTCGACCGCTTCGAGGCGATCGCCTACGAGCACGTGCCGGAGCACGGCGGCCGCGTCGTCAAGACCATCGGCGACGAGGTGATGTTCGCGAGCGAGGACACCGTCGTCGCGGCCGAGATCGCGCTGTCGCTCGCCGACGCGTATCACCGCGAGAAGAACCTGCCCGGCGTGCGCGTCGGCCTCGCCTGCGGCCCGGTGCTGTCATGGGAAGGCGACCTCTACGGCTCGACCGTCAACCTCGCGAGCCGCCTGGTGAACCTCGCGCACGCCAACACCGTGCTGGTGTCGGACGAGCTCGGCACGGCGCTGCAGGACGCGCCGGGCTTCGCGCTGCGCCACCTGCGCGCGGTCCACCTGCAAGGCATCGGCCGCGTGCGCTGCTGGGTGCTGCGGCGCGCGGGCACCTGAAGGACGAACCTCAGCGCGCGCCCAGCTCCGCCGCGAGGAACGCCGCGATCTCGTCGTGCTCCGCGACCAGCGGATTCTCGATCGGCAGCACCGCGTCGCGCGCGCGGAACGGCGGCACGACCGGCGGCTCGTAACGCGACTCCTGGTCGAGAACTTCGAGCATCCCGTGCGCCGCCGGGTCGTAGCGCGTGATGCGCGACGAGCCCGTGGCGTCGAGCATCGACGCCGTCGCGAGCGGCGCCGCGACCTCGTCGAGGGCCGCCGCCTGGAACAGGATCGCGGCCGGCTCGGCTCGGACGGGATCGCGCACGAGATACGGCGCCAGCGCGAGCGGATCGACCGGCTCGAGGATCCAGCGCGTCAGGTCGGTGATCGGGTCGAGGATCAGGTGGCGCCCGACCTCGTCGTACTTGGCCGTCAAGCCAAGGAGCGGCAGGAAGATCGACTCGACCAGCGGGCGAAACTCGGGCGACTCGACCAGGGTCTCGACGACCGATCCCGGCGGCACGTTCTGGACGCCGGCGCGCACGTCGGGCTCGGCGGTCAGGACCGACGCGCCGACCACCGCGCCGAGCGAGTTGCCGATGAAGCCGATGCGCGCCCCATCGAAGCCGGGCGCACCGCCTCCGAGCGCGGTCGCGAGGCCGCTCGCGAGCGCACCGTCGCGGATCAGACGGACCGCGGAGAAGACGTCGGCCGCGAACTGCAGCAGCGTCGCGTGCGGGTAGCCGGTGAAGCCGGCGAGCCCCGGCGCCGTTCCGAGCACGCCGAACACGCGACCCGACGTATCGAGCGCCTCGGCCTCCGCGAAGCCGTCCGCGCCCGGCAGGCCGCCGCGCATCGCGTTGACCTCGTCGCGCGCGGTCACCGCGCGGTCGCCGTGCAGGAAGGCGTCGATCGCGAGCACCGCGACGCCGGCGCGCGCCGCGGTGTCGGCGCTCGCGAAGCCGGTGGTGCGGCTCGCGTTGAAGCCGTGGTGCGCGACCACCACGGGCAGGCTCGCCGGGTCCACGCCGGCGGGGATCGTCAAAAGGAACGGCACCTCCTCGAGCGGACCGGCGACGATCCGTCCCTCGGCATCGCGTCGCACGACGCCGGTAGTCGTGCCACTGCCCTCCACGATGCGCGGCGCGGTGAACACGCCGCGCACGACGGTCGCGAGGTGGCGGTGCACGATCGAGCGCGTCCCGTCGGTGCCCTGGACCGGCGGCACGTCGATGCCGGGCCGGTCTTCCGACGGCGTCCCCAGCAGCGCGTCGAGCGCGTCGCCCTCGAGGACTGCGTCGACGCGCACGCTCTGCACGCCCGCGTCCTGCACGACGCTGCGCACGCGCAGGAGGTCCGCGGTCACGTCCTCGGTGGTGAACGGCGCGAGCGCGACGATGCGCGCGCGCGCGACGCCGATCCGCTCGAGCTCGTCGAGCGCCGGGGCGATGGCCTCGCGCACGCGCAGGATCAGCGCATCACTCGTCCGCTCGCCGTCGCGCGCGCGGCGGAACACGTCGCTCGCGCCCAGCGCCGTGCCGTCGTCGGCGACCACGTCGCGGGTGAGCGCCGCCGCGTAGCGGCGCGAGCGGTGCAGCGCGATACCGCGCTCGGGACGCAGCGCCAAGAGCCCGAGGCTCGCGTTCCACTCGAGGCGCAGCGGGAACAGCCGGCCGCGCTCGGGCGACGCCGGGTCGACGTCGGCGAGCAGGATCGCGTCCGACGGCGTCGCGGCGCGCGACGGATCGTCGATGGGCAGCCGGTCCCGCGCGAGCGCGCCGTCGATCGCGAAGTACGCGTTGCAGGTGGCGCAGAAGCCGTCGCGGGCCGCGACGGTCGCCCGCATCGCCGCGAACAGCGGCGTGTCGGTGAGCGGCGTCGGCAGCGCGCCGATCCGGATCGTGCCGCTCGCATCGCGGTAGAGGTCGCTCGGAAAGGGCACGTCGCCGAAGTCCATGGTCGCGTCGAGCGACGGCGCGAAGCGCGCGACGGCGGTCGCCGGCGGTGCCGGCGAGGTGCTCGCATCGCCGCAGCCGGAGATCGCGACCAGCGGGAACAGGAGCACGAGCAGCAGGACGAGGCGGTCGGCGCGCATCGGCGCGCAGTACCACGACCCGGGCGCTCGAGACCATCACCATTCGCGGCGCGCGCCACCCTCGCCGCGAATGCCGCGGCTCGCTACGTCGTGGCGCGGTGAACCTGCTGCTCCTCGAGCCCGCCGAGACCAGAGGCGACGAGCCGGTCCGCATCACCGGCCGGCGGCTCGATCACGTCCGCGACGTCCTGGCGCCGTCGGCCGGCGACGAGCTGCGGGTCGGCGTCGTCGGCGGACGGCTCGGCACGGCGCGCGTTGCGGCGGTCTCCGAGCACGAGCTGGTGCTCGATCCGCCGGCACTGACCGACGCGCCGCCGCCCCGGGCCGGGATCGACCTGCTGCTCGCGGTGCCGCGCCCCAAGGCGCTCGCCCGTCTGCTGCCGGCGATCGCTGCGCTCGGCATCGACCGGCTGGTCCTGGTGAACGCGGCGCGGGTCGAGAAGAGCTACTTCACTGCCGACGTCCTCGAGCCGGCGTCGATCGCGGCCCTGCTCCGCCTCGGGCTCGAGCAGGCGCGCGACACGACCGCTCCTGAGGTGCTCGTGCGGCCGCGCTTCCGGCCCTTCGTCGAGGACGAGTGCGACACGCTGCTCGCCGGCGTCGAGGTTCGGCTGCTCGCGCATCCGCCGACATCCGATCCCTGTCCGGCGCGCGGCGGGGCCGCGCGGATCGCGCTCGCGGTGGGGCCCGAGGGTGGCTGGGTGCCGTTCGAGGTCGAGCTGCTCGCGGCGCGGGGATTTCGTCCGGTGAGCCTCGGACCACGCGTCCTGCGGGTCGAGACGGTCGTGCCGCTGCTCGTCGGCCGGCTCGGTTGAAGCTTTCGCGCGCGACGGCCGAACCCTCTTGCATCGCGCTGGAGATTGCGCCTTGACCGCGTCGCTCCGGGACGGCATCTTCGCGCGGCGTTTCGGCGGAGGGGACGGGGGAGACACCATGCGAATGCTTCATCTCGCTGTGATCAGCGCCGCACTTCTCACGGTCGTGGGGCCCGCGCGCGCCGCGCTGCACGAGGTCGGGTCGGCCGGCGCCAACCGCCGCGGCTCGGCGGTCGCGCAGAGCCAGCTGCCCAAGGCACCGGCGCCCGATGCGCGGCTGTTCTCGAACGCGACGCTCGATCCGGCGCGGTGCAACTACGAGTACGTCGATCTGTACGGGGCGTGGGTGGTGCGGACCGAGCTCAAGCTGACCTGCACGACGCATCAGTAACGACGAGGGGGCACGCGCCCCCTCGCCCCGTTGGGCGAAGCCCAACGGGGCCCCACTCCCCGCGCTCCCTTCGGTCGGCCGCTCGGCTTCGCCTTCGCAGAGGGGGCGGTGCCGGGCGGGCGGCGGCTCGTCCGGGCGCTCGTTGCGGGAGCGCAGCGACTCCCACTCTGCGCGCTCCCTTTGGTCGGCCGCTCGGCTTCGCCTTCGCAGAGCGCGCGAGCGTGGAGAGCTCAGCCGCGGAGTGCCATGAGCTCGATGCGCGTGCCGTCGGGGTCGGCGAGGAAGACGAGGTCGATGCCCGGCGATTGCCGCGTGTGGGGGAGCAGCGTGGCGCCGTGCTCGACGAGGCGCTTCGCGACGCGGTCGACGTCGTCGACGTAGAACGACAGGTGCGTCAGGCCGAGCTGGTTGCGGCGCGTCGACGGTGCGCCCTCGGGCTTCGGCGACGACCATCCCAGGAGCTCGATCTTGAGCCGCCCGCTGGTCACCATCTGCGACACGATCACCGCGGGCGGCGTCACCTCGAGCGCCTCGGCGAGGCCCGGCACCCAGCTGCCGTCGAGCTCGTAGCGCTCGGCGCGTTCGCAGCCGAGACCCTCGCAGTAGAAGCGGGTCGAACGCTCGAGGTCCGAAACGCAGAGTCCCACGTGCGACCATTGAGGTTGGGCGGTGTCCGTCATCACGTCCTCCCGTGCGTCGCCCGGCCTAGCATCGGGATCGGCGCTCGGGAACGGCAGGCGCATCTGGTCGCCGATCGACGGCTCGAGTCGTGTGTGCGACAGGCAGGGCCATGAGCGACCACGCACCCGTCGATCCGTTCGCGCCGACGCAGCTCGGACCCGTCACGCTGCGCAACCGCTTCCTGAAAGCCGCGACCTTCGAGGGCATGGCCGAGGGAAACCTCGTCAGCGCCCGGCTGATCGACTTCCACCGCGCGATGGCTGCGGGCGGGATCGGCATGACGACGATCGCGTATCTGGCCGTCTCCGAGGACGGCCAGGGCGCCCCGAACGAGATCGTCGTGCGTCCCGAGGCGCTGGCCGGCCTGCGCCGCATCGCGGACGCGGTCCATGCCGAAGGTGCGCGCATCTCGGCGCAGATCGGACACGCAGGCCCCGTCGCCGCCGCGACCGGGCGCCGCGGCCTCGCGCCGTCGCGGCAGTTCAGCCCGATGGCGTTCCGCTTCACGCGCGCGATCGACGAGGACGGCATCGCGCGCGTGGTGCGCGACTTCGCGAGCGCGGCGAAGCTGCTGCAGGATGCCGGCTTCGACGCGGTCGAGGTGCACCTCGGCCACAGCTACCTGCTGAGCGCGTTCCTGAGCCCGAAGCTCAACCGGCGCAGCGATCGCTACGGCGGCAGCATCGCGAACCGCGCCGAGGTCCCGCGTCGCGCGGTGCGTGCGGTGCGGGAAGCCGTCGGCGCGTCGATGGCCGTGCTCGCGAAGATCAACATGGCGGACGGCGTCAAGGGCGGCATCGAGGTGGGCGAGAGCGTCGAGGCGGCGCGCCTCCTCGAGTCCGACGGCTGCCTCGACGCCCTCGAGCTGAGCGGCGGCAGCTCGCTCATGAACCCGATGTTCATGTTCAAGGGCGACGCGCCGATCGAGGAGATGGCGCTGGCCTTCCCGCAGCCGATTCGCACCGCGTTCCGCGTGATGGGCAAGCGCTTCCTGCCGAGCTACCCGTTCGAGGAGGCGTACTTCCTGCCCATGGCGCGCCGCTTCCGCGCGGCGCTGAAGATGCCGCTGGTGCTGCTCGGAGGCGTGAATCGTCTCGACACCGTGCGCGGCGCGCTCGGCGAGGGCTTCGACTTCGTGGCGCTCGGCCGCACCCTGCTGCGCGAGCCCGGCCTGATCGCACGCTGGCAGCGCGGCGACGGCGCGGACGCGACCTGCATCCACTGCAACAAGTGCATCCCGACGATCTACCGCGGCACGCACTGCGTGCTCGTGCCGGAGAGCGAGCGTCCCGGTCACGCGACGCACGCCGGCTAGAGCCAGTGGATTGACGGCGCCACGGGCGTGGCGCGCGTCGTTCGAGCGCGCGCCGCGCCCGTTGCACCCCCGCAACGTGGGTCGTTGCGGTCGCGCCGCGTGACCCTGCCGCCCGCGCCGCAACCCACGCGGAGACGGCGCTCCTCGACCGGCACGGTCCTTGGAATCCGCTCCCGGCACCGACGTCGCAACGGCGCCGGATCAACGAGGAGCGGAACCATGAACAAGAAGCAGATTCTCGCTGCGATCGTGCTGGTCGACTTCGCCGCGTTCAGCACGTGGGTCGTCGTCCAGTACGGCTACCTCGGCCTGTTCGCGCAGGCACTCGCCAGCCCCGCGACCATCCAGGTACTGCTCGACCTGGTGATCGCGCTGACGATGGTGTCGGCCTGGATGTGGCGCGACGCGAAGCGCCACGGCATCAACCCGTTGCCCTTCCTGGTCTTGACGATCACGCTCGGCAGCATCGGCCCGCTCGCCTACCTCGTGCGCCGGCTCGGGCGTGCCGAGGCCGTCCTGCCCGAGCCGGTCGAGCACGTCGCCGGGGCGCCAGTCCACGCCT
>JAIEPK010000469.1 GCA_019749875.1 Candidatus Binatia bacterium | reverse complement strand
TCGCCGACGCCGAGCACCGCGCAGCCCACGGCGACGCCCGCCGCCAGTGCCTCACCCGCGCCGACGGCGACCGCCGCGCTGCCGGCGCTGCGCCTCGCGCGTGTCGTCGAAGGGCTCGACCAGCCGCTGTTCGTGACGTTCGCCCCCGGCGACCCGAGCCGGCTGTTCGTCGTCGAGCAGACCGGGCGCATCCGCATCGTGCGCGACGGTACGCTGCTCGATGCACCGTTCGTCGATCTCTCGGATCGCATCTCGTGCTGCGGCGAGCGCGGACTCCTCGGTCTCGCGTTCGCCCCGAGCTATCGGCAGAGCGGGCGCTTCTTCGTCGACTTCACCAACCGCGACGGCGACACCGAGGTGGTCGAGCTCGCGCGCGGTGCGTCCGCGGACGTCGCGTCGTCGGCGACGGTGCGCCGCTTCTTCACCGTCGCGCAGCCGTACGCGAACCACAACGGCGGCATGCTCGCGTTCGGCCCCGACGGCTTTCTCCACGTCGGCCTCGGCGACGGAGGATCCGCGGGCGATCCGCAAAACAACGCGCAGAATCCCGACGTCAAGCTCGGCAAGATCCTGCGCATCGACGTCGACGCGTATCCGACCCCGCCGCCGGGCAACGTCGCCGGCGGCGACCCTGACGTGCTGCACCGGGGCCTGCGCAATCCTTGGCGCTTCTCGTTCGATCGCGCGACGGGCGATCTGTACGTCGGCGACGTGGGGCAGAACCAGCTCGAGGAGATCGATGTCGCACCGGCCGGCGCCGGCCCGCAGAACTTCGGCTGGCGCGTGATGGAGGCGTCGCAGTGCTACCAGCCCCCGGACGCGTGCGACACCACGGGCCTCACGCTGCCGGTCGCGGAATACGATCACGGGGTGGGTTGCTCGGTCACCGGGGGGTACGTCTACCGGGGTGCCGCCCTGCCGGGACTCGTCGGCCGCTATCTGTACGGCGACTACTGCTCGAACCGCGTGTTCTCGTTCCGCTGGAGCGACGGCGCGGCGAGCGAGGTGATCGAGCTGACCGACGATCTCGACCCGGATGGCGTCCTGAACGGGCTCACCTCGTTCGGCGAGGACGCTGCGGGAGAGCTCTACCTCACGAGCCAGGACGGCTCGGTGTTCCGCATCGAGGCGGAATAGACCCGCGGGGCGCGTGTGCCCCGCCGCAATGGTGAAGGAGCCGGCTCAGATCATGTCGCGCGGTACGTCAAACCAGAACCCCCGGAGCGCCGGCGCCGTCGCGCGGCGGCTCGCCGACCTCTACGCACGCGACGGCTTCTGGCGTGAGCGCTGGCGTCGGTCGGGGCACGAGCGTGCGCCCGAATCGCTCGACGGGCTCGAGCCGGTGCGCATCGAGGAGCTCGCCGCCGACGAGCGTGCGCACCCGCCGTACGGCTCGTGGCGTGCCGCGTCGTCGTTCGTGCGCGTCGGCGTGCCGGCGCGCGACAGCGCGCTCGAGATGCTCGTGTTCACCACCGAGGACCTCGAGCGCGAGGCGCGCGTCGGTGCGATCGCGCTGGCGGCGGCCGGTCTCGCACCGGGTGGGCGCGAGACCAACGCGTTTGCCGGCGGGCTCTCGACCCCGGGCTCGCTCGTCGTCGGGGATGCGGCGCAGGCGCTCGGCGCGCTCGACATGCCCGTCGGCCCGATCGCCGCGGCAGGTCCTCGCGACACCGCGTTCGACTTCTGGCAGCGCGTCAAGCCGGACTTCGCCGTGCTCGATCCGGCGGGTGCGCGCGACCTGGCGAGCCTGCTCACGGACAAGAAGACGACCGCGAACGACATCGGCATTCGCGCCGCCGCGGTGGTGACGGATCTGCGCGACTCCGCTCCTGAGGTCCCCGACCTCGGCGTCCCGGTCGCGCGCATCGTCGGGCTCGCCGAGGCGTTCTCGCTGCTCGCCGCGTGCGACGCGCACGGGACGTTCGTCGCGCCGGGCAGCGAGGTCGTGCTCGAGGTGCAGGACGGCGAGCTCCTGGTGACGACGCTGCACCACTCGGCCGCGCTGGTCCGCTACGCCCCGGGCGTGCGCGCCCGGCTCGTCGAAGCGCCGGTCGGGCGCAGCGAAGACTGCGCGTTCGTCCTCGTTTGACACAACATCAGACCGCCTCATAGAAATGGCCCTTTACGTCGGAGGATTCTCAATGATGAAGCGTTGGATCGCGTTCGCGGCTGCGGCGACCTTCCTGTCGTGCTCCCCGTCCACTCCCGGCTCGAGCGAGCACAAGGAGGCCCCGAAGGGCGAGGCGCCGAGTGCGGCGCAGGCGCCGGCCGCCGCGGCTCCCGCGCCTGCCGGAGCTGCCGCCAACATCGACAAGGCCAAGGTCGGCGACCTGATCAAGCGCTACTACACGAGCAGCGGCCAGATCCCCGAGGACGTCGAGATGTCGGTCACGGACATCAAGCCGTCCGAGGTGACCGGCCTCAGCGAGGGCACGCTGCGTCTGTCGCGTGGTGCGCAGTCGCAGGAGGTGCCGTTCCTCATCAGCGCCGACGGACGCTGGTTCCTGCGCGCGGATCCGGTCGATCTCACCATCGATCCCGTCCAGCAGGTGCTGTCGAAGATCAAGCTGGGTGACGACAATCCGAGCCGCGGTGCGAAGAACTCGCCGGTGACCATCGTCGAGTACTCCGACTTCCAGTGCCCGTTCTGCGCGCGCGCCGAGGAGATCGTCGCGGGTGAGGTCCTCAAGGCCTACGGCGACAAGGTGACCTTCGTCTACAAGCAGTTCCCGCTGACGTCCATCCATCCGTGGGCGGAGCCGGCCTCGCTGATCGGCCTCTGCGTGTACAAGGTCGGCGGCAACGCCGCGTACTGGAAGTACCACGAGACCGTCTTCAAGTCGCAGAAGGACGTGCCGGCCGAGGACCCCGCGGCGAAGCTGCTCGCGTTCGCGAAGGACGCGGGCGCCGACCAGGCGAAGGTGAAGGACTGCTTCGAGAAGGGCGAGACCAAGGCCCTGGTCGACGCGACGCTCGCCGAGGCCGAGGAGGTCGGCGTGAACTCGACCCCGACGTTCTTCATCAACGGCAAGCGTCTGTCGGGTGCGCAGTCGCTGGACGCGTTCAAGGCCATCATCGACCCCGAGCTCGCCAAGGGCGGCAAGAGCTGACCGGCGTCGCTTCCTGATCCGACGGCGGAAGGCCGCGGCGGAGCTTGGTGCTCCACCGCGGCCTTCTCGTTTTGCGTCAAGCCACGGGAGCGCTCTTGAGCTTCCGGTACAGCCGGAACAGCTCGTAGAAGGCGCGCGCGATCACCTTCGGATTGCCGCCCGATGCGTTGCCCTTCTCACGCGGCAGATGTCGCACCGGCACCTCGACGATGCGCGCGCCGCGCGACTTGAGGCGCGCGAGCAGCTCGGAGCTGAACATCGCGCCGCCCGCCTCGATGGTGAGACCCTGCAGTACGCGGCGGTCGAACAGCTTGAAGGCGCAGTCGACGTCGCGCACCGGCACCGCGAACAGCCGCCGGATCAGCCAGTTCCATGCGTGCGCATTGGCGATGCGGATGGCGTTGTCCTGACGATTCACGCGGTAGCCGACGACGACGTCGTGCCCGGGCAGGGCACGGATCAGGTCGGCGATCTGGTGCACGTCGAACTGACGGTCGCCGTCGGTGAAGAAGGCATACTCGAGCGTGCCCGACGTGAGACCGGTCCACACCGCGGCGCCGTAGCCGCGGTTGATCTCGTGGCGCACCACGCGCACGCGCGGATCACGTGCCGCGACCGCCGACGCGCGCTCGAAGGTCCGATCGCGCGAGCCGTCGTCGACCACGATGACCTCGAAGCGCTCGGCGAACTCGGGTAAAGCGCCCAGCAGATCGGCGATCATCGGCTCGACGTTGTCCTCCTCGTTGTGCGCGGGGAACGACGCCGAAAGGCCCGGCAAGCGATTGGCCGTGCTCATGACGCGACCGTCCTGCTTGCGGCGGGCGACGCCGGAGCCGATGACACGAGCGGAGTGCGGGCGGGGTGCAGAGGCGACGGATGGCGAACGAGGACGGAAGCGAGGATCCGACGGTGGTGGCGAGTCCCGCTGCGAGCGGCAGCGAGGACGTGACCGTCGTCGCGGCCGCTCCCGCGGGACGCGGCGCCGAGCAGCACGCGCGTCTCGATGCGCTGCTGCTCGGGATGCTCGCGTTCGTCGCATACTGGCTGTCGAACGACGGTCAGTTCATGTTCTTCAACTACCACCTGCACCTCGCGGTCTCGTTCCTCAACGGACGTCTGTACATCGCAAACCCGCCGTCGTGGCTGACGGAATTCGCCTTCGCGGACGGCAAGCCCTACGTGTACTTCGATCCGTTTCCGGCCGTCTTCCTGCTTCCTCTAGCGGCCATCTGGGGCCTGACCGTCAATCTCGCCAAGGTCTCGATCGTCGTCGGTGCGTGCAACGTCGCGCTGATGCGCCTCGCGCTGGGCGCGCTGCGTGTTCAGCGCAGCACGGCCAACTGGTGCACGCTGCTGCTCGGGCTCGGTACGGTTCACATGTTCGCGTCCTGGTACGGCAATACCTGGATGCTCGCGCATCTGCTCGCGGTCATGGCGCTCACGCTTGCATGGACCGAAGCGCTCGGTGCTGCGAATCCGTACTTGCTCGGGCTCTTCTGCGCGATCGCGGCGACCAGCCGGTCGCCCGCGGCGCTCGGTACGCCGATCTTCTTCGTGCTCGCGCTGTACCGTCGCCCGCGCTTCGCGACGGCCGTCCAGTTCGGCCTGCCCCTCCTCGCCACCGGCCTGCTGCTCGGTCTGTACAACTTTGCGCGATTCGGCGACTGGCTCAACAACGGCTACCTGCTCGCCAATCAGGAGCTGCTGAATCCGGAGCACGGGTCGTTCAGCTGGCGCTACATCGGCAAGAACGTTCAGCAGTACTTCCTGCGTGTCCCCGAGCTCAGCACGAGCTGGCCGTATCTGATCCTCACCGATCACGGCCTGAGCCTGATCGCGACCAGTCCGGCGGTGCTGCTGCTGCTCCGGCGCGGCTGGAGCGAGCGTGCCCCCGACGCGAAGCTCTACGGACGCCTGGCGCTGGCGGCGTGCGCGATGATCTTCGCGCTCTACCTCTGCTACTTCTGGGACGGCTGGCGGCAGTTCGGCAGCCGCTACACGCTCGACTTCACGCCGTTCCTGATCATCGCCCTCGCGCTGCGCAACGATCCGCGACCCCGGCGCTGGAGCTGGCCGCTGCCGACGCTCGTCGTCCTGAGCGTTCTGGTGAACGTCTGGGGGACGTGGTTCTGGCGCTTCCATCGCATGTGAGGACGGCTCTCTTGCGGAGGGGTCCGGCGTATTCCATCAATCGAAGTCGGGCATGACCGTTGCACCGACCGCCATCCTCGACCCGTCCCGCCTGGAGCACGACCTGCTGCGGCTCGTGCGCGAGCACCTCCTCGACGGCCTCGACGACGACTTCGACGCGCTGTCGAGCCTGCCGGATGCCGGGCTCGATTCGATGGCGATCATGCAGCTGCTGCTGCTGATCGAAGACCGCTTCGGCATCTGGCTGCCGGAGGAGGACCTCACGCGCGAGAACTTCGCGTGCATCCGCTCGCTGACACGCGCCGTGACCCGGCGGCACGCCGCGGGTGGCGGGACGCCTTGACGCGTCAATTGCGCTGCGACGTGCTGGTGGCCGGCGGCGGCAGCGCCGGGATCGCCGCCGCCGTCGCGGCGGCACGACGTGGTGCGCGGGTCCTGCTGGTCGAGTGGCACGGTACGCTCGGTGGCATGGCGACGGCGGCGCTGGTCCACTCGGTGTGCGGGCTCTACCTGCTGCGCGAGGAGCCGGGCGCCGTGCCCGCGAACCCCGGCATCGCGACCGAGTTCGCTGCGCGCCTGATCGCGGCCGGCGGTGCCGTGGGGCCGGTCCGCATGGGACGCGTCGACGTGCTGCCGCACCGTCCGCCGATGTTCGCGCTGGTCGCCGATCGCATCGTCGCCGAGGCCTCCGGTGTGCAGACGTGGCTGCACGCGGCGATCGCCGAGGTCGCTTGCACGGCGGGACGCGTCGAGCGCGTCGTCGTGGCGTGTCGTGGCGAGCGCGCGGAGATCGAGCCCGCGGTCGTGGTCGACGCGACCGGTGATGCGTCGGTCGCGGCACTCGCGGATGCGGCGGTCGAGATCGAGGCCGCGGCGCGGCTGCAGCGCCCCGCGTACGTCGTGCTGCTCGCAGGCGTCGCGCCCGACGCGCTCGAGGGCGAGCGTCGTCTGCAGGTCGCGCACCGGATCACGTCCGGAATTCGCGCGGGCAGGTTGCCCGCGGCCGCGCGCGGCGCGTCGCTGCGCGCGACGCAGGTACCCGGTGAAGCCTACGTGACGATCGATCTCGAGCCACCGCACGGCGCGCCCTACCACCCGCTCGACCCGTCGTGTCTGGCGGCGCTCGAGGTCCATGGGCGCGAGCTCGCGTTCTCGATCGCGGACTTTCTGCGCCAGCACGTCGACGGATTCGGCGGCAGCGTGGTCGCGGCGCTGCCGGCGCGCGTGGGCGTGCGCGAGAGCCGGCGCGTGGTCGGCGAGCGGCGCATCGAGACGGCCGACGTCGAGCGCGGTGCGACGTTTCCCGACTCGGTGGCGCTCGCGACCTGGCCCATCGAGCTCCGCGAGCAGACCACCGGACCACGGCTCCGCTATCCGCGCGACGCCCGGCCGACCGAGATTCCACTGCGCGCCCTGCGCGCCGGGGGCGTCGCCAATCTCTTCGTCGCCGGTCGCTGCATCGCCGCGAGCCACGAAGCGCAGGCGTCGCTGCGCGTGATCGGCACGTGTCTCGCGACCGGTGAGGCGGCAGGGATCGCGGCGGCGCTGGTGGCGCAGGATGCCGGCGCTGCGGGCGACACGGCTGCGCTCGCCGCGCTCGTTCGTGCCGGACGCGGCGATGGCGTGCTTCCGGAGCCGCGGGCGCCTGTCCGTGGCGGTGCGAGCTCCGCGCGGCAGGGAGATCGCCGGTGAACGTCGTCGATCATCTGCTCGGCGGACGCGGCGGCGATTCCCACGTGGCGATCGTCGAGACGACGCACGGCGAGTCGCAGGCATCCCACCCGGCAGCGCGTACCGTGAGCTACGGCGAGCTCGTCGCTCTGGTCGAAGAGACGGCGCAGCGGTTGCGTGCGAGCGGGGTGATCGCGCGTACGAGCGGTGTGCCGCGCATCGGCATCGCCGCGCCGAACGGTCTGTCGCACGTGGTCCTCGCGCTGGCGGTGCTGAAGGCGGGCGGGTGCGTGGTGCCGGTGGCGAGCGAGCTCGCACCGCCCGAGCAGCGCGCGTTGCTCGCAGCCCTGCATCCACGCGCGGTCCTCGTCGCCGGCGAAGCGCGTGCGTCCTTCGGCGGACTCACCGACCGCCCCCTGGTGAGCACGCTCGACGTCGCCGGCCGGCAGGTGCGTGTGCTCGGCGCGCCGGGCGGCGAGGCCGATGCTCGCTCGCCGTTCGACGAGGCGGCGCTCGCGGCACTCGATCCGGCCTTCATCCGCTTCAGCTCCGGGACCACGGGCACGAGCAAGGGCGTGATCCTTTCCCACCGGACGCTGCTCGAGCGCGTCGCGGCGGCGAATCGAGGCCTCGGCATCCACGCCGGCGACAGGATCTTGTGGTTGATGCCGATGGCGCACCACTTCGCGGCATCCATCGTGCTCTACCTCGCGCAGCGCGCGACCATCGTGCTGGTGGGCTCGACGCTCGCGAGCGACGTGCTCGCGGCGGCACACAGGCACGCTGCCACCGTGTTCTACGGCTCGCCGTTTCACCACGCCGTGCTCGCCGCCGACGGCAGTGCCTTGACGTGGCCGTCGCTGCGCCTCTCGGTCTCGACCGCCGCCGCGCTGCCGCTCGATGCGGCGCGGGCGTTCGATGCCCGCTTCGGCGTCCCGGTCGCGCAGGCGCTCGGCATCATCGAGGCCGGGCTGGTCGCGGTGAACGACCGTCCGCGAGACCGGCCCGACTCCGTCGGACCCCCGTTGCCCGACTTTGCCGTCGAGCTGCGTCACGAGGACGGACGTGTGGTCGCGACCGGCGACGTCGGCGAGCTGTACGTCCGTGGGCCGGGGCTCCTCGACGGCTACCTGTGGCCGTTCCGCACGCGGGATCTCGTGCTCGACGACGGCTGGTTCGCGACCGGTGACCTCGCGACCGTCGCCCCCGACGGCAGCCTTCGCCTGGTGGGACGTGCGCGCACGGTGATCAACGTATCGGGCATGAAGTGCTTTCCGGAGGAGATCGAGGCGGTGCTGCAGCAGCATCCCGCCGTCGCTGCCGCACGCGTGATGGGACGGTCGCATCCGCGCGTCGGCGCGGTGCCGATCGCGGAGATCGTGCCGCGCGATGCCGCGGCACCTCCCGCCGCGCAGGAGCTGGCCGCGCACTGTCGCGCGGCACTCGCGCGCTACAAGGTGCCGGTCGAGTTCCGCACCGTCGCCGAGCTGCCGCGCACGGCGAGCGGAAAGGTCAAGCGCTAGTGTTCCGTCTCTCACATATCCGCGACAGCCAGGCGTCGAGGCGCCCCGCCGGCAAGGCGCGCGACCGAGGCGTAGCCACGTCCTACGCCGCAGGGAGTGCAACGCAGCCGGCGGGGATGCATCGGCGGCTGGATGTTGTGGAGATTTGGGAGACGGGACACTAGGTAAGGAGCGCCATGCGTTACCTCGACGGCCCGCGTCCGCGGCTGTTCGCGCACCGCGGCGGCTCGCGCATCGCACCCGAGAACACGATCGAGGCGTTCACGGCGGGCCTCGCTGCCGGCGCCGACCGGCTCGAGATGGACGTGCATGCCACGCGCGACGGGCACGTCGTGGTGCTGCACGATGCGACCGTCGATCGCACCACCGACGGCAAAGGCGCCGTGCGCGACATGACCCTCGCCGAGCTGCACCGGCTCGATGCCGGCGCGCGCTTCGCAGGTGACGGCGGCGACTTTCCGTACCGCGACCGTGGCGTGCGTGTGCCGACGCTCGCGGCCGTGCTCGAAGCGTTTCCGGGCGTGGCGCTGAACATCGAGATCAAGCAGGACGAGCCGGCGATCGAGCAGGCGGTCCTGGCGGTGCTGGATCGCTTCGCTGCCCGGCCGCAGGTGCTGCTCGCGGCGGAGGAAGCGCGCATCATGACGCGCATCCGTGCCGCGGCACCCGACGTGCTGACGAGCTTCTCCGCCGGTGACGTGCTCGAGTTCGTCACGGCCTGGCACGGAGGCACGCTCGACGCGTACCGGCCGCCCGGGATCGCGCTGCAGATCCCGCCGTCGTTCGGCGACGTGCAGCTCGTCACCGCCGAGTCGGTGGCGATCGCGCACGGCATGGGGCTCGAGGTGCACGTCTGGACCATCGACGATCCGGCCGAGATGGCGGCACTGCTCGACCTCGGCGTCGACGCGATCATGACCGACGTTCCGCAGCTCGCGACAAGCTTGCTGCGCGAGCGCGGGCTCCGCTGAAGCGCGCCGGCGGACGGGTCGTCGACGGAGGGTGCGCGGAGGCGCGCTCGCCGAGCGCGACGAGCTGCTCGAGGATCGCGTCGAAGGTGTCCGCCGAGCGCGGCACGGTGAGTCCGAGATCGCGCAGCACGCGGTGCGAGTCGGTCGTGTCGACGCGCGTCCGCACGCTCAGGTACGGTACGTAGGGCGCGGCACGATCCAGCATCGGCCGCGTGCGACCCCAGATCAGGCAGCGCAACGCCGCGTGCAGGACGCGCGGTGGCACGAAGCTCAGCCTCGGCGCACGGAGCGCGCGGCTCGCCCGCTCACCGAGCTCGCGCAGCGTCGCGGCGTGCGGTCCCGCGGCGAGATGGTACCAGCGGCCGTCGACGAGCGGGCGGAGCGCGAGGGACACCACGGCGCGAGCGACGAGATCGACCGGCACCATGTCGACCAGGGAAGCGGGCGATCCGGGAACCCACCGCCAGCCGTGCGTCGCGTAGAGGCGCAGCAGGAGCAGGAAGCGTGCTTGCTCGCCCGGCTGTCCTGACGGCGCCGGGCCGCTGCCGCCGTTCGACGCGGGCGCGACGATGCTCGGGCGCACGATGGTGACCGGGAGCGTCGCCATCGTGCGCTGGACGACGTCCTCCGCCTCGTACTTGGTGCGCTCGTACGTGTTGCGGAAGCGGCCCGCCGTCGCAGGCCCTTCGACGAGCGTGCCGTTGCGATCGCCGCAGACGAAGGTGGTGCTCACGTGCAGCAGCCGTTGCAGGCCCGGCATCCGTGCCGCGAGCTCGGTGATCTGCCGCGTGCCGAAGACGTTCACCTGGCGTGCGCGTGGCAGGGTGTCGTCGAAGCGCACCGTCGCGCCGACGTGGACGACGTGCGTGACGTCCTCGCACAGGCGCCCGAGATCGCGCGGCGACAGTCCGAGCCGCGTGCGCGTCAGGTCGGCGTGCACAGGGACGACCTGCGCGCCGAGCGCCCGCCAGCCGAGCCCGGCGGCACGGCTCTCGAGCTCGCCGGCCGGCGCACGGAGTGCCGCGTACACGCGTGTCCCCGGATGCTCGCGCACGATGGTGCGCAACACCTCGCCGCCGACGAATCCGCTGGCGCCCGTCAAGAAAAAGCATCGCTCCGTCATGGCAACCGTCCTCTGGCGCGAGGTCTGAGCAAGCACCGGACCGGGGCGCGCGCAGCGGCAGCGCGACGCTCGGCGACGACTCCGGGAGCTGGAGGTTGCACGAGGTGCAACGATCCGTCCCACCGTTGCCGCAACGGCTCGTCGATCGACGTCGTCACAAGCGTCCGCTCGGGGCGCGAGGTGGAAGGCGCTGCCGCGGCGTGCTTCGTTGCAGAGCCTCCGTGGCCCCGCGAGACCACCATGTTCCGCGATCGTGACCTCGTCGCCCGTCTGCTCGGCACACTGCTGCCGGCGGCCACGGGGGAGCGCGTGAGTGCTCGGCTCACGGCGCGCTTCGGCGGCGAGCGCGCCCGCTACGCGGCCGCCGTTGC
>JAIEPK010000220.1 GCA_019749875.1 Candidatus Binatia bacterium | reverse complement strand
GGGATCGACGCGCGGCTCGCGTGCTTGACGCCCGGCCCTGCGCAGGACTTGCCCGGCCGAGCCGCACCGGTCGCGATCTGGCTCGCGCGCTGAGCGCTGCCGCCTACTCGGCGGCCGCGGCGGTGGCGGCGGTTCCCGGCTGGTTCTCGACCGGCGGGACGTGTCCCGTGACCAGCGCGTAGACCACCAGCGGGATCTCGATGAGCACGACCAGCAGGACGTTGCCCGCGACGACGCCGCGCGCGACCCGCGTCGCGAACAGATCATCGGGCAGCAGCGCGTACACGCCCCACAGCACGACCGCGGTCGCGAGCCAGCCGCCGAGCGACAGCGCGAGGAACTGGCGTCGCGTGTTGGCGTGCGAGTCGAAGCTGAACAGGAAGCCGGCGGCGAGCGAGCGGCCGGGCTTTACCGCGCTGCCGGCGACGATCGCGCCCAGGAGATGTCCCCACTCGTGCAGCAGGTAGCCGCACACGCCGATCGTCACACCCGCGAGCACGCCGGCGAAGTCGCCGCGCAAGCCGGCGTTCGCCGAGGCGCCCGCGGCGAGATGCCAGATCCACGCGGTGAGACCGACGATCGCGAGATCGCGCACGAAGAGCTTTCCGAACATCGGCATGGGTCGATCTCCTCCGCGGCGGCGGGCGCGGCGACGCTAGCAGCTCGCGTGTCGGCGGGGGAAGCCCGTCGAGCCTCGGCGACGGACCGCGTTCGGCGTACGGTCCAGGCCCCACGCGGAACGGAGAGCCGGGCCGGAGAGCCGTTCGGCCGATCGCGCCTGCGATCCGGCCGCGCGCCAGGTAGAAGGCCGAGCCGGGACCTCGCGGGCGACGGGGGCCGCGCGCACCCGTCGCCTCGTGCTCGAAAGGAAGACGCCGTGACCATCAGCCAGCAAGACGCTCCTTCATCCACGACAGCGCTCGGCTTCGATCCCGACGCTCTGCGCCGCAAGTATCGCGAGGAGCGCGACCGGCGGCTGCGCGCCGACGGCAACGCGCAGTACGTGGAGATCGCCGGCAAGTTCGCGCACTACCTCGACGACCCGTACGTCGAGCCCGGCTTCTCGCGCGCGCCGCTCACCGACGAGGTGGAGATCCTGATCGTCGGCGGCGGCTTCGGCGGCCTGCTCGCAGGCGCGCGGCTCCGCCAGGCCGGGTTCGAGAGCATCCGCATCGTCGATCCCGCGGCCGACTTCGGCGGCACCTGGTACTGGAACCGCTACCCCGGCATTGCGTGCGACATCGAGTCGTACACCTACCTGCCGCTGCTCGAGGAGGTCGGCTACATGCCCAAGGAGAAGTACTCCTTCGGCAAGGAGATCCTCGAGCACAGTCAAGCAATCGCGCGCAAGTTCGACCTGTACCGCGACGTCTGCTTCCGGACGCGCGTCGAGGACCTGACCTGGGACGAGGCGTCGCAGCGCTGGATCGTGTCGACCAACCACGGCGACCGCATGAAGGCGCGCTGGGTGTGCCTCGCGACCGGCCCGCTGAACCGTCCGAAGCTGCCCGGCATCCCCGGCATCGCGTCGTTCAAAGGGCACTCGTTCCACGCGAGCCGCTGGGACTACGACTACACCGGCGGCAGCTCCGAGGGCGGATTGACGGGGCTCCGCGGCAAGCGCGTCGGGATCATCGGCACCGGCGCCACCGCGGTGCAGGTCGTGCCGCACGTCGGCGAGTGGGCGGAGCACCTGTACGTCTTCCAGCGCACGCCGTCGTCGATCGACGTCAAGAACAACCCCGAGACCGATCCCGAGTGGGCGCGCGCGCTGCCGCAAGGCTGGCACCAGGCGCGCATGGACAACTTCAACAACCTCGTGTCCGGCGTGCCGCAGGCGGAGGACCTGGTCGCCGACGGCTGGACGTCGATCATCCAGAAGCTGCTGCTCGGGTTCACGAGCGGCCGCGTCACCGACACGTCGCGCGAGGGCCTGATGCGCGCTGCGGAGATCGCGGACTTCGAGAAGATGGAGGAGATCCGCGCGCGCGTCGACGCGACCGTCAAGGATCCTGCGACCGCCGAGGCGCTGAAGCCGTACTACCGGCAGTTCTGCAAGCGCCCCTGCTTCCACAACGAGTACCTCGAGACGTTCAACCGCCCGAACGTCACGCTGGTCGACACCAAGGGCAAGGGCGTCGAGCGCATCACCGAGAAGGGCGTCGTCGTCGACGGTCGCGAGTACGAGCTCGACTGCCTGATCTACGCGAGCGGCTTCGAGGTCGGAACGGACTTCTCACGCCGCGCCGGCTTCGCGGTGCACGGGCGCGGCGGCCGCACGCTGAGCGAGGCGTGGTCGGGCGGTACGCGCACGCTGCACGGCATGCACGTGAACGGCTTCCCGAACTGCTTCCTGATGAGCAACGCGCAGGCGGGCTTCACCGCGAGCTACCCGCACCTGCTGAACGAGCAGGCGCGGCACATCGCGTATCTGCTCGACGAGGCGCGCACGCGCGAGGCGCGCGTCCTCGAGGTCACGCCGGAGGGCGAGCAGGAGTGGGTCGACACCTGCATCCGGAAGGCCCGCGACACCGGCGACTTCTTCGAGAGCTGCACGCCCGGCTACTACAACAACGAGGGCAAGCCGTCGGAGCGCAGTGCGCAGGACGGCTTCTACGGCGGCGGACCGGTCGAGTTCTTCCGCGTGCTCGAGGAGTGGCGTCGCGCGGGAACGCTGCCGGGAATGAAGGTCGGCTGAAGATTCGCAGCCGAGAGTCCGCGAACGACATCGCCCGCATCGCGGCCGGCAGCACGCCGCGCGACCACGCGCCCGCGGTGCGCGCCGCGCCGCGACGTCACAGCCGGAAGATGCGATAGCCCTGCTGCTTCAGCAGATTGCGCTCGTGGTCCGTCGCCGACACCACCTCGAGCTCGCGCAGCCGCCGGTCGTGGACGGCGTACTGCGTGCCGTCGACGACGAGCATCGGCTGGCCGCCGGGGCCGGTGACGACGATGCCGGTCACCGGGGGAGCGTCGGGTCGGGTACGGACCTGGATCTTCATGCGCGTGCTTTCGCCGTGGAGGAAACGCGGACCCTACGTAGCCCGAGTGAGGGCGCGTGGCCACTGATTCGTGCAGCGGCGCGAGTGCGCGCTCGTTCGTCGTGCGTCGGCGCGAGGCGCGCGTCCGCCGTACGTCGACGCGCGGGCGCGCCTCCCGCACAGAATGCGCGCGACGTCCATCGCAGATGCCGTGCGATCGTCCGTTGCGGCGTCACGCGCGAGCGCGAGACGCCGTGTCCGCGCTGCCGGACGACGTCCGCTCCGGCGCACAGCTCGCCGTGCCGTCCCGCCTGCGCGTCCCGCAACGACGGTCGCTCCATCCAGCGACCGCGCTGGCCCCGGTTCTGCTCGCCGCGCCGGCACTGTACTCGCCCGAGGACGGTTGCCATGACGCACGACGACAAGACCATGCTCGCGCTCGCCGCGCTCACGTATCGCGGCTTCGGATACCACAGCGAGGCGGTGATCAGGCGCCTGCTCGCGAGCTGGCTGCCGGTGCTCGCGGACGAAGGTCTCGGGCGCTGGGAGCTCGCATGGGGCCCGGCGAGCTTTCGTGCGCCGACCTCGCTGGTCGACGACGCGATGGCGTACGTCGCGAGGCGGCTCGACGACGCCCCCGGCGCCCCGCCGCGGTACGTGCTCGCGATCCGCGGCACCAACCCGGTCTCGCTCTTCGACTGGACGTTCGGCGACGTGTGGGTGCGTCACCAGGTCGACTGGCCGTCGACCGCGGGCGCGCGCCTGTCCGCCAGCACCGCGCTCGGCCTCGCCATCCTGCGCAACTTGACGGCGGACGAGCCGCCCTCGCTCGGCGGCAACCTCGCCCCGCTCGCGAACGCCCTCACCAGCTCGCTGCAGAGCATCGTCCGCGAGCTGCCCGAGCTCCTTCCCGAGCAGATCCTCACCCACCCCGAGGCGCTCTCCGATGCAGCACTGCTCGAGCGCGTCGAGCTGCTCACCGGGACGAGCGGCGAGCGACTCCGGCTCGGGCTCTTCGATCGCGTGCTCGAGCACTTCGAGGACGCGACCGAGCCGGTGCGATCGCTCGTGCACGAGCGCGTGTACGACCTCCTGCTCGAGAGCATCGCGAGGTCACGCGGCCCCGGCACGACGATCGAGGAGTTCCTCGAGCAGACCGTCGAGCCGGGCGCGGAGGTCACGGTGATCGGCCACAGCAAGGGCGGCGCGCTCGCACTCGCGATGGCGCTGTGCCTCGCCGAGGGCTGGGCCGCGCGCGGTCGCGCGGACGTGCGCTGCTTCACCTTCGCCGGACCGACCGCGGGCAACTCCGCGTTCGCGGCGCGCTACGACACCGTCCTCGGAGCGCGCACGCGCTGCATCGTCAACCGTCGCGACATCGTGCCGCAAGCCTGGGCGGTCACGGACCTCGCCGAGATCGGCACCACGTATCCCTTGCTCGACCTGCCGACGGACGCGTTGTCGCAGTCCGTCCGCCGGCTCGGCTACACGCACGTCGCGGGGACGCAGGTGGCGTTCACACCGAACGGTCCCGCGCGAGCGCTGGGTGAGGAGCTGATCCATCAGCACCTCGATGCGTACCTGCAGGAGGCGGGGTTCACGGGGGCGCGCTGGAACGCGCTGTCGATCTTTCTCGATCGCGGGTGAGCAGCGGCGCCGGGGCTTCTCGACCCGGCCCCGTGTGCGAGTCCGGCGAGCCGCGCACGCGCGTCCGCGGCGTCGTCGTGGGGCGCTCCGTGGCGCGGTGTCCGCGCCGCCCGACGTGACCATCCGTTCGGAGCCTGCCGGTGATGCGGGAGAAGGCTTGGTCGAGCTTCGCACTGCGAGGGCGCACGACGGCGCCGAGACCCGACCATGCGCAACACACGATCGACGCCCGCAAACCGGCCGATCCCGCGAGCGGCGGCCCTGCGCAAGCGGATTGACCGCTCCAGCCCCGGCAGCGATTGTGGCGGCCTCGCGTCGAAGGACGCGGCATCGCGCCCCCGCAGACGAAAGGCCCGCCACGTGTCGATCACCAGCCACCTCCCTCGCGTCCCTCTCCTCCTGGTCGTGCTCGTGCTCTGCAGCAGCACGCAGGCGCGCGCGCAGCTCCAGTCACCGCAGCAGCGCAGGTGCCTCGACGCCGTCTCGCAGGGCTTCCGCGGTGTCGTCCGGGCGCAGCAGAAGGAGATCGAGCGCTGCGTCGGGCTCGGCGCACGGGGACGTCTTGCCCCCGGGCAGACGGTCGCGAGCTGCAGCGCCGACGACGGCGCGGCGCGCGTGGTACGCGCTGTCGCGCGCCTCGACCGGCGAGAGTCCGCGACCTGCGCGACGGCACCCGACTTCGGCCGCGTGCCCGGCGCGGCGCAGGCGGAGGGCCGCGACGTGGCGCGCGACCTCGCGCACGACCTCTTCGGCCACGACGTGGATGCCGCGATCGCCACCGACGCCGCGGGCGCGCGCTGCCAGCGCAGCGTCCTCGAGGCCGCGGGCCACTGCGCGACCGCGTTCCTCAACGAGTACGGACGCTGCAAGCGCGCCGTGCTCGCAGCCGGCGCAACGGGCGTCGACGCGCTGATCCCCTGCAAGGGCGCCGACACGCGCGAGCGCCTGCGGCACGCCTGTCGCGCGACCATCGCCGATGCGGTGGCAAGGACCTGCACCGCAACCGATCCGGATGCGCTGTTCCCCGGCTGTGCCGGCCTGCCGCTCGACGGCTGCGTCGAGGGACATGCGATCCACCGGCCCGGTCGCGCGCTCGACGCGACCGACGGCACCTGCGCCCCGATCGGACCGCCTGCACCGGCGCCCGAGCCCGTGGTGACGACCAGCGTGCCGCTGCCGCCCGAGGTCACGGAGGTGCAGCTGCCGTGGTGGACGGTCGACGGCAGCCGTCTCGTCTTCTCGGCGCGCCTCGTCGGCTACGGCGACCTGCAGATCGCGACCATCGCGCCCGACGGCAGCGACTTTCACTGCTTGACGTGCGCCCTCGCCGCGCCGGGCGACCCGCCGCTCATGAAGCCCTTCCCGATGGCCGACGGCCAGCGCGTCATCGTGCGGCTCGGCAACCAGACGCCCTTCACGAACAGCCCGCATGGCGTGCTCGAGTGCATCCCCAGCGTGCTGGACTGCCAGGCCGCGACGATCCTGCCGATCGTGATCCCGGCGCTCGGCGACCCGAGCCTCGTGCAGCCGCAGCGCGAGTTCCGCGTGAGCCCCGACGGCGCGCACGTTGCCTTCACGCAGGTGCGGAACGACGGAGCCGGCGGCCAGCAGTTCATCAGCATCGTCGGCACGCTCGCCCGATCCGCCGATCATTACGACGTGGTCGACCCGCGCGTGGTGAGCCCGCTCGGCGAGCTCAAGCAGTTCTCGCACGACAACCAGAGCGTCTACGTGGCCGCGTTCGTCGCCAACCCCTTCGGGGCGGCGAACTCGGACGCGCTGCAGATCGATCTCGCGACCGGCGCGGTGCTCGGCCGGGTGACCAAGCACCCGGCCTACGACGAGCCCGTTGAGCTCAGCCCCGACGACCAGTGGTTCCTCGTCGGCAGCGGCCGCGGCGCCGGCCTGTCCGAGTCGTTCTCGCAGCTCGAGCGCCCGAGCATGATCTCCGAGGCGATCGGCAACGTGACGTTCTTCTACTTCCTCACCCAGCGGCCGGCGCTGCTCGAGCCGTGGCTCGTGGACCGGCACGGAGCACGCGACGGCTACATCGGGCAGCCGCTCAAGCCGCTCGGCACCCGCGACGGCTGGGACGGCCTGATGATCCCCAACTGGCACCCCGACGGCACGCGCATCGTCTGGTACGAGCGCAACCTCGATCCGAGCCTGCTCGCACCGGGCGACATCGCGACGCGGCTGCGGATCGCGACGCTGACGTCGCGCAGCCCGGTGGTCTCGCCGGTGCTGCCGCAGCCGATGCCTTCGCTCGCGTGGGCACCGCCGCTGTCCGGGTACGTGCCGCCGGCGTCACCCGAGCCCGCGTCGCGTGACGGCGCGTTCGCCGGCCGGGCCGACGTGGTGTTCGTGCCCGGTTCGCCGCACCACGTCGAGATCGCGTACCACGGCTACTCCGACGACGGCCGGACGTTCATCGACGGCACCGAGGTCGCCGACTACGACCCGGGCCTGCTCCGCAGCTCGACGTACGCAGCCGACGTGAGCCAGCACGGCTGCAAGCAGGGCTTCCTGCGCGCGAGCGGCGTCGGCATCTCGATCACGTCGCTCACGGGGCGGACGACGAGTTCGGTCGATGGGAACGTGCTGACGTCGCCGTGAGGCGGCATGCTGCGCGTCGGAGGGGCCGTCGCTCGGGGGCGCGACGGGCGGTGGTGGGTCGAGGAGAGCCGCGCCCGGGGTGAATCGAACACCCGACCTACAGATTCGAAGTCTGCCGCTCTATCCAACTGAGCTACGGGCGCGTACTTGATTTCACTGCACTTTCTTCACCGGACCGCTCGCCAATCCCCCCTTTGTGTGCCAGCCATGTGCGAACACTACGGCGACCCGTCGCAACACAGCATTGGAGTGAAGCGCGCCCCCTGGCAGAAATCAACTTTGCCGAACGCCCTTGCCCACGCTTCCCTCCCGCAATTGGACCGCGCGCGCCAACTCCGACGCCCATCCAAGGAGCGTCAAGCCAGCAGCCTGGGCAAATACGAGTCCCCGGGTCCCAACATTCCCCTTCCACTTCCAATGTGGTAGCCCACCCATCGGATGGGCGACAGCACAGAAACGGGACGGGCTTCGGTAGCGGCCGATGAGAATGGCAGCGTCGTACCGGAAGAGTCCGGAACGGACGCTCTCCAGACCGTAGCCTCAAACGCTATCGAAGTCGAGCTAGTACCACCGGGTGGAGTTGTACGCGGAGCGCCCGTCGAGGAGTATCTCGAAGCGAAATCACCAGGGACAAAGCTCCCTTTGGAGGTCGTGCGACTCGTCACGCGCCTGAAGGATGAAGAAGCAAGCCAGCTCAGGATTCTTCTGGAGCTTAGAGACCGTGAGATTGAGAAGCTCTCTGGAGAAGTCCGTTCGCTCACCGTTACGGACAAAACGAATGCGATTCGAATTGCAACCCTCGAAGCCAATGCTTCGCTATTTACTACCTCCTCAGTGATTCTCGGCATCGCCGGCTTAGCCTACAACGATGCCAAATGGATCGGAGGAGCCCTCGCGGTGCTTGCTGTCGCCTTGACCATTTTCGCCTGGCACAAGACAAGGCAGTCATCTTAACAATGACGCTTCTTCGAACCATCGAGGAGATGGAACTCCTAGGAATCTACGATTCGGGAATCCCGAACCAAGAGCGAATCACGTATCGCACCCATGCATCTCTGAATCTCGGCGAATATATTTTGTGCCTTGGAGCCCAACAGCCGGATGGTTCGGTCGCGCCTATTCAAAACACATTGCTGTGGCTTGGGGACGAACGCCTCGATCAGGACTCGTTTCTGTTCGTCTACACCGGTCGGGGGCAACGGCGAAGCACCGTAGCGGGAGGACGGCCGGCACTAGTGCTGCACTGGCAATCGCCACAAACGATGTTCAATCTTCCAGGAGTTGTGCCCGTCACCTTTCATATCTCTGGTATTTTAGCCCCAGCGTTCAACTCTCGGGCCGATGCGATGGTCACAGAGAGTTTACGCCGCCAGCTTGCCACGACCGCTCCACCACAAGCACCGCCAACGCTATCGAACAACGATTCACTCTCGCCTGGCTGGCTAAGCGACCGCCTCGTACAGCTGGGATTCGATCAACTCGAAGTTCGACGGGATTTGGGGCAGTGTGTCCTGAATCTACAACGTCGCGGAATTTCGACGCGAACTGACGCTGAGCGTTTCTTTACTGACAAGGCAGTTTGGCAGGCGCTTCGAACTCTCTACCACGAAGAACTCCACCGGGAAGACGGGCGCCTGGACCCATCCGGATTTACCTGGTGGGGGCCCTTGCTGCATCATGCGTCGCCCGCACAACGAACCCAAGCAATGTCAATGCTACGCAACCACTTCCGACAGATCTACGCCAAAGGGGCTCGCTAGCGTCGGGTTCGTGGCACACGTTTTCTGGTTAGGACTATCAGAGACTCGCGGATCACCTATCCCCGTCTCACAGGCTCTTCAATCGCACATCAGCGCACATGACCTTGCTCATCGTCTCGGCCGCTCTATCGCGATTCGTATCTAACGCATGGCTGTAGATATCGAGCGTTGTTGAAGTCGCCGCATGACCTAAGACGTCCGCTACCGTTCGGATGTCCACTCCGTTGCTGAGCATTATCGTAGCGACGGTGTGTCGTAAATCGTAGAGTCTGATGGCACTTGGAATCTTCGCAGCTTGCAAAACATTCTTGAAGTGTCGGCTAACCAGATTGCGATGTTGGATTGGCCTTCCTATCTCATTCGTAAATACTAAATCGCTGTCGCACCAGGTGGTTCCGGCTGCAAGCCTCATTTCGGATTGGCGCGCACGATACGCTTTCATCACCCGAACAACCAAAGGAGAGAGTGCCACGACACGTTCGCGTCCGGTTTTTGTGGGTTCCAGCCGCCACTCCCCTTTTCGTAAGCGAACCAGTGCACGACGGACCCTCACTCTCGCGCGGTCGAAATCGACGTCATCCCACGTCAAGCCCTCATACTCACCAGGTCGCATGCCCCGTAGAGATAGCCAACAGAAAGAGCGCGCCGTAACGGTCTGCTTCGGCAGCCATAACGAACGCCCTGACTTGCTTTTCGTCCAATGCCCGAGCGGCAGACCGAGCGAGTGGTGGAAGCGTAACTAATTTTGCCGGATTTCGGGAGAGACGGTTCCACCTCACCGCCTCCTGAAGCGCTCCGGAGAGGATTGCATGCACGTGGCGAACAGTTCGCGGACTCAATCCACGTGCGTTCAGCGCGGTATAGAAGCTATCGATCTCCTCTGCGCGAAGATCACTAAGCCGACGGTGTCCCAGACCCGGCCGGATGTAACGAGCCACATCGTCGCGGTACCTCAAGAGAGTACTAGCTCGGACCGTGCGCGCCTTCGTGCCAGCGAGCCATTGGTCAAGAAACTCCCCGACGGTCTCCTGGCTCGGCTTCACGAGAGTTCCGCGATCTCGCTCGCGGAGCATCTCGGTCAGTTTCGCTTGTGCGTCTCGCCGACTGCCATGAACTCGCTGGTTGACGTAGCGCCTCCTCCCGTTCGCATCGGTCCCGTCATAGACGCGAATCGTCCACTTTCTCTCGCCGCGCGCGATCAGCTGTCCGTCTCGTCGGCTCATCCCGCACCCCCTAGACTAGGCCAAACAGTCGCTAGCGTCGCACATAGCTCGCACACGAGCAACGCTAACTAGCGATTCTATCGACGTTTTTTCGGTGAACGACAGATACATTATCTGCACATCACAGACCAACTATTATCGACGGCCGCCGCCCTCGATCCAACCTCGAAGCACCGCCGGGTCCACCCGGAGATTCCGCCCCAGCCGAACCACCGGGAGCTTCCCCTCCCGCGCGAGACGGTAGGCGGCTTGCTTGCTGGTCCGGACGAGCGTCGCGACCTCCGCGATCGTCAGAAGGCGTTCGTCAACCCCCCTTGCCTGCACCTTCCTCAACCGCGAACCGCACCGATGGGTGATCATCTTCGGGCGCGTGATCATCTTCAGGGCAAGCTCCATGACCATGGCCCGCCGTAACCCGTCTTTTCAGAGCGGATATTCAACCTGCGTTTCGCCCGATACAACGTTACCGTCGCGATGCCCGCTGTCTGGGCTGCAAGGGTGATTTCCTGCGACGGGACCGGGGCGCTCTTCAGCAGATCCCGGAGGAACGCATCGGCGGTATCCCCGGGGGTCGCGATCGGTAGTGTCGTGAAGTTGGTGGAAAAGTGAAGAAGGCGTCATCATCCGGCGCAGTTGAGACCAATCAGCTGCGCCCG
>JAIEPK010000519.1 GCA_019749875.1 Candidatus Binatia bacterium | reverse complement strand
GAAGATCGCGGGCGCGACGCGCGGCGATCCGAGCGCGGCGCGACGGTTCGGCGATCCGCATCGACCGGCGCGCTTGACGGCGCGCATCGTACGCTCGAAGAGAGCGAGCTGGTGTCGTGCGGCCGCGCGGCGCGATCAGCCGGCCGCAGCGCCCGTGTGCAGCTCGAGCGCGTTCGGCAGCGAGACACGGACGGTGGTGCCGACGCCCGGCGTGCTCTGCACCGACAGCTCGCCGCCGAGCACGTCGACGGCACGGTGCACGAGCGCGAGCCCGAGGCCGAGCCCTTCGTGACGCCGGCGGCTCGAGCCGTCGACCTGCGTGAACACGTCGAACATCTCGTCGATGCGGGTCTGCGGCATGCCCTCGCCGGTGTCCTGCACGGAGACGACGACCGAACCCGGAGCGGGACCGCGCTCCGCGCGCACCGTGACGGTGCCGCGTGCGGTGAACTTGTAGGCGTTGCTCAGCAGGTGGAAGAGCATCCGGCGCACGAGCTGCGCGTCGATGCGCGGATGGCTCGCGTCGTGGTCGATCGCGATGCGCAGCTCGAAGCGCCGCTCGTACGCGCGCTCGACGACCTCCACCGCCTCGTCGACCACCGCGCGCAGGTCGAGCTCGGTGTAGAGCGCACGCCCGCGTCCGGCCTCGAGATCGACGTACAGCAGCACGTCCTCGATCAGCGACGTCAGGTGGCACGCGCGATCGAGGATCGAGTGCATCATCTCGCGCTGGTCCTCGTTCGCCGCGTCCTGGAAGTCCTCGCTGAGCAGGCTCGCGAAGCCCACGATCGCGTTCAGCGGGGTGCGCAGCTCGTGGCTGATGATGGACAGGAACTCGCGCTTGGCGCGGTTCGACTGCAGCACCGCGTCGGTCAGGCGGCTGATCGTACGCTCGCGCTCGGCGAGGCTCTGCTCGCGCGAGTGCAGCGAGCTGCGCGTCACGCCGAGCTCGCTCTCGAGCTTCTCGGTGACCTCGCCGGTCGCATCGCGCGACTGCGCGACCGTCAGCGCCTCGCCGATCGCGCTCGCGATCAGCGGGATCGCGTTCTCGCTCGCGAAGCTCTGCGCCGGTGCGGCGAGCCGGTGCAGCACGATCGTGCCACGCCGCTCGTCGGCGATCGGGAAGGGAATGACCTGGAAGCTCTCGCCCGCGAACTCGCCGGGCCCGAGCTGCTCCCATCCGCCCGACGCCGAAGGCTTCAGCCAGGTGAACGGCTCGCTCACGAGGCTGCAGTCGGCGAGCCCGATCCAGGTCTCGACGCCGTACGGCTCGGCCGGACCGCCGAGAGTCTCGGCCTGCGTCGCGAAGCCGAGCACGGACGAACGACTGCTGCCCTCGACGCGCGCCAGGATCGCGCAGCTCTCCGCGCGCAGCTCGTGCGTCAGGATCGCCGCCACCTCGCGCGCGCACGCACGCAGGCCCGGCATCCGGCGCAGCGCGCCGAGCACGGAGCGGATCGCACCGAGATACGCGATCGCGTCGTCGCGCTGCGCTTCGACGGCGGACAACGTCTCGCGCAGGACGGACTCGAGAGCCATGCTCACGACCTCCCGTCGCCCTGCGGAGCACCGGCCAGCTCGGACCAGGTCTCGCGCGTCAAGCCACACGACTGGGCCGCGTTGCGCGCCGCGGCCGCATGCAGATCGCTCGCCTCGGCGAGCAGCAGCGCGCCGTCGGGATGTCGCGTCATCAGGTTCGCGATGAAGACGAGCGTCGGCAGCCCCGGCGCGGGATGCTCCGCGTGGTGCTGCGCGACCGCCTGCACGATCGCGGGCGGCAGATTCCAGGCATCGAACAGCCAGCCGCCGACCACGCCGTGATCGACGCCGACGTGGCTCCGCTCGACGTCCTCGATGCCGGCCTCGGCCTCGGGATCGCGGTACAGCTCGGGGAAACGCCGCATCAGCAGCATGCGTCCAGCGTCGTGCAGCAAGCCGGCGGTGAAGGCGTCGTCGCGATCGCCCAGCTTGGTGCGCGTCGCGAGCAGGCGTGCCGTGGTCGCGGTCGCGAGCGAGTGGTGCCAGATCTTGTCGACCGCGGCCGCGGACAGCGAGTCGCCGACGCTGTGGAACACCGCGACGCTCACGGCGAGGCTGCGGACCATCGCGACGCCCAGCACCGTGACGGCGCGCTCGACGGAATCCACCGTGCGCGCCTGGCCGAAGAAGCTGCTGTTCGCGGTGCGCAGCAGCTTCGCGGTGAGCCCGGGATCGCGCTCGATCGCACCGAACAGGTCGCGCAGCCCCGCGTTCTCGTCCTCGAGGATCTGCAGGATCTCGAACAGGATCGTCGGCGCGCTGGGCACCGTGTCGTGTCCGATGACGTCGGCGCGGAGACGCTGCAGCGCGAGCGCGTCCACGCCGTCGATCGGCACGGTCTGCGGTGCGAGCGCCTCGCTCGCGCCCGCGGTGATCACGGCGGCGTCCGAGTGCAATACCAATCCCTCCCGGCGCCAGCCTTTCGAGCCGTTCGGCGCCGGACTTGAGCGTCGCGGGCCGCTTTTCCGGCGTCGTGCGGCCTCGCCGCACGGGCCGGGACGTGCGCGCGGGCGACGGCCTTGGCGGGCGCCCCGCCACGGCATACAGGGAGCGAGTCATGATGCAGGAGACGGCCGACGACGGCGGTTCGTCCACGGCGTGCGCCCTGGTGCTCGCCGCGACCTACCGGCGGGACGTCGCGGCGAGCCTGCGGCGGGTGTGGGAGAACGTTCACGACTGGGAGCACCTGCCGTGGCTGCACGCGAGCACGTTCGCGAGCGTCGCGCCGCTCGCACCCGGCCCGCGCGGCTGGCGCGTCAAGCTCGTGGCGCAGCCGGGCGATCCTGCGCGCGCGCAGGTGGTCGAGCTCGACGCCGATCCCGCGCGGAACCGTTATCGGGTCGTCACACTGGACGGTCCGGGACGAGGCAGCGAGATCCGCGTACGGCTCGTGCCGCGCACGGCGAACGAGACCGGCGTCGTCGTCGAGTTCCACGTGCCCGCGGCACCGGCCGCGAAGCTCGCGCGGATCGGAGCACGCTACATCGAGCTCTACCGTCGCCTGTGGGACGAGGACGAGGCGATGATGATCGCACGCGAGGCCGCTTGCGCGCGCATCGCCGCGACGGCCGCCATCGGGGACATGCCGGCCGACGCGTCCACCGGTCCGGGCAACGATGCGGCGCGCGTGGCGGTAGCGCTCGATCTAGGAACCCTCACCGAGGTACGTGCGCGCCTCCCGTTCGTGATCGAGCTCGCCGGGACGCCCTTTCGCGTGGTCGACGTCGCGGGCGAGATCCTCGCGCACGCGACCACCTGTCCGCACTGGTTCGGGCCGCTCGACGCGGTGCCGGTGCACGACGGCTGCGTCACGTGTCCCTGGCACGGGTTCCGGTTCGACGTGCGCACGGGTGCGAGCGCCGACGGGCGCGAGCTCACGCTCGCGCCCGCACCACGCGTGACGATCACGCACGGTCACGTGGTGCTGCACCGCGAGGTGGTGCGTCCCACGCGGCACCCCTAGTGTTCCGTCTCTCAAATATCCGCGACAGCCAGGCGTCGAGGCGCCCCGCCGGCAAGGCGCGCGACCGAGGCGTAGCCACGTCCTACACCGCAGGGAGTGCAACGCAGCCGGCGGGGATGCATCGGCGGCTGGATGTTGCGGAGATTTGGGAGGCGGGACACTAGTGCGGTGTCCTCGTCAGGGAATCAGCTTGTGGGATACCTTGCGGACCTTGACCGCGACGAGCGATGGCCACCACGCCTTCAAGTCGGATTGCGGCGCCGGGCCGAAGCTGACGCAGGACACCCCGACGGTGCCGCCGTCGCCGGTGACCTCGACGGTCGTGGTGAGCGCCCACGTTCCGGCGCCGGGGACGCCGGGGCCCAGCGCGACCGGCGTCACGAACTCCGAGTCCACGAAGTTCGCGCTCACGTCCGGCCTGTTCTCGATGACGCACTCGATGTACGCGACCTCGAGGGTGTTCGAGTTGCGGATGATGCCGGTCGAGGTCACCGCATAGCTGCCGGGCGGCAGCTTGCGCTTGACGACGGTCGTGAACGAGTTGAGCGGGATCCCGTCCGCTTGCTTGCTCACCGAGTACGCGTCACCGAGCACCGCATGCGCGGTGCTCGATCCGTAGATCAGAGAGATCGTCATTCCCAGGCACAACGTCGTCAGCAATCGAGCCGTCGTCTTCATCGGCCACCCCCTCTCGACCTCATGACTCGACATGACACGGCGGCGGCTTGAGCGCCGCCGCGCCGCGCCGCGGTCCCGGCCCACCCCGCGATCGGCGGATCCGGCAGGTTGCCAGGATGACGCGCGATGCGATCGCATCGGGGTCGCCATGACGGACGACACTCGCGCTCTACTCCGGGGGCCGTGCCGACCGGCCGCCGCGTTCGGGGTTGCGTCGCGCGCGCCCGGGGACTACTCCGACCGCATGGGCAACGACGACCCTGGCAGTAGCCGCTTCGGCTCGCAGAGCCGCTTGACGTAGTCGTCCCCGCTCGGTCTGAACCCGCGGGCACGGCGGAGTTCCGACCGAATGAGTCCTTCCCCCTCGAGTCCCCCGACCGACGAGCTCGCACGCGAGGTCGACGTCGAGGAGCTGACCGGCGCCGAGCTCGCGGAGTGCTGGCCGTTGCTCGACGCCGACGAGCGGCAGCGCGCGCTGTCGCTGCTGCCGCGGCGCGAAGGAGAGGACCTCTTCCTCACCCGCGCCACGCCCGAGCAGGCGGAGCTGCTGCTCGGCCTGCCGGCCGACGAGCGCCGCGCCTGGCTGCGCCTCCTGCCGCCGGACGACGCGGCCGATCTGGTGCAGCACGCCCCACCCGAGACCCGCGGCTCGTTGCTCGACCTGCTCGACCCGGTCACGCGGCGCGAGGTCGGCGGACTGCTCGCCTACGCCGACGACGAGGCCGGCGGCCTCATGAACCCGCACTACGCGCGGCTGCGCCCGCAGATGACCGTCACTGAGGCGATCAGCTACCTGCGCCGCTACGCACGCGAGCACCGCGAGGGGCCCTACTACGCCTACGTGCTCGACGCGGACCAGCGTCTGGTCGGCACCGTCTCGTTCCGCGAGCTGTTCGCGGCCGAGCCGGGCGCGCGCATCGCCGACATCATGCGCAAGGAGCTGGTCACCGTCAGCGACGACACCGACCAGGAGGCGCTCAGTCGCCTGTTCGAGGCGCACCGCTTCCTCGCGCTGCCGGTGGTCGACGGCGAGGGTCGCATGAAGGGCGTGGTCACGATCGACGACATCGTCGAGGTCGTGCAGGAAGAAGCCACCGAGGACATCCAGAAGATGGGTGGTACCGAGGCGCTCGACGCGCCCTACCTCGCGACCGACTTCTTCACGCTGGCGCGCAAGCGCGCCGGCTGGCTCGCCGCGCTGTTCCTCGGCGAGATGCTCACCGCGACCGCGATGGGCTACTTCCAGCAGGAGATCGAGCGCGCGGTGATCCTCGCGCTGTTCATCCCGCTGATCATCTCGAGCGGCGGCAACTCGGGCTCGCAGGCGACGACGCTGGTGATTCGCGCCATGGCGCTCGGCGAGGTGCGGCTGCGCGACTGGTGGCGCGTCGTCCGGCGTGAGCTCGCCTCCGGGCTCGTGCTCGGCGGCATCCTCGCGTCGATCGGCATGATCCGCATCCTTGCTTGGCAGCTGATGTTCAAGCCCTACGGCGAGCACTACATGCTGATCGCCTGCACCGTCGCCGGCAGCCTGATCGGCGTGGTGACCTTCGGCACGCTGGCCGGCTCGATGCTGCCGTTCGTGCTGCGCCGCCTCGGCTTCGATCCGGCGAGCGCCTCGGCGCCGTTCGTCGCGACGCTCGTCGACGTCACCGGGCTGGTGATCTACTTCAGCGTCGCGAGCTTCGTTCTGCGCGGCACGCTCCTGTAGCGCTCGATATGCGACGCGTCGTTGTGGCGGCGCGTGGATCGAGGTATCCGCCGGGAATGGCCATCGTCGCGACGCAGGATCTCGAAGGCATCCGTCAGAAGCTCACCGGCTGGCTGCAGCGACACCTGCCCGCCGGTTCAGGCAGCCTCGAGATCTCGGACCTGAAGATCCCCGAGGGCGCCGGGCATTCGAACACGACGCTGCTCTTCGACGCGCGCTGGAGCGAGGGCGGCAGCGGCAGCGAGCGCGTCGAGAAGAGCGGCGGCTTCGTCGCGCGCGTGCGGCCGCACGGCCGCGGCGTGTTCCCCGAGTACGACATGCGCCTCCAGTACCGCTGCATGGAGATCCTCGGCACGCACACCGACATTCCCGTCCCGCGCATGCTGTGGTTCGAGGAGGACGAGCACGTCCTCGGCGGTCCGTTCTACGTGATGGAGAAGCTCGACGGCGTGGTGCCCGCGGACAATCCGCCGTATGCGATCGCCGGCTGGGTCGCGGAAGCGTCGGCCGAGCAGCAGGACGCACTGTGGCGACGCTCGATCGCCGTGCTCGCACGCATCCACACGCTCGACTGGAAGAAGCTCGGCTTCGAGTTCCTCGATCGCCCGCTGTACGGGCCGATGGGTTTCGAGCAACAGCTCGCGTACTACCGCGAGTATCTCGGCTGGGCGGCCGGCGGGCGCGCCACCGGCGAGCTCGATCAGACGCTGGTCTGGCTCGAGACCCACAAGCCCGCGGACGATCGACTGGTGCTCAACTGGGGCGACGCACGCATCAGCAACATGATGTACCGCGACTTCACGCCGGTCGCCGTCCTCGACTGGGAGATGGCGTGCCTCGGTCCGCCCGAGGCCGACGTCGCGTGGTTCGTGTTCATGAACGACTTCCTCACCAACGCGATCGGACTGCCGGGCATCGCGGGCTTCCCGAGCCTCGCCGAGACCGTTCGCGAGTACGAGGAGCACGCCGGCTTCCGGCTGCGCGACCTGCACTACTTCAGCGTGTGGGCGGCGTTCCGCTTCGCGGTGATCATGGAGGCGATCGAGACGCTCATGATCCACAACGGCATCGAGTCGCCCGGCATCGGCGGCATGGCGCGCACCGCGCTCGCGAAGGTCCGCGCCGGCGACCGGTGACGTCGCGCATCACCGCGTGACGACCTCGACGGTCGCCACGACCGGCACCGGCCCCCTGGATCAGCCGGCGGACGAGGGCGCGTCGGCAGTCGCGCGCAGCGAGCCCGACACCATGTGCAGCAGCGTGCCGAGCCGCTCGTGTGCGTCGGCATCGTGCGCACCACGACCGTCCGCCTTGCGAAGGCGGGCCGCCAGCGCCTGGAGTCGTCCGATGTTCAGGAGCTCGGCCGCCTCCTCCAGCTCGCGCAGCGGCAGGTCCGGCGGCAGCCCGTCGGCCATCGGCACCTCGCCCAGCCGCTGCAGGGCGTCGTCGACCAGCGACAGGAAGCTCTCGAGCAGCACGCGATAGCCCGCCTCGTCGACCGACAGGCGCTGCATGACCTCCTGCGGCGAGACCAGCGCGACCGCGCGCTCGGCGAGTGCCGCACGGACGGTGCTCTCGAGCTGCGCGCGGTGCACGGGCTTGACGAGATAGTGGTGCACCTGCAGCGACGCGACCTGGCGCGCGTGCTGCACGTCGGCATTGCCGGTCGCGACCACGATCGGCAGCCGGCACCACCGCGGATCGTGTCGCAGGGTGCGGATGACATCGACGCCGCTCATGCCCGGCATCTCGAGATCGGTGATCAGCAGCTCGACGTCCGCGCACGACCGCACGACCTCGAGAACCTCGCCGCCCGATGCGACGGTCGTGGTCCTGAAGCCCAACGCGGCGAGCTGCATCTCGAGCAGCTTCGCGGCGACGCGGTTGTCCTCGGCGATGATGATGCTCACTCCTGCCCCCCGGACTCGTGCAACATCGGCAGGAGCTCCGGCGGACAAAAGCGGAAAACGTTTTGCAAGATCACGGTGCGCGGGTCTATGGCGTGCACGTGTCCAGCCGCTGTCAGCGAGCGGGACGGCGTACCGCGAGACGCACGGCGAGGAGCACGTCGGGATCGTCGCTCTGCACGCGCCCGAGCCCGCGCACGCGTGCGCCGAGCGGGATCTGATCGCACGACAGCACCGGATCGACCACGGTCTGCGGCCCGATGCGCACCGCGGCCACCGCGTCGCCGTCGTCGAGCTGCAGGACGTCCTGCGTGCAGTCCTTGCCGACCACCTCGCCGGACAGACGCACGTCGGCCGACGTCGCCCCCATGCCGACGACGAGCGTGGTGGCGTCGATCGCCCCCGCTTGCTTGACGCGCAGGCGCCCCAGCCCGGCGACGCGGTCACCGACGCCGACGTCCGCGCAGGTCAGCGTCGCGCCCGAGCGATCGCGGATCGTGGTCTCGGCATCGAGCCGCACGCGCGTGCGCTGCTCCGCGTCCGCGACCGTCAAGGTCCCGGCGGCGCAGCGCACCTGTGCGACGATCCCGGCGAACGGCACGTCGTCGACGACGTCGGGCCGGGTGCCGCGCTCCGCGCCGAGGGTGATCGACAGGGCGGTGACGGTGCTGCCGGTGCCCGAGTCGGGGGCGAACACGCCGTCGATGGCGATCTGCGCGCGCTGCGCGACGTCGCCGCAGGACGCGTCCGAGCCGTCGCGCCGGACGAAGCGGGTGTCGTCGACCAGCCGGACCAGGAACTGGCGCGGCTCCTTGCGATCGTCCTCGACCACCAGCTCGGAAGCGGCGCAGTCCGTACGCAGCACGCGCGCGAGGAAGCCCACCTGTCGTCCCGCCTCGGCATCGACCTGGCCCGCCGCCACCACGACGTCGGCGAGCACCACCAGTGCGCCGGTCGGCACGTCGACCTGCTGCGTCCCCTCCACGTCTCCGCTGCGGAAGCGTACGGTCAACGCCCCGGCGAAGTCCCCGTCGAGCGAAAAATTTCCCTCGGCGTCGGTGCTGGTCTCGACTCCCACCTCGTCGATCGAAACGGTGACCGCGGGCAGATCGAGCGCCGTCGCCTGCGTCGCGTCGCTGCTCGCCACCACGGCGACCACGTTGCCCGCGACCGAGGCGGTGATGCCGGTACCGATCGGCCCGCCGTCGGACGAGATGCCGCCGCCCGCGCAGCCGGCGAGGCAGGCGAGCAGAGCGAGCGAGACGACGCGATGGACGGTGGCGGTCAGCTTCATTCGGACCTCTTCGGGGTCGCGCCGCGAGCGGTGATGCGGCCCGGCAGGGTACGCTTCTCTTGTGTCGTACCGGTCGCGGCGGTGCCGGCGGCGTCGCTCGCCGGCTCGACCGGCTCCTCGTACCAGTAGGTCGCGAGCACGACCCGCGAGCGTGCACCGCCCGGAGCGCCGGGATTGCGATCGCGGTCCTGCGCGCCGAGCAGCGCGTTGGCGCGCCGCATCAGCGCCTCGCCCTCTTCGCGTGCGGCGCTGCGCAGCGCCGGCAGCGCAGCGGCACCGACGTTGTCGTAGACGACCTTCCTCTGCAGCCAGGGCGCATCGGGTGCATCGATGTTGTGCGCGATGGTGCGGAACAGCTCGGCCGGCTCCGAGCCGAGCAAGTCGAGCTTGGTGCCGAGATCACGCGTCGGCAGGTGCGCCTCGCTCTCGAGCACGACCGTCCCGTCGTCGCGAAAGGTCGCGGCGCCGATGCGCAGCATCTCGTCGAGCACCGAGCGCACCGGGCCGTCGAAGCCGGCGTCGGCGACCAGGGCGGCGAAGCTCGCGCGGGCGCGGCCCGCGCGCTCGTACGGCAGCGGCCGCGCGCGGCCCGAGCGATCGGCGTACGGCGGGCGCGACAGCCAGCGACCGATCACGCGGGTCACCACCGAGCGTTCGAGCGGCGGCGCGTTGCGTTCTTCGCGCGGCAGTCGGCGCAGGCGCGCGATCTCCTTGCGGTGGATGCCGGTCACGAGCGAGACGCGGCTGTCGGTCTGCTTCTTCGCGGGCAGCGCGAAGTCGTCCTCCGCGACCTCGACGAAGAGCCCGCGCACCACGCGATCGAACACCGGGTACGACACGCCCCATGCGAGCAGCTGCCGCACCACCGGCCGCAGCAGCCGGCGGATCGTGACGATCAGCGCGTCCTCGGGGATTCGCCGCACGGTGGGCATCCTCACAGGTGAGGAAAAGCAGGAGCGGAGGCGGAGGTCGACGTACGGGCGGCGGTGCGAGCCGCGGCCCGCCGACGTCGCTGCTGCCGCGCGAGAGAGAGGCCGCACGCGAGCGTCGGACGGGCCACGGACGTCATCCCGCCCGTTGCGGGACGAGCCGAGCGACGCGGGGGGGCGCCGTCACTCGGTCGCGGCCGGGCAGGCGGTGACGCATGCCTGCGTTCCGGAGAAGCACTCCGACGCGGCGTCGAGGAACGGCTCGGAGCACGCGTCGTAGCAGGACTCGAGCGCGGTGCGCGCACTGCTGCAGGCATCCGAGCTGCGGTCCGCGGTGCACGCCTCGCGCGCCGCGTCCTTCAGGTCGGAGCAGCCGCTGCGGCATTCCTTCAGGGTGTCGTGCGCGGGATCGAGGCACGTGCGGGCATCGGCGACGCAATCGTGCACGCACGCGCGGTCCTTGCCGGTGGCATCGATGCGCGGGCACGAATCGAGGCAGGTCGACGTCTCTTCCCGGCATGCTTGACGTGCCGACTGCAGCGTGTCGCGGCAGCCCTGTGCACAGGTCCGCAGCGTCTCGCGCGCCGTGCGGCACGCCTCGCTGCGACGGTCCGTCGTGCAGGCGGCGTCCACCGCGGCCGACTCCGTCGGGCAGGTCGACTCGGTGCACGAGCGGAAGTCCTGCTGCGCCGACTGGACGCACTCGCGACCGCCGCATTCCGCCGCGCACGACGGATC
>JAIEPK010000161.1 GCA_019749875.1 Candidatus Binatia bacterium | reverse complement strand
GCGGCTCGTCCGGGCGCTCGTTGCGGGAGCGCAGCGACTCCCCCTCTGCGCGCTCCCTCGGTGGCCGCTCGGCTTCGGGTCGCGCGTGCGCTCGCCACGCCGCGGGGGGTCAGATGCTTGACGCGCTCGCGGCGGTGCGTGCACGAGCGTCGGTGCGTCGGGCGGCACGCCGCACCGCTTCGACACGGTGATCACCGATCACGCCGGCCTGCTCCGCGCGTCGGAGTCCCCGGATCGCACACGCGAGCAAGAGGATCGGGACGCACGCGTACGCGACCGCCGGCAACCAGCCGTGCGCGCGCGCGACGCGGAACAGGAACCAGTCCAGGTTCTCCCCGCCACGCAGCGATGCCCAGTGCAGCAGGATCGGATTCGAGATTCCGGCCCCGGCCGACGACGCGGCGAAGCGCACGGCGATGCGGTGGAAGTCGACGGACGTTGCCATCACCTGCACGAAGAAGCCCATCACGCCGAGCGCGAGGACCGCAGCCGCCAGCGCCCGGTTGCGCTGCAGCAGCTCACCGACCGGTAGAACCGCCAGCGCGACGATGGGCACCAGAAAGCGTCCGCCCCAGGACACGCCGGCATCCCACAGCGCGTAGCGTGCGTACGACAGCACGAAGGCGACGATGAGGATGCCGAACAGCAGCGCCTCGGCGGGCCGGCGCCGTGCGAGCAGCACGAGACCCACGACTCCCAGCACCACCGGCGGAGAGTAGAACACGATGCCGCGGTGCCCACTGAGCAGCAGCCCGTACATGCCGTCGAGGATGGGGTTGTTGAACGCGATCGTCGTCTGTCCCGCCGGGATCAACACGAACGGGCTTCCGAAGCGTGCGGCGTTGTGTGCACCGACCAGCAGCGCGCTCAGCACCATCGGCAGCGCCAGCGCCAGCAGCGAGCGCGTGAACACGTGCGTCCGTCGCCGAATTTCGTCGCGCTCCTGCCACAGCGCGTAGACCCCGATCGGCGGCACCGCGAGCACCGCATCGAAGGGCCGCACGGCGATCAAGAGCCCGAGGAAGCAGCCGACGACGAGCGGCGCACGACGGAAGGCCGGGTCGCGCCACGTCGCGAGATGGCCGATCGCCGCCAGGATGCAGAAGGCGACCACGATCTGCGGAAAGCTGTCGCGTGCCGCCGGCCACAGCTGGGTCGAGAACAGTGCGATCAGCGTCACGAGCGCGGCGCTGCGTCGCGCGTAGCCCAGCGCAGCGGAGACGACCCACACCTCGGCGATGGTGAACGCACCGAAGAGACAGGTCACCAGCGACGCCGCGAACACCCCGAACGACTCGGGGTAATAGATGCTCACCGAAGGTCCGGCGAGCCATCGAAACCCGCCCGGCCAGCGAGCGTCCGCGAGCCCACCCACGATCGCGAAGGCGGACTGCAGCATCGGCAGACCGAAGGTGTACATGCCGTAGGAGCGGCCGTCTGCGCCGACGACGGTGCCGAGACCTTGCTCGATGTCGAGATGCCCGTCGACGAACGCCTCGCCCGTCAAGTACACGGCGTAGTTGTCGACCGCATAGAAGTGTCCTCCGTGTGCGAGCAGCAGCACACCGAGTGCGGCCAGGAGCACCGGCGTCGCCTGTCTCTGCAGGCCACTCATGACGCTGGCGGGCTTCATCGCACGCCGTCACATCGCACGCGACGACAAACCTTGTGCCTGTCAGCCGCTGTCCGCACGGCGCCCCTGCGATCGGCGACCACGACGACGAGCCGTTGGCGCGGCCACAGGCGCACGCGACGGTCCCCCCGCACTCGGCGCGCGCCCGTCCGGGCCCTCGGCGTCCGGCGTCGTCACCTTCGCCGAGCACCCCGCTTGCGTGATTTGAACGTACATTTTAAATGTACGTTCAAATGGAATCGGGACAGACGACGCGCGCCGCGGAGACGCGGCGGCGGCTCCTGGAGGCGGCGGTCGAGGTCTTCGCCGAGGAAGGCTTCCGCGGCGCCACGCTGCAGGAGATCGCGCGGCGCGCCGACGCCAACGTCGCCTCCACCGCCTACCACTTCGGCAACAAGGAAGGCCTCTACGCGGCGGTGTTCGAGTACGCGGAGCAGCGCATGGCGGAGCTGCGCGGGCCGCAGGAGGACGACGCCGACGCGACGCGCGCTCCCGAGGAACGACTGCGGCAACACGTCACGGCGTTCCTCACGCGGCTCCTCGATCCGCGGCGGCCGGCCTGGTTCGCACGCCTCCTGGCGCGCGAGATGATCGAGCCGACGCCGGCCCTCGATCGCCTGGTGCGACGCCGCATGCGCGCCAACCACGAGCAGCTGGCGGCGATCTTGCGGGACCTGCTCGGCCCGGACGCGAGCGAAGAGGACGTGCGGCTCTGCACGCTGAGCGTGGTCGCGCAGTGCACGTTCTACCGGCACAGCGCGCCGATCGTTGCACGGCTCTACCCGGAGCTGACGCCGGCGCGGGAGATCGAGCGGATCGCGGGGCACGTCACGCGCTTCTCGCTGGCCGCGGTGCGCGGGCTGCGCGGCCCGCGCAAGGAGCGCGGCTCGTGAGCGACGGAAACCGGCCGCCCGTGCGTTCGAAGGACATGCGTCGGCGCTGGATCGTCCTCGGCGTGCTGGCGATCGTCGCACTGGGCGGCTGGCGGATCGCCGCCACCGCGACCCGTGACACGTCCGCAGCGGCACACGGCCGCGACGCGGCCGCGCGCGCCGTGCCGGTGCGTGCCGTCGCGGCGCACGAGGGCGATGTACGCGTCTGGCTCGACGGCATCGGCACGGTCACGCCGCTCGCGAACGTCACGGTGCGCACGCGCGTCGACGGCGAGCTGGTCGCGGTGCACTTCAAGGAGGGCGACACCGTGCAGCAGGGTACGCTGCTCGCGGAGATCGACCCGCGCCCGTTCCAGGTTCAGGTCGAGCAGGCGGGGGGCCAGATGGCGCGCGACCGCGCGCTGCTCGAGAACGCGAAGGTCGACCTGAAGCGCTACCAGACCCTCGTCAAGCAGAACTCGATCCCCAAGCAGCAGCTCGACACGCAGGACTCGCTCGTTCGCCAGTACGACGCCGCGCTGGCGAGCGACCAGGCACAGATCGACCAGGCGCGCCTGCAGCTCGACTACGCGCACATCACGGCACCGTTCACCGGACGCCTCGGCCTGCGCATCGTCGACCCGGGCAACATCGTGCACGCGAGCGACGCGGGCGGCATCGTCACGCTGACCCAGGTTGCGCCGATCGGCGTCGTCTTCACGCTGCCCGAGGACGATCTGCCGCTGCTGCTGCCGAAGCTGCGCGGTGGTGCGATGCTCGAGGTCGAAGCGCGCGACCGCGACGGCCAGAACGTGCTCGCGACCGGCCGCGTGCTCACGATCGACAACGCGATCGATCCGGCAACCGGGACCATCCACGTCAAGGCCGAGTTCGCGAACGCGGACGGCGCGCTGTTTCCGAACCAGTTCGTCAACGCGCGCCTGCTGCTCGAGGTCCGCGCGCACGCGACGCTGGTGCCGTCCGCGGCGATCCAGCACGGCAACGACGGCGCCTTCGTCTACGTCGTCGGCAACGAGAACAAGGTCGACCTGCGACCGGTGGCACTCGGACCGGAGGAGCAGGACGACACCTCGGTGACCGGCGGGCTCGCACCGGGCGAGCTGGTGGTCGTCGACGGCACGCAGGATCTGCGCGCCGGCTCCGTGGTCGCGATGCAGAGCCCTGATGGGCAGCAGGAGGCGCGCGACGGCTCGTGAACGTCTCGCGGCCCTTCATCCTGCGCCCGGTCGCGACCACGCTGCTGATGGTCGCGCTGTTCCTCGCCGGCGCGCTCGCCTGGCGGAACCTGCCGGTCGCAGCGCTGCCGCAGGTCGACTACCCGACGATCCAGGTGGTCACGTTCTACCCGGGCGCGAGCCCGGACGTGATGACGTCGTCCGTGACCGCCCCGCTCGAGCGACAGCTCGGCCAGATGCCGGGACTGGCGCGCATGACGTCGACGAGCTCGGCCGGCAGCTCGCTGATCACGCTGCAGTTCGCGCTCGATCTCGGGCTCGACGTCGCCGAGCAGGAGGTCCAGGCGGCGATCAATGCGTCGGGTACGTACCTGCCGCGCGACCTGCCGAACCCGCCGGTCTACAGCAAGGTCAATCCGGCCGACGCGCCGATCCTGACGCTCGCGCTCACCTCGGACACGCTGCCGCTGCCCCAGGTCGAGGACCTCGCCGAGACGCGGCTCGCACAGAAGATCGCCGAGGTGCCCGGCGTCGGCCTGGTCGGCATCGGCGGCGGCCAGCGACCCGCGGTGCGCATCCGCGTCAATCCGACCGCGCTGGCCGCGTACGACCTCACGCTCGAGCAGGTACGGGCGGCGCTCGCCGCGGCGAACGTCAATCAAGCGAAGGGCAGCTTCGACGGTCCGGCGCGGTCGTTTACGATCGGCGCCAACGATCAGCTGCTGTCGAGCGCGGACTACCGGCCGCTGGTGATCGCGTACCGCAACGGCGCCGCGGTCCGCCTCGCCGACGTCGCCGACGTGAGCGACGACGCGGAGAACGTCGAGCAGGCGGCATGGATGTGGTCGGCGGCGGCGGCGGACGCGCCGCACGCGTCGCGCGCCGTCATCCTGAACGTGCAGCGCCAGCCGGGCGCGAACGTGATCGGCGTGGTCGACCGCATCCAGAAGCTGCTGCCGCAGCTCGCGAGCACGCTGCCGCAGAGCGTGCGCATCACCCAGCTCACCGACCGCACGACGACCATCCGCGGCTCGGTTGCGGACGTCCAGTTCGAGCTGGTGTTGTCGGTCGTGCTCGTGGTCGGCGTGATCTTCCTGTTCCTCCGAAGCCTCGCCGGTACGCTGATCCCGGCGGTCGCGGTGCCGCTGTCGCTGGTCGGCACGTTCGGCGTCATGTACCTGCTCGGCTTCAGCCTGAACAACCTGTCGCTGATGGCGCTCACCATCGCGACCGGCTTCGTGGTCGACGACGCGATCGTGATGATCGAGAACGTCGCGCGCTACGTCGAGCAGGGCATGGCGCCGCTCGAGGCGGCGCTCGAAGGGGCCGCCGAGATCGGCTTCACCATCCTGTCCTTGACGGTGTCGCTGGTGGCGGTCCTGATCCCGCTGCTGTTCATGGGCGACGTCGTGGGACGTCTGTTCCGCGAGTTTGCGGTCACGCTCGGGGCCGCGATCCTGCTGTCGGCGGTGGTCTCGCTGACGCTGACACCGATGATGTGCGCGCGCCTGCTGCGCCACCGCGACGCGACGAAGCAGAGCCGTCTCGCCGCCGCGTCGGAGCGCGCCTTCGAGCGTGCAGTGGCCTTCTACGACCGCACGCTCGGCTACGTGCTCGCGCACCAGCGGGCGACGCTCTGGGTCGCAGCCGGCGTGCTCGTCCTGACCTTCGTGCTCTACGCCGTGGTGCCGAAGGGCTTCTTCCCACTCGAGGACACCGGCGTCACCGTCGGCACGTCGGACGCCCCGCAGGGCATCTCGTTCGCGGCGATGGCGGAGCGCCAGCAGGCGCTCGCCGACGTCATCGCGCGCGACCCGGCGGTCGCGAGCCTGTCCTCGTTCATCGGCGTCGACGGCACCAACGCGACCATGAACACGGGCCGCATCCTGATCACGCTGAAGCCGCACGCGGAGCGCCGCGACTCCGCGAGCGACGTCATCCGCCGTCTCGCCCCTGCCGTCGCGGACGTGCAGGGCATCCGTCTCTACCTGCAGCCGGTGCAGGACCTGACGGTCGAGAGCCAGGTCACGCGCACGCAGTACCAGTACACGCTGGAAGACCCCGACGCGGCCGAGCTGCGCCGCCTGGCACCGCAGCTGGTCGCCGCACTCGCCGCGCGCCCCGAGCTGCGCGACGTGAGCAGCGACCAGCAGGACGACGGTCCGCGCCTCGCACTCGACATCGACCGCACCACCGCCGCGCGTCTCGGCGTCACACCGCAGCTCGTCGACGACACGCTCTACGACGCCTTCGGCCAGCGTCAAGTGTCGACGATGTTCACGCAGCTGAACCAGTACCGGGTGGTGCTCGAGGTCGGACCGGAGTTCCAGGACGGCACCGACGCGCTGAAGAGCCTCCACGTCGGCGGCACGACCGGCGGACAGGTGCCGCTCGCCGCGATCACCAAGACCCGCCAGACCACCGCGCCGCTGTCGATCGCGCACCGCGGCCAGTTTCCCGCGGTGACCATCTCGTTCGATCTGGCGCCGGGCGTGTCGCTCGGCGAGGCGGTGGAGGTCGTCGAGCAGGTCACGCGCGCGCTCGGCCTGCCGCCGTCGGTGCGGGGCGCGTTCCAGGGCACGGCACAGGCGTTCCAGGCGTCGCTCGCGAACGAGCCGCTCCTGATCCTCGCGGCACTGATCACCGTCTACATCGTGCTCGGCGTGCTCTACGAGAGCTACGTCCACCCGATCACGATCCTGTCCACGCTCCCGTCGGCCGGAGTCGGCGCGCTGCTCGCGCTCATGGTCTGCCGCACCGAGCTCACGGTGATCGCGCTGATCGGCATCCTGCTGCTGATCGGCATCGTCAAGAAGAACGCGATCATGATGATCGACTTCGCGCTCGAGGCCGAGCGCAGCGACGGCAAGTCGCCCGAGGACGCGATCCACGAGGCCTGCTTGCTGCGCTTCCGGCCGATCCTGATGACGACCATGGCGGCGCTGCTGGGCGCGCTGCCGCTGGCGCTCGGCACGGGTGTCGGCGCGGAGCTGCGGCGTCCGCTCGGCATCGCGATCGTCGGCGGGCTGATCGTCAGCCAGGCGCTGACGCTCTACACCACGCCGGTCATCTACCTGTGGTTCGACCGCCTCGCGAAGCGCGCGCACGCGTTCTTCACGGCGCACGACGTCGGCTCGACGCCGGAGGCGGGCCGGCCATGAGCCTGTCGGCGCCGTTCATCCGTCGCCCGGTCGCGACCACGCTCTTGACGGTCGGCCTGACGCTCGCGGGCATCGTCGGCTTCACGCTGCTGCCGGTGGCGCCCTTGCCCCAGGTCGACTTCCCGACCATCCAGGTGTCGGCGGGCTTGCCCGGGGCGAGCCCCGAGACCATGGCGACCTCGGTCGCGGCCCCGCTCGAGCGGCAATTCGGACGCATCGCCGGGGTCACCGAGATGACCTCGACGAGCTACCTCGGGGCGACCTCGATCGTCCTCCAGTTCGACCTCGATCGCGACATCGACGGTGCCGCACGCGACGTGCAGGCCGCGATCAGCGCGGCACGCGGCTACCTGCCGGCGAACCTGCCGAGCAACCCGAGCTACCGGAAGGTCAACCCGGGCGACGCACCGATCTTCATCCTGGCCTTGACGTCGGACACGCTGACCACCGGGCAGCTCTACGACGCCGCGTCGACCGTGCTGCAGCAGCGCCTGTCGCGGGTCGAAGGCGTCGGGCAGGTCGTGGTCGGCGGCAGCTCGCTGCCGGCGGTGCGGGTCGACGTCAATCCGACCGCGCTCGCGCACCACGGCCTGGCACTCGCCGACGTGCGCACGGCGATCCAGTCGACGACGCTGCTGCGCCCCAAGGGCCGCGTGCACGACGGCGACGACAGCTGGCAGATCGAGACCAACGACCAGCTGCGCCACGCCGCCGACTTCCGCCCGGTCGTGATCTCGTACCGCAACGGCGCGGCGTTGCGACTCGAGGACGTCGCGAACGTCAGCGACTCGGTCGAGGACGTCCGCACCGGCGGCCTCGCGAACGTCCGTCCCGCGGTGCTGGTGGTGCTGTTTCGCAGCCCGGGCGCGAACATCCTCTCCACCGTCGACCACGTCCGTGCGGCCCTGCCGCAGCTCACCGCGGCGCTGCCGGCCGCGATCCACACCGAGATCGTCCTCGACCGCACCCCGGCGATCCGCGGCTCGCTGCACGACGTCGAGCTGACCTTGGTGATCGCGGTGCTGCTGGTGACGCTGGTGGTGTTCGCGTTCCTGCGCAACGTGCGCGCGGCGCTGATCCCGAGCGTCGCGGTCCCCGTGTCGCTGATCGGCACGTTCGGCGTCATGTACCTCTGCGGCTACAGCCTCGACAATCTGTCGCTGATGGCGCTGACCATCGCGACCGGCTTCGTCGTCGACGACGCGATCGTCGTGCTCGAGAACGCGAGCCGCTACGTCGAGCAGGGGCTGCCGCCGCGCGAGGCGGCACTGCGCGGCGCCTCCGAGATCGGCTTCACGGTGCTGTCGATGAGCGTGTCGCTGGTTGCGGTGTTCATCCCGATCCTGCTCATGGGCGGCATGGTCGGGCGTCTGTTCCGCGAGTTCGCGGCGACGCTGACCATCGCGATCACGATCTCGCTCGTGGTCTCGATGACGACCACACCGATGATGTGCGGCCTCCTCCTGCGCCGCGAGCGTCACGACGAGGAAGCCGAGCGTCGCCGCGGCTGGCTCGATTCGGCGACCGGCCGCGTCCTCGACGGCATGACGTCCGCGTACCGCACGAGCCTCGACTGGTCGCTGCGCCACGCGCGCCTCATGCTCGCGATCACGCTCGCCATGGTCGTGCTCAACGTGTGGCTGTTCACCGTGGTGCCGAAGGGCTTCTTCCCGCAGCAGGACAACGGACGCTTGACGGGTGCCATCCAGGCGGCGCAGGACGTGTCGTTCCAGGCCATGCGGAAGAAGCTCGCCGACGTGGTCGAGGTCATCCGCAAGGACCCCGCGGTCGAGAACGTGCTCGCGTTCACCGGCGGCAGCGGCGGCTCGGCGAAGAACAGCGCGCGCATGTTCATCGCGCTGAAGCCCATGTCCGAGCGCGGTGTCGACGCCGACGGCGTGATCGCGCGGCTGCGCGCTCCGCTCGCGAAGCTGCCCGGCACGCCGACCTATCTGCAGTCCGTGCAGGATCTCCGCATCGGCGGCCGCGCGAGCAACGCGCAGTTCCAGTTCACGCTGCAGGCCGAGGACGTGCACGAGCTGGCGACCTGGGCGCCGCGCCTGGTCGCGAAGCTGCGCACCGAGCCCGGCATCCTCGACGTCAACAGCGACCAGCAGGACCGCGGCCTCGAGGCGACGCTGGTGGTCGACCGCGACACGGCGTCGCGGCTCGGCCTCACCACGCAGCAGATCGACGACGCGCTGTACGACGCCTTCGGGCAGCGTCAAGTCGCGGTGACGTACGCGGAGCAGAACCAGTACCACGTCGTGCTCGAGGTCGCGCCCGAGTACTGGCAGCACCCCGAGACGCTGCGCGACCTGTACGTCCGCTCGTCGAGCGGTGCGGAGGTCCCGCTCGCCGCGTTCACACACTACGAGCCGCGTGCGACCTCGCTCGCGGTCGCGCACCAGTCGCAGTTCCCGTCGGTCACGATCTCGTTCAACCTCGCGAAGGGCCTGTCGCTCGGGCAGGCGGTCGACGTCGTCAATCGCGCGACGCGCGAGCTTGGCATGCCGCCGAGCGTGCGCGCGAGCTTCGGCGGCACGGCGCAGGCATTCCAGGCGTCGCTCGCGAGCGAGCCGTTGCTCATCCTCGGCGCGCTGGTGACGATCTACATCGTGCTCGGCGTGCTCTACGAGAGCTACGTCCACCCGATCACGATCCTGTCGACCTTGCCGTCGGCAGGGGTCGGTGCGCTGCTCGCGCTCCTGCTCTACCAGACCGACCTCAGCGTGATCGCGCTGATCGGCATCTTCCTGCTGATCGGCATCGTCAAGAAGAACGCCATCATGATGATCGACTTCGCCCTCGAAGCGGAGCGCACGCACGGCGCGTCGCCCGAGGCTGCGATCCGTGAAGCCTGCCTGCTGCGCTTCCGGCCGATCATGATGACGACCATGGCGGCGCTGCTGGGCGCGCTGCCGCTGGCGATCGGCGCCGGCATGGGCGGCGAGCTGCGGCGCCCGCTCGGCATCGCGATCGTCGGCGGCCTGATCGTCAGCCAGGCGCTGACGCTCTACACCACACCGGTCGTCTACCTCTACCTCGACCGCTTCCGTCTGTGGCTCGCGAGCACGCGCTCGCGCATCGCGGGCCGCACGCGCCGCACGACACGAGCCGCGGGTGCGCTGACGCCGCTGCTCGTGCTCGTGCTGCTCGCCGCGGGCTGCACCGTCGGTCCCGACTACGTGCGTCCGACCGCGTCGATCCCGCCCGCGTTCAAGGAAGCGACGGTCGGCTGGAAGGTCGCGGAGCCGGACACGGCGGCGGTGCCGTCGCGCGCGTGGTGGACGGTCTACGGCGACCCCGACCTCGACGACCTCGAGCCGCGCGTGGAGGTCTCGAACCAGAACCTCGCCGTCGCCGAGGCGCAGTTCCGACAAGCACAGGCGCTGGTCGGCTCGGCACGCGCCGCGTGGTATCCGCAGGTGGCGATCGGCGCGTCGGCGAGCCGCTCGCTGCAGTCGGCGAACCTGTTCGGCAATCTGGGCGGCTCGGGCAACAAGGTCGAGGACTACTCGATGCCGCTCGCCGTCTCGTGGCAGCTCGATCTGTGGGGACGCGTGCGGCGCTCGGTCGAGTCGAGCGAAGCGAGCGCGCAGGCGAGCGCCGCCGACGTCGCCGCGACGCGCGTCAGCCTGCAGGCCGAGCTGGCGCTCGACTACTTCCAGCTGCGCACCAACGACGCGCAGCGCAGGCTGCTCGAGGAGACCGTCCGCGCCTACGAGGACTCGCTCCGCGTCGTCGAGAACCGCGCGGCGCAGGGCATCGCGTCGGGCGCGGACGTCGCCCAGGCCGAGACCCAGCT
>JAIEPK010000656.1 GCA_019749875.1 Candidatus Binatia bacterium | reverse complement strand
AGAAGCCGCAGCTCGTGGCCGGCGCGCGCGAGCGCCGCCGCGGTGTGCGCGCCGACGAAGCCGGTACCGCCGGTGATCAGGACATGCATGTGACGCTCTCCCCCGCGCGCCGTGCACGCCGCCGGAGCGACGGCCGTAGCACGAAGCTCTCCGGCAGCGCGCCGCTGCGCGCCGGCCGCACGAACACGCTGCGCAGCGGGCCGATCCCGACGACGCGTGCCACCCCGAGAACCGTGTATCCGCGGCGCTCCCAGCGAGCGTTCGCGTGCGTGTTCTCCGGCAGCTGCATGCCGTACAGCCGGCGGCAACCGCATTCGGCGAGCGCGCTCCGGACCATGTCGCTGCAGCGCGACACCAGATCGGCGCCCCGATGCAGAGGCGCCGTGTAGGAGTCGTAGGCGTAGCCGGCGTCGCGTCCGACCTCGACCTCGCAGTCGAGGTACTGGACGTAGGCGCCGCCGCGCGCGCCCCACGACGACGACACGAACGCGTCGTCGAGGAGCGTGACGCAGCAGAGCTCGCCGCGATCGAGACGCGCGCGCAGCCGCTCCATCGTCGCGTCGGGGCGCAGGTGGAGATAGCGCGCGAGGTCGTCCGACGTGTCCTGGAGGCGCCGGACCGACACACGCCCCGGGCCGTCGTACGGGCGCGGCCGGGCCGGCGCGAGGGGCACGTCGAGCACCACGAGGCGCCGGTGGAGACGGAGCACGTCGAGGGCCTTGTGCGCGACGCTGCTCGGACCACCGGTACGCACGATCTCCCGCGCACGACGCACGAGCTCGCGGTGCGAGCGTCCACCCATCGCGGACGTCGTAGCGGCGCAGCACGCGGGCGACAATCGACGTCCGCCCGAAACGGGGGGCGACAACCGGCACCACCCGCACGCGGCCAACGAGCGCCGGGCCACGGCGCGCCGCGGGCGTCGTTCTGGGCTAAGGAGCGACCGTGGCTCGTACTCCGATCATGCTGCTCGGCTGCACCAGCGACGCCGGCAAGTCGTTCCTCGCGACCGCGCTGTGCCGTCACCTCGCGAATCGCGGCGTCGACGTCGCGCCGTTCAAGGCGCAGAACAGGAGCAACAACGCGGCCGTGACCCCCGACGGCGGCGAGATCGGCCGCGCGCAGCACCTGCAGGCGCTCGCGGCGCGGGTCGCCCCCGACGTGCGCATGAACCCGATCCTGCTGAAGCCTTCGGCGGACACGGCGTCGCAGGTGATCGTGCTCGGACGTCACGACGCGCACGCGACGCGGATGCCGTGGATGGAGCGACGCCCGTACCTGTGGCCGATCGTGCGCGACGCCCTGCACGGGCTCGCCGGCGAGCACGAGCGGCTCGTGATCGAGGGCGCCGGGAGCCCGGCGGAGATCAACCTGCGCGCCGCCGACCTGGTCAACATGGCGGTCGCGCTCGAGTGCGCGGCCGACGTCTACCTGGTTTCCGACATCGACCGCGGCGGGTCGTTCGCGCACCTGCTGGGCACGTGGATGTGCTTGACCGACGACGAGCGTGCGCGCGTGCGCGGCTTCGTCCTGAACCGCTTCCGCGGCGACCCGGACCTGCTCGGCGACGCGCCCGCCTGGCTCGAGCGCCAGACCGGCGTGCCGGTGGTCGCGATCGTGCCGTACCTGCGCCACGCGCTGCCCGAGGAGGACGCGTTCCGGCACGGCGGACGCTTCGTGCCCGGCGGCCTGAACGTCGCCCTGCTCCTGTACCCGTGGGCGAGCAACCTCGACGAGTTCGATCCGCTGTTCCACGAGGACGGCGTGAACGTCGTGCCGGTGCAGCGCGCGCAGCCGCTCGACGCGTTCGACGCGGTGCTCCTGCCCGGCAGCAAGAGCACCGTCGCAAGCCTCGCCCACCTGCGCGCGACCGGACTCGACGCCGAGATCGTACGCGCCGCGGCGCGCGGCGTCCGCGTCCTCGGCGTGTGCGGCGGACTGCAGATGCTCGGTACGTCGATCCGCGATCCGCACGGGATCGAGGGGGGCGACGCGACCGGGCTCGGCCTGCTCGACGTGCGCACCACGCTCGCGGCGGACAAGACCGTGCGCTGGACCGAGGTCGCGTGGCGCGACGACGCGACCGCGCGCGGCTACGAGATCCACCACGGCGTCACCACGCGCGGTGCGGGCGCGTCCGAGCTGCTGCCCGACGGGCTCGGCTTCGCGCAGGGGAACGTGCGCGGCGTCTACCTGCACGGCCTGCTCGAGGACTCCGCGTTCCGACAGGCGTTTCTCGCGGAGCTCGGCTGGCGCGGGCGCTGCGCCGACTGGGCGCCGCGCCTCGACGCGGAGATCGAGCGCGTGGCGACGCTGATCCCGGCGTCGGGCTGGGCCGTCTGAGCGAAGCGCACGGGGCCACCGGCACCCGAGTGGGTGGGTCCCCGTGACGAACATGCCCGTGTCGTCCGACTGCGCCGCGCACGCCGACGCGCTCCGAGGCGTCGACTCGAACGCGCGATCGCGCGAGGTCGCGGCGTGATCGCACGCTACCGCGTCGATGCCAACATCCACTTCCACGCGATCGTCGCAGGCCGTGTTCGTCGGCGACGACGCGCGCACCGTGACGCTACCGGCGCCCTCGGATCACGACCTCTGGCGCGTACTCGCGACGGGGCGCCGCCGCGTCAGCAGATCGTCGAGGTGCGTTTCCCGGCGGACGGCCGAATCGCCGCGGGGCCCGGCCGCGTGGCCAGGTCGAGGGTCAGCCGCGCGGCAGCGCGCGAAAGGCGATGTCGCCCACGAAGCTGGGCAGCTCGATCGTCAATCCTTCGTCGACGACGAGGGCCGTGGACGAGGCAACGACCCGCCCGCCGGTGCTGGTGTCGATGAGCTCGACGCGCCACTCTCCTGCCGCGCCGGGCACGGCGACCGTGACGCGCTCACCGGCAGCTTTGGTGGTGCAGGTGAAGTCGGGCGGCGCGCAGGCGACGTCACGGACCCACCCGACGACGGCCGTCGCATCCCCCAGTGCCCCACCCGTCAGCCCGGAGGACATGCTGGCGCCGAGCGGGGCGAGGGTCGCGAACGAGACGGGCAGGTCCGCGACGAACTGGACGACGCCCCGCTCGGCGTCCTTGTACTGTTGCACGAAGGGCAAGCCGAGCGACGGATAGTAGATCGCGTAGCCATCCTCCCACCACAGCGCGCGGAGGCTGATCGAACCGGAGACCAGCCCCGCCCACAGCGCGTGCTGGATGCCGATCGGGGCTCCCGGCGCGGTCGTCAGCGTTCCCGAATCGGGTGGCGCTGCGCTCAGGCCGGATTCGCCGATCAGCACCGGCTTCCCATAGCGGGCACGCATCTTCGCGACGTACGACGTCGTCAGCGTGTCGAGGTTGCCACCGTAGGGGTGGATCTCGATCATGTCGATCGCATCGCTCGCCAGCAGAGCGGGCCATTCCGCGAGAGACGACACCGACGCGAGCACCGGCCGTCCAGCACGATCCTCGGCCCGCACGATCGCGGACGCGGCCGCTGCGAGCTCGGAGCCGGCCGCGGCCGAGACCCCGCTGATCAGGTCGAGCTCCGAGAACACCTCCCATGCGGCGATGTTGTCGCGCGACCGCCAACGCTGGACCAGCGTTCGCAGCCACTCGAGCCAGCGCGACTGGGCTTCACTGCCCTGCTTCACCAGCTCGGCGGGCGACTGCACCGGGCCCCCGAGCTGAACGTTGAACGGGTTGTTCTCCCAGTTGTGATAGCCGACGTCGGGTGTGCCGTCGTTCCAATCGAACCACACGCCGAAGACCGGGATGACGCTGATGCCGTTCTCGCGCGCGCGAGAGAGAACATGGTCCCAGAACGCGGCCCAGCTCTCGTCGACCGCTCCCGAGGTCGTCGCACCGAAGCCATGGCCGAGCGTCAGGTGAAGTCGCACGAGCCGCGTGCCGGCACGGCCGGCTTCGTCGAGCAAGGTATCGAATTCCTCGATCCGAGTGCCGGTGACGTTCCGCAGCGAGATCGGCTGCTGGCGGCCGTTCACGCTGAAATAGCGATCGCCGCTGGCGAACGTGACTGGTGCAAACGGCGCGCCTTGCCCGTCGCCTCCGTGCCGCGACGAGTCGCCGCATCCGGTCCACGGCAGCGCGAGCAGGATACCGAGCGCAACCAGCGGGAAGGCGGACTTTCGGCGGCGAGCGCCGCTCGTGTCGGAAGGCGGTGGACCCATCGCGCTCGTCCACGGCGCTCTACCGCGGCTGCTCTCCGCAGACAAGCGTCTCCGAGCTTCACGTCCGAGCTCCAAGGCTCGCCGGTGCTGCGCGCACACCGGCTGCACCGAGGCGACCGGCACGAAGGACGACCTCCAGATCGGGTCGCCCGGCGACGCGGCTGACTGCACGACGGTCGTCGATCTGTCCGCGGACATCGGTGATGGGAGGATCCCGGACTGCCGGCGGAGAAGTGCGCGGACGGGCCCGAGGCTCGTTCGCGAGCTGACCGACAGGCCGTTCGGGTCGACATCCGTCAGCACTCGTTCGATCCCGGCATCGTGGACGTCGTGATCGAGCGGAGCCTGCACTTCGTCCCGGCCGCGGGCCTCACCGTGTTCCACGTCGCGCCGGCGCCGCGCTGCGCAGAGGGTTGTGTGTGTGCAGACGACACGTATCCCGTGCGCACGTATCCCGTGTTCATGAACCTCACCCTGTCGATCGACGAGAAGGTCGCCGACGAGGCGCGCCGTGCCGCGCAAAGCATGGGCATGAGCCTGAACCAGGCCGTCCGGCTCTATCTCGAACGGCTGGCCGGCCGCGAGCAGCTCGAGGCGGAGCTTGGCGGCGTTCAAGGCCTCGGCGCTGCGGAGCGGCGGGCGGAGGCGCGGCTGGACCTTCGATCGCGACGAGCTGCATGAGCGTTCGTAGCTTCATCGACACCAACATCCTGCTCTATGCAGACTCGGCGGACGAGCCCCGCAAGCAGGCACTGGCGATCGAGCTGATCGAAGCTCATCTGCGGGCCGGCAGCGGCGTGATCTCGACACAGGTGCTGCACGAGCACGCGGCCGCGGCGATCCGCAAGCTGGCGCTGGGCGACGACGTGGTGCAGGACCGCATCGAGCTGTTCGCACGCTTCGAGATCGTGACCGCGTCCGTCGATGCGTTGAAAGCGGCGCTCGCGCTGCGGTCGATGCATCGCATGTCGTTGTGGGACGCGCTGATCCTGCAGGCTGCGCGCGATGCGGGCTGCACCGTGCTGCTCAGCGAGGCCCTTGCCACCGGCACCACCCTGGCCGGTGGACCATCGCCGACCCCTTTGCCGCCCCGGCCCCGGTGGGTGGCGGCGATCACGTTACCGATCCCGGTGATCACCATGAAGCGATCGGGGTGATCACGATGGGCGGAATCCGCATGCGAGACTGCGTCTCGGGATACCGTTCGAGCCAGAATCACCGGTCGAGGGCGCCAATCTCAAACCCGAGGACTTTACCTCACCGCGGCTACGGCGACCCTCTCCCGGAACCTGTCACCCGCCCTCTACCCGATCGCGGGTGGGAACGTGGAGCACCGCCTTCGCGGGAGGGCCTCACCTGGACGGGCGATCGCGGGCGGCGCCTCGCTCGGCCTGCGCTTCCAAGGCATGGGACAACGGTTGCCAGCGGCCCGCCTGGGCCGTGGAACGCGCCGGTTCCGCGGGAAGGAACGCCTTAGAAGCAGGCACTACGACTTGAGCTGCCGTCCGCAGCTCCGAGCCGAACGCACGACGAACTTGCCGACCAACCGCACACCAGCATGGCTCATCGGAGGAGCGGCCCGCTGCGCGTGCTCTTCCCGACGCTGAACCGGGCGGGTCGCACCGCCGGAGGCCCCAGATGCACCCTCGACTCTTCCGCCTGGCTTGCCGCGCAGTCTTGCTCACGATCGCGCTCTCGTCATCGGCCCATGCAGGGCCATCCACCACCAAGGTCTGGGTGTCCGGGACGACGCTCAAGATCCGCGATGCGTCGACGGGCGGCCCTTCGGAGAGCGACTTCAAGAACTGCATGGTGGTGAAGCTGAAGCGCGACGAGGGCCGCGCCTACATCGCCGACTGCTTCGGGTCGGTGATCGCGGGCCCCGGCTGCACAGCCGGGTCGATCAGCGAGAACGTCAGCGCCGGCAACCCCGAGGACCTGTGGCTTCCGAACGAGGAAGCCTACGGCGCCGTGTGCCAGACCGCCGGCGTGAAGAAGGTCGACATCAACTCCGGGCCGGGCGACGACGTGGTCACCGTCCTGCTGTCGCACGTGCCGATCAAGATCGTCGGCGGCGAGGGCAACGACAACCTGCAATACGAATCCCTGATGCCGAACGGGATGGCGATCCCGTACTTCTCGACCGCCAACATCATTGGCGGCCTGGGCGACGACTACCTCATCGGGGGACGAGGCGACGATCGCATCAGCGGCGGCAGCGGCAACGACTGGATCGACGGTGCGTGCGGCTCGGACCGGCTGTCCGGCGGCACTACTGCTGACTCCTTCGTCACCCAGGAATCGCTCTGGGGAGACGACGACTGCCCCCCGTCGGTCGACGTCGTGAACTGCGGCGACGGCAGCGGGACGGTCCTGGCCGACCCCACCGACATCCTGCTGCGCTGCAACTAGCGCTCGCGCGGCCGCGGCCACACGCCGCACCGATCGCGTCGGACGACCCACCCCAGCACGAGAGGCACACCATGAAGAGCAGCGTCGCTACGTTGGTCGCATTCCTCGGTCTCGTTGCAATGTCGCTTCCCGCAGCAGCCGCCTCGCCTTCAGTCACGGTCGCCATCCCCACCGATCGCGACGCCATCATCGCGACGCCGCACAAGAAGAACAACGACGGCTCCTGGGGCTACGGCTGGATTCGCAAGACGACCCGATCGTTGATCGGGTTCAACATCGCTCCCCTCGAAGGGCGCACCGTCGATGATGCCTACATCAAGCTCTACGTGGCACAGAACAACTTCACGGCCGGGGGAACGACGATCGTCGCTCATCCATGGGAGCCGAGCCAGGGCGAAACGGACTGGGTAGAGGGGTCGAATCTCTTCAACAGATTCGGCTACTGCAACAAGGCCGCCTATCGCGTCGAGGCGCGAGAGTTTCCGCCACTCGATGATCCCACCCCGCATGCGCGGGAGGGTGCGACGTGGAAGTGCTCGGTGGACCTGGACTACCTGATGCCCGGAACTCCGAATTGCGAACCGACGTTGATCGCCAAGGCAAGGTGGTCTCCGACGCCACCAGAGGGGCAGCGAGGGATCCACGACGGCTTCATGAAGAACATCGACGCGCGGATTCTGCTGAGCCAGAACATCACGACGGAAAGGCGCAGCGTTTGCCACGACTCCGCGCCGTGCGATTCGAGCTGCGACGACTCGATCGCGTGTATGCGAAACGGGGGGACCGTTGACAGCTGCTGGCGGAGCATCACGATCAACGTCACGCAGGACGTCAGGGACGCGCTCGCGATCCCCGGGTACCGCAATCCGAGCTGGCTGATCAAGCGCCAGAACGAATTTGGCGAGGGCGGGGTCCACTGGTTCAGCCGTGAGGGCATCTGTAACGCAGGCATCGCAGCCCTCCTGCCGGGAAACCCTGCTGCGCTCCAGCCCGTGTTAGTCGTTACGCTCGCGGGATCAATGCCCGTAGCCACCCCAACGCCGAAACAACACTGCGTTGCGTACCGCGAATAGTGCTCGACGACGACGTCCGGCGGCCGTATATCTTGACGCCCTGAACTCTCTACCGGAGGATCCCCGATGATCCGTTTGCTTGTTGTTTTTCTGTCGTGCCTGCCAACCGTCGCGTCGGCCGCGACGGTGTGTGTGAACACCACCGGGACGGACGGATGCTTCCCGACGATCCAGCAGGGGGTCGACGCTGCCGTGTCCGGCGACACGGTCGACGTGGCGGCGGGCACCTACGTCGAGCACGTGATCGTCCCAAAGAACAAGCGTCTCCGGCTGCAAGGAGCGGGTCCGACCGCGACGCTCATCGACGGCAACGGCGTCCGGACGGTGCTCAAGATCAAGGGCCCAAATCCGAACATCACCGTGGCGGGGATCGGCATCCAGAACGGCGCGCGCGGGGTGGCGTTCGGCGACATGGTCAAGATCAAGCTTTTAGACTGCGCGATCACGGGCAACGTCAATGGTGGGGGCATCCGTGGCGGCGGCAAGGGCTCGGACGCGACTGTGACCAGATGCACGATTACCGACAACGCGAGCGATGATTTTGGCGGCGGCATCGGAATTGAAGATGAGTTGAGGTCGCAGTCGCAGCTCAAGGTGCTGTCGAGCATCATTCGAGGCAACACTGCCTTTGCTGGCGGCGGCATTGCGGTAGCGTTGTCGGGCAAGCTCCGGTTGATCGACAGCGTGGTCGATGACAACTCGGCAGTTTCGGATGGCGGAGGGATCTCCGGCGGCTATGTGATCGTGTCCGACAGCACCATCAGTCGCAACAAGACTCTCGGTGGCGGCGGTGGTGTTACCGGTGGCGGAGGAGTCGCTGCGAGGTTCTACACCGCCATCCGGAACAGCACGATCAGCGGAAACTCCGCGACCAGCGGCGTCAGCCCGCCGAGCAGCACCGGCCTGGGTGGCGGAGTGTTCGTCCAGGGCTTCGACGGGCGCGTTCTCCTCGAGCACGCGACGGTGGCGAACAACACGTCGGACAACGAAGGCGGAGGAATCTTCGCCCATCGCCTCACGGTAAAGGCGTCAATCATCGCCGACAACTCCGCACCCAGTGGCAGCGACTGCAAGAGCGGCCAAGTCCGGAGCCTCGGCGTCAACCTGATCGAGGACAGCACGTCGTGCGAGGTGCGCACGTCGGGCAAGAGTGTGGTGATCAACGCCGACCCGATGCTCGGTCCGCTGCAGAACAACGGCGGCGCGACGGAAACGCACGCGCTGCTCGCCGGCAGCCCGGCGATCGGCGTGGTGACGACCACCGCTCTGTGCAAGGCGCCGGACCAGCGCGGGCAGACGCGCGCCGTTCCATGTGATCTCGGCTCCTACGAAGCGCCTTGAGCACGAAGCATCGTGAGTCGGGCGAACCTACCCGGACGCTCGGGAGGATGCGACGACCACGTGCTCGAAGTCGATGCCCGCTGCCACTTCGTGCTGTGCCCCGGCGGCGGCGCAAACCTCGGTAGCATTTCCGCGCGCACGCCTCAGCGCGGGCAGTCGCTGCCCAGCGCCGCCGGCGCCGCGACGACGCCGATCCCGTCCGCGACGAAGGTCTCGAGGAAGCACCCGTACTGGTACTTGACGGCGTCGAGCTGCGCGAACACGTGGTGCCCGTCGAGGATGCCGTCGCTCGCGTACTGCACGACGACGCCGGTGTACGCGGCACCGGTCTCGGACGCGACGTTGCTCCTCACCGGGTACGGCACCACGCCGTCGAGCCCGCCGAGCGCGAGCGTCTGCGGCAGGACCGGTGCCAGCACGTCGCCCGCCTCCGCGACGCCCGAAGCGAGCGCCATCGCAGCATAGACACGGCTCGAGAAGCCCGGGTCGTCGATCCCGGCCGGCAGATAGAGCGAGCGCGCCGGATCGCCCGGCAGCGGATCGCGCGCGATGCGCGGCGCGAACACGATCGGATCGGCCGGCTCGAACGCCGCCTGCAGCAGCTGCAGGGCGGGGTGCAGGTGATCGAGCGGGGCCGTCGTGCCGAGCAGACGCGGCACCAGTCCCTCGATCGGCACGCCGGCGAGCTCCTGCGCCTCCGGCACGACCAGGCTCCACAGCCCGCCCGACCCGGTCGGCACCGCGGCGCGAACGCGCGGGTCGAGCGCCGCGAGCATGTTCACCATCTGTCCGCCGAGCGACTGGCCGAGGACCATCGTGCGCTCGGCGCGCACGCGAAACGCGCTCTCTCCGGCCGGCAGCGACGGTCCGCTGCACGCCGCGACGAGCGCGGGATCGATGCGCAGCCGCTCCAGCGCGTCGATCAGCAGCCGCTGCTCGATCGCTGCTTGACGGAAGTTGTCGGGATAGACGCCGAGGTTCGTGAAGTTGAGGTAGTCGCGCCCGCCGGCGCCGGCGAGGCGCTCGGAGTTGAGCGGCAGCGCGCTCGCCGCCGTCGCGATCGCGTGCGCGGCCAGCACGTGCGCGGGCCCCTCGCCCTTGGCCGGCTCGCCGCCCGGCTCGGCGGTGCGGCCGCGATCGACGACCTGCGTGGAGAGGCCGCCCGAGCCGTGGAAGTAGAGCACCAGCGGGTAGCCGTCCGCCGGCATCGGCGTGCGCGGCAGCGTGACGACGACCGGGGCGTCCTCCTCGCGCTGCACCACCGGCAGCCCGTCGTCGCCGGTGACGAACAGGCCGTCGGTGTCGTACGGCGGCGTGCCGTGCTGCCACTGCGGGAAGCGCACGCGGCCGTGCAGCTCGCAGAAGCGCGCGTGCGCGGCACCGTCGTCGGGATCGAGCGCGAGGTCGGTGATCTCGACGCGGTGGCGCGCGAGCAGCGCGTCGGACAGCGCGCGCAGATCCTCGACCACGTGCGCGGTGGTGAAGACGGTCGCGGCCGCGACGTCGTCGCGCGCGATGCCCAGCGCGTCGAGCGTGTCCCACAGCGGCGCGAACGCTGCCTGCATCGCGCCGCCGCGTGCACCCGCCGGCGTCGTGCCGGCCGCGAGCTGCACCAGCGCGAGCGGGACGCCGA
>JAIEPK010000096.1 GCA_019749875.1 Candidatus Binatia bacterium | reverse complement strand
GCGAGCGCCTCGCGCACGCGTGGGCGCGGCAGCGGCACCGTGAACACGTCGCCGATGGTCGCGGCCGGTCCGTTGGTCATCATCACCACGCGATCGGCAAGAAAGAGCGTCTCGTCGACGTCGTGCGTGACCATGAGCACGGTCTTGCGCTCGCGCTCCCAGAGCCGCATCAGCTCGTCCTGCAGCTCCATGCGCGTCAACGTGTCGAGCAGGCTGAAAGGCTCGTCGAGCAGCAGGACCTTGGGGTCGAGCGCGAGCGCCCGCGCGATCCCGACACGCTGCCGCATGCCGGCCGACAGCTCCGCCGGCCGCTGCTCCGCCATCGCGAGCAGCCCGACCTGCTCGAGGGCGCGCTCGCTGCGCGCGATGCGCTCCTCGCGCGTCGCATCGGGGGACACCTGCTCCACCGCGAGCAGCACGTTGTCGCGCGTCGACAGCCACGGCAGCAGCGCCGGCGACTGGAAGACGACGCCGCGGTCGAGACCGGGGCCGACGACTTCCTTCCCGTCGAGGATGACGGCTCCGGTGGTCGGGTCGGCGAGCCCCATGACCATCGACAGCACGGTCGACTTGCCGCAGCCCGAGTGCCCGATGAGGCACACGAACTCGCCCTCGCGGATGCGCAGATCGACGTCCTGCACGATGACCGCCGGGCGCCCGCCGGGCGAGGGATAGCTCTTGCCGAGCTGCGTGAGCTCGAGGAAGCGCTCCTTCATGCGCCCACCCCCGCGAGCGTGGCACCGAGCGACGCCCGGCGCTGTCCGACCAGGAACGACAGCACGCTCCGGCGTGCCTCGTGGTACGCGGGCTCGAGGTTCACCGCGCGCGACGAGCGCGGGTGCGGCATGCGGACGTCGATCGGCGTGCCCATGCGGGCGCCCGGACCGGCGGTCAGCGGGAAGATCCGATCGGCGAGCAGGATCGCCTCCTCGACGTCGTTGGTGATCATCACGATCGTGCGACGCTCGCGCATCCAGATGCGCACCAGCTCCTGCTGCAGGCTCGCGCGGGTGAGCGCGTCGAGCGCGCTGAACGGCTCGTCGAGCAGCAGCACGCGCGGCTCCATCGCGAGACCGCGCGCCACCGCGACGCGCTGCCGCATGCCGCCCGAGAGCTGGTGCGGCTTCTTGTGCATCGCCTCGCCGAGGTTGACGAGACGCACCAGGCGCTCGGCCTTGGCGCGACGCTCGTCCGCGGACAGCTCCGGCGACACGCTCTCCACCGCGAGCAGCACGTTGTCGAGCACCGACATCCACGCGAGCAGCGAGTAGTTCTGGAACACCACGCCGCGATCCGGACCGGGGCCCGTGACCGGCGCACCGTCGAGCAGGATCTCGCCGGCATCGGGTCGCATCAGGCCCGCGATCAGAGACACCAGCGTGGTCTTTCCCGAGCCCGACGGGCCGACCACGGCGACGAACTCCCCTTCGTTCACCTCCAGATCGAGATCCCGCAGCACGACGTGCTCGCCGCGCGCGGTGGGATGGCTCTTGCGGACTCCGCGTAGGGACAGGAAGGCCATGCGATCCTCCGTCAGGCGCTCTGAAAGCGCCGCTCGGCGACGCCCATCAGACGGTCGAGCGCGTAGCCGATCAGGCCGATGGTCACGATCGACAGCAGGATGTGCGAGTAGACCAGGCTGTTGTACTCCTGCCACAGGAAGCCGCCGACGCCGGGCGCGCCGGTGAGCATCTCCGAGGCGACGATCACCAGCCAGGCGATGCCGAGCGACAGCCGGAAGCCGGTGAAGACGTACGGCAGCGTCGCCGGGATGATGATCTTGCGCAGCATGCGGGCGCGCGACAGGCGCAGCACGCGTCCGACGTTCAGGTAGTCCGGATTGATGCTGCGCACCCCGACCGCCGTGTTGATCACCGTCGGCCACATCGCGCACAGCGCGATGGTGAACACCGCGGCCGGCTCGGAACGCTGGAAGATGATCAGCCCGAGCGGCAGCCAGGCGAGCGGCGAGATCGGGCGCAGGATCTGGATCAGCGGATCGAACGCGCGCTGGAACGTCCGCGACAGGCCGAGCAGGAAGCCGAGCGGCGTGCCGAGCGCGATCGCGAGCGCGAAGCCCTTCGCGACCCGCACCAGGCTCAGCAGGGCGAAGCGCCCGATGCCCTGGTTCATCTCGCCGTCCTTGAAGAACGGCCGCAGCACGTAAGGCTTCGACTCCTCCCAGGTGCGCAGAGGAGACGGTAGGTCCGGCGCGATCGTGCGGCTGACGGCGGTCCACACCAGCAGGCACAGCGCGATTCCGCCGAGCGGCAGCAGCAGAGATCCGAGCTTCGACTCCTTCATGGTGTCCGTTCCTTCCGCGTCAAGCAATGCTGTTGACCGCGAAGCCACGCGCGTAGCGCTCGGGGTCCGCCGGATCGAAGGCGACGCCGTCGAAGAGCGTCTCGCTCTTCACGTCGACGTCAGGAGCCGCGATCGACATCTCCTTCGCGACCTCGCGGTAGATGTCGGGCCGGTTCACGGCGCTCGCGACCGACGCGTAATCGACCCCCTCGCCGATCATCCCCCAGCGGCGGAACTGCGACAGCCACCACAGGCCGTGCGACTTCCACGGGAAGTTCGTCTGGCGATCGTAGAAGGTCATGTAGAGAGGATCGTGCGCGCTGCGCCCGTCGCCGTACACGTAGTCGCCCTGCAGCCGGCCGAGGATGATCTCGGGCGCGACGTTGATGTACTGCGGCCGCGCCACGACCTCCGCGACGTGCGGCCGGTTCTCCATCTCGTCGATGTACTGGCTCGACTCGGTGAGCGCGCGCAGCAGCGCCTTGACGGTCTTGGGATTCTTCTCTGCGAACTCGGCCGTCATCGCGAAGACTTTTTCGGGGTGGTCCGGCCAGATCTGCTGCGTGGTGACCGCGGTGAAGCCGATGCCGTCCGCGACCGCGCGCGCGTTCCACGGCTCGCCGACGCAGAAGCCGTTCATCTTGCCGACCTTCATGTTGGCGACCATCTGCGGCGGCGGGATCGTGATCAGCGTCACGTCCTTGTCGGGATCGATGCCGCCCGCGCCGAGCCAGTAGCGGATCCACATCGCGTGCGTGCCCGGCGGGAACGTCATCGCGAAGGTGAGCGGCTCGCCGTTCTGCTTCGCCGCGTCGGCGATCGGCTTCAGGTCCTGCGGCGTCTTGACGCCCTTCTCGAGCAGCGACTTGTCGAGCGTGATCGCCTGCCCGTTGCGGTTCAGGCAGAACGGGATCACCATCGGCTTCTTGGGTGAGCCGAGCAGGCCGAGGCTCGACGCGTACGGCATCCCGTAGAGCATGTGGGTCGCCTGGTTCTCGCCGAGCGTCAAGCGATCGCGGATCACCGCCCACGACGCCTCCTTCGAGACCGTCGACTCGATGCCGTACTTCTTGAACAGGCCGAGCTCGTGCGCCATCACGATCGACGAGCAGTCGGTGAGCGCGATGATGCCGATGCGGATCTGCGGCGTCTCCGGACCGTCGCCCGCCCACGCGCCGCCGACCCAGCCGCGGGGCAGGCCCGCGAGGAGCAAGCCGGCTGCGCTCAGCGAGCCGCGCAGGAAGGCACGGCGCGAGGCGCCCGTCGCTCCTTCTGCGCGCGGAACCGTCACCGCGTCCGTGGAGTGTCGCCGCTCGGTCTTCCGAAACATGCTCGTCGTCCCTTCTGTGGCGCATCGCCACCAGATGCTGAGACGTCGTTGTCTCGGATCGTCCGGCGCGTCGCCGCGCGGACGTCGAACGGCCCTCCGTTGGGCCAAGACCCGACCGCTGCGGTCGCTCGCATCGCGGTCGATCGCGGTCCTACCAAATCGCGTGCCACTGGCGTCGAGAGCGAAACGTCAAGCATTTTCGGCGACGGCCCGGGGACGTCGCGCGGATCGTCGCCGCTTTGCGCGGCACGTGCCCGCCGTGCGAGCAGGCAGACCCGTCGCCTGCGGACGTCGCTCTAACCGGCCGGGTGCGACACGGGGGCGGGCACCGCGCGCGGCTGCGGCCGCAGCGACGCGAGCTGTGCCAGGTACTCGAGCGGCGCCTCGGGATCGAACGTCCGCTGATCGAGGAACGCGTCCGGTCCCATCGCGATCGGTGACGTCGCCTCGCCGAGCAGCCACGGTCCGTCGTGCACGCCCTCGTCCTTCTCGTCGATCAGCGGCACCGGGATCCCGAGCGGCTCGGCCGCCTCGCGGTACACGTCGCAGCGGTAGACCGCGGCGCTGACGGCGGCGAAGTCGACCGGTGCATCGATCTGCCCCCAGCGCAGCATCTGGGTGAGGAACCAGATCGCATGCGAGCGCCACGGGAAGGTCGCGGCGCCGCGGTAGAACGTTCCGGCGGCGCACGGCGCGTCCTCGCCCCCTCGCGGGCTCGCTGCGAGCGCACGCTCGAGCACCTCGACCGGCGCGTCGACGTAGCTCTCCCCGGCGATCACGTGCACCGTCTCGAGCCGGTTCTCCGGGCGGTCGATCCAGCGCGCGACGTCGATCAGCGCACGCACCAGCGCGCGGTGCGTGCGCGGATGACGCTCGGCCCATTCGCGCGTAACGCCGAGAACCTTCTCCGGCGCGTTGTTCCACACGTCGTAGGTGCGCACGATCGTGTGTCCGCAGCCGAGGTGGGCGGCGTACGCGCCCCACGGCTCGCCCACGCAGTAGCCGTCGATGGTGCCGTCGACCAGCGCCTCGACCATCGCGCCCGGCGGCACGACGCGCATCTCGAGGTCGTGGTCGGGATCGATGCCGCCGGTCGCGAGCCAGTAGCGGAGCTCGTAGTTGTGCGCCGAGAACGGATAGACCACCGCGAACGCCAGCGGCGGCCGGCCTTGCCGTCGATCCTCGTCGAGCACCGCCTTCAGCGCGCGCGCCGGCACCGGGCACTGCTGCATCGCCTGCGGATCGACCTCGCGCATGCGCCGGTGGAGATCGCTCGACACCGTGATCGCGTTGCCGTTCAAGCCGAGCGACAGCGCGGTCACCATCGGCACCGCGCGCGTACCCGCGCCGAGCGTGGCGGCGAGCGTCATCGGGGCGAGCACCTGCGCCGCGTCCAGGTGGCCCGCCTCGAGATGGTCGCGCACGTTCGCCCACGAGCGCTCGCGCGACAGCGTGACGTCGAGGCCGTGCCGGCGGAAGAAGCCGCGCTCCTTGGCGATCACCAGCGGAGCGGCATCGAGCAGCGGGACGAAGCCGAGCCGGAGGACGCTCTTCTCGAGCTGGTCGTCGGGTGCCGCCCAGCCGGCGGATCGGATCGTCAGCATGCGCGTGTCCTCTTCACAGCAGCGTCGCCATCTCGATGACGTTACGGGCGACGTCGACCAGGCGCTGGTTCCGGCTCATCGCCATCTGGCGCAGCATGCGGTACGCGTCGTCCTCGCTGCAGCCGCGACGCTCCATCAGGATGCCCTTCGCGCGCTCGACCAGCTTGCGCTCGGCGAGCGAGTTGCGCGCCTCGGCGAGCTCGCTCTTCAGCTCCTGGAACGCCCGAAAGCGCGCCAGCGCGACCTCCACCACCGGTCGCACACGCTCGGGACTCGCTCCCTTCACGACGTACGACGCGACGCCCGCGTCGACGGCGGCGCGGATCGAAGCGCTGTCGCTCTCGTCGACGAACATCACGATCGGCTTCGGCTGCTCCAGGAACACGCGCCGCGAGTCCTCGAGGATGTCGCGGTCGGGCGAGTCCATGTCGACGATGATGACGTCGGGCGCGAGCTCGCGCACCGCACGCAGCAGATCGAAGCGGCCCGCGGGCGGCATCAGCACGACGTAGCCTTCGCGCTCGAGCGCCTCGCGCAGCGCGTGCGAGCGGTCGACGGTGCGATCGACGATCAGGACCCGCAGGTCCTGCGGAACGGGAGACGGCGGAGCCTTTTGCGTACTTTGAGCCAACGCACCTGATCCTCGGACGCGGCTCGACCCCGATGGTCTGCCGCGCCGCGCGTGCCGCTGAGCGCAAGCCACGTGCCACCAACGATGCACGGGGATCCCCGCAGCCGCACGGGCTCGGCACCTGCCGCGAGCCACGCCCCGACCTCGCCGCCCAAAGCGTGGGCACCGGGTGCCCGCGTTCGCGGCGTCGGGCGCGGATTCGAGCGACGTCGGGGGACGCGCCGCGCTGCGCGAGCGCGTCGGGGATCGCGCTCAGCGCTTCGCGACCGCGTCGAGCACCAGCGTGCTGGCGTAGGTCAGCGCGTCCTCGCGGCTCACGTCGTCGTCGCCGCGTCCCCAGTCGCGCAGCGCGCCGAGCAACGACCGCAGCGCGAACTGTGCCAGCGCCTCGGCCGGGATGTCGTCGCGTACTTGACCGCGCGCCTGCGCGCGCTCGAGCAGCGGGCGCAGGAGCTTCGCGGGGGCGGCCTCGAGGCGCTCGGCGCTGGTGCCGATCTCGTCGATCGCGCGCGCGGTGAGCTCGCGGTTCCAGGTCTTGCCGCGCACGACGGTATCGAGCAGCTCGTTGAGGGCGTCCGCGAAGGTCGTGCGCGACAGCAGGTCGGGCAGCATCTCGCCGATGCGTGCGAGCCGCTTCCAGCCGTACTCGAGCAGCAGGTCCTCCTTGCGCTCGAAGTACAGGTAGAACGTCCCCTTCGAGACGCCCGCCGCGGCCACGATGGCGTCCACGGTGGTGTCCTCGAAGCCGTGCGCGAGGAAGAGCTCGTTGGCGGCCTCGCGGATGCGCGCTCGGGTCGCAGCACCGCGCGGACCTGCCGCGGCGCGGGCCGAAAGGACGCCGAGCTTGCCGGGTTCCGCCATCGTGCTCGGTTTCGATCTGCCCATCGTGCCTCTCTCCGGCCTTCGCGACGTCGTCTCTCGAGACCGCTTCCACCGCTCCGTCGTACGAGCGGCCGTGCGCCGCCGCGCGTCGCGGGTCCGCTCGGTCGGCGAGCACGGGCGGCGTCGTGCCACCGCTGGTCGCTCCCTGTGCCACCCCTCATGACAGGGATCGAGGTCGCTTTCGAGAGCACGCTCGTTGCCGGCGCGTCGCCGCGCGCGTGACGAAGACCGTCCCGCGGGCGGCCGTGCGCCGATCGCACCGCGACGTCCCGTGCGGGTCGCGGTGGCGCGCGCCCGTTCGCCCGTGCGACGGGAGCGCGTTATACGCTGTGACCATGCAGGGTGGATCGCGGCCGCTGGCCACGGTGGTGCGCCCGGCGCTCGCCCTGCCCGACCTCGGTGCCTGGTCCGTCGCGGTGCTCGTCCCCTGGCTGCTCGGACGCGGCACGCTGCTGCTCGTCGCCACTGCGGCGGCGCGCCAGCGCGGCAAGACGTTCCTCGCCGGCTACGCGGTGTGGGACGGCGCCTGGTACGCCCAGATCGCCCGCGACGGCTACGGCTTCGTGAGCAGCCGCGGCGAGACGCCGTGGCCGTTCTTCCCGCTCTTCCCGGGCGTGCTCAACGTCGGCACGCGGCTCGGCGTGCCGGCGTCGGTGGCCGGGCTGCTCGTCAATCATCTGGCCCTGCTGCTCGCGATGACCGGCGTCTGGGCGATCACGCTGCGGCACGGCAGCGGGCGCGAGGCCGCGCTCGCGTCGTGGGCGCTGGGGCTCTGTCCGGGATCGGTGGCGTTGACCCTGCTCTATCCGGACGCGATCTTTCTCGCCTGCGGCGTGTGGGCATTCCTCGCTCTGGAGCAGCGCCGCGACGCGACTGCGGCGTTGCTCGCGGCCGGTGCGGCGCTCGTGCGACCGAACGGTGCCGTGCTCGCAGCGAGTCTCGGCACGGCGGTTCTGCTCGGCGGCGGCACGATCCGTCGGGCGGCATCCGTCGTCCTGCCCGCGGCGCTGGCGGTCGCGGCGTGGCTCGCCTACGTCTGGAGCCACACCGGCGATCCGCTCGCGTTCGTGCACGCCAAGACGGCGTGGCACGAGGTGACGCTGGGCTCGCTGCTCACCGGGACCGACCCTCTGCCGAAGCTCGATCTCGCGCCGCTGCTCATCGCGCTGCTGGTGCTGGCGCTCGGGTGGCGGCGGCTGCCCACCGGCTGGCTGGTGTTCGCCGCACTCGCGCTGCTGCCGTCGCTCGGACTCGGCATCCTCGGCATGCCGCGCTACGTCTCGAGCTGCTTTCCGGTGTTCGTCGCTTGCGGCATGGCACTCGCGCGTGTGTCGCGCAGCGCGGCGACGGTCGTGCTCGCGGCGTCAGCGCTCGGGCTGCTGCTGTTCGGCGCGCGCGTCCTCCTCGGGGTCTCGATGCCATGACCGACGACGCGGACCTCGGCGCCCTCGCCGCGCGCTTCGCCGGCCGGCGCTGCCTCGTCACCGGCGGGCTCGGCTTCATCGGCTCGAACCTCGCCCTGTCGCTCGCGGCCGCAGGCGCGCGCGTGGCGGTGATCGACGCGCTGATCCCGTCGCACGGCGGCAATCCGCACAACGTCGCCGATGCCGCGGCACCGATCGATCTCGTCGTCGGCGACATCGCGGATGCCTCGCGCAGCGGTCCGCTGCTGCGCGACGCCGACTACGTCTTCAACCTCGCAGGGCAGATCAGCCACCTCGACTCGATGGAGGATCCGCTCACCGACTTCGATCTCAACGCGCGCGCGCACCTCGCGTTTCTGGAGACGCTGCGCGCGGTGCAGAGCCGCGCGGTCGTGGTCTACTCCTCGACGCGCCAGCTCTACGGCCGACCGCGCTACCTGCCGGTCGACGAGGAGCATCCGGTGCAGGCGGTGGACGTGAACGGCATCTCGCAGTACGCCGGCGAGCAGTTCCACCTGCTGTACGCGCGCGTGTACGGGCTGCGCGCGTGCTCGCTGCGCTTGACCAATGTGTACGGCCCGCGCATCCGCATCTCACCGAGCCGCCAGGGCGTGCTGGGCGTGTTTCTGCGGCGCGCCCTCGACGATCAGACCATCACCGTGTACGGCGACGGCGCGCAGGTGCGCGACTTCCTCTACGTCGACGACGTGGTCGAGGCGCTGCTGCGCGCGGCACTCACCGACGACGCCGTCGGCCGTGTCTTCAACGTGGGCCATCACGAGACGCTCTCGCTGCGCGACACCGCCGAGATCATGGTGCGCGTCGCCGGCAGCGGACGCGTCGAACTGGTGCCGTGGCCCGCCGAGCGCGCGGCGATCGACATCGGCGACTTCGTGAGCGACTTCGGCGCCGCCCGGCGCGTGCTCGGCTGGCAGCCGCGCACCGCGTTCGCCGACGGCATGGCGCGGACCTTTGCGTTCTTCCGCGCGCACCGCGAGTGGTACCGATGATCCGTGCGCTCACCCGCGAGTGGTACCGATGACCCGTGCGCTCACCCGCGAGTGGTACCGATGACCCGTGCGCTCACCCGCGAGTGGTACCGATGACCCGTGCGCTCGCCCGGGTGGGGTGGCGATGACGTCGTTCGCTGGCGCCGGCGGCGTGCCGACGATCCCGCTGATCGACCTCGCGCGCCGGCACGCGGCGCTCGGTGCGGAGATCGAGGATGCCGTCGCGCGCGTGCTGCGCTCGGGACGCTGGCTCCTGGGCGCGGAGCTCGAGGCGCTCGAGGCCGAGCTCGCGGCGTGGTCCGGCTACCGGCACGCGATCGGCGTCGGGTCGGGAACCGATGCGCTCGTGCTGTCGCTGCGCGCGGCCGGCATCGGCGCGGGGGACGAGGTCCTGGTGCCGGCCTTCACTGCGGTGCCGACCGTCGCCGCCGTGTGCGCGGCGGGAGCGACCCCGGTCCCGGTCGACGTCGACGCGGCCACGGCGGCGATCGATCCGCACGCGGCGCGCGCCGCGTGCACGGATCGGACGCGCGCCGTCGTTCCGGTGCACCTCTACGGCCGGCCGTGCGACGTCGCACCGCTGCGAGCGCTCGGCCTCATCGTGATCGAGGATGCAGCGCAGGCGCACGGCGCGCTCGAGCACGGCGATAGCCTCGCGGTCGCGACGAGCTTCTATCCGACCAAGAACCTGGGCGGCATCGGCGACGGCGGTGCCGTCTTCACCGACGATGCCGCACTCGCGGACGAGATCCGGCTGCTGCGCCACCACGGCATGCGCGAGCTGTACGTCCATGAAAGGGTCGCCACGAACTCGCGCATGTCGGAGGTCGAGGCCGCCGTGCTGCGCGTCGGGCTCGCCCATCTGCCGGCGTGGAACGAGCGCCGCCGTACGATCGCGCGCCGCTACCGCGCGGCGGCACCGCAGCTCGCCTGGCACGCCGACCATCCGCGCCACGTGCATCACCTGTGCGTGCTGCGCACGCCGGATCGGAACGCCTTCGCGCGCCGGCTGCCCGCGGCGACCGGCGTGCACTACCCGCTCGCCGTGACGCAGCAGCCGGCCTACCGGAGCCTGGCCCGCGCCGCCTGCCCGCGTGCCGAGGCGTGGGCCGCCGAGTGCTTGACGCTGCCGTGCTTTCCCGAGCTGCACGACGACGAGGTCGATCGGCTGTGCGAGGCGCTGTCGTGACCGTCGCCGCACCGCTTCTGGCCGACCACCGGGCGGCTGCGGCGCCGATCGCGGCGTGGCCGCCATTCGCCCGCGACGACGACGCACCGGCCATCGCGGACCAGGAGCGACGCGTGGACCAGCCGCGCGAGCGGCTCGACGCCGCGCACGAGCCGACCGTCGTCGACGCGCGGCGGAGCCTCGTCGT
>JAIEPK010000577.1 GCA_019749875.1 Candidatus Binatia bacterium | reverse complement strand
CGGACGCGCGCGACGGCCCGACGCGACGCCGCACTGCGCGAGCCACGGCACCAGCGCGAGGAGCAGCAGGGCGCACCACCCCGAGCGCAGCGCCGACCACGCGCCGTCGCGCGCACCGCGTCTGGACGACACCGCGAGGCGTACCGGCATGCGGTCTTGTTTCCCGCACCGCTCGCCGGTGCAAACGATGCGCGGCCGCACACCCGCGCGCGCCGAAGCGGGTCGCTTCGTCACCGCGGATGGTTCATGACTCGGACGGATGGCGCATTCCTATCCGGCTGACCTCGCGGACTTCCTGGTCTCGAAGTGGCGCTCGGCGTCCGGGCTGGTGCAGGAGTACTGCGAGGGCACCGAGCACCTCGATGCACTGCCGCCGCCGAACATCCTCCGGCGGATCCTGTCGGTCTGCTACCAAGCGAGCTTGCTGCGCGAGGAGGAGCGCCCCGTACGCTTCCGCTTGATCCTGCGCCCGGCGAGCGACTTCCCCGCGCCCGGCGGTCCGCCGCACGGTCTGCACCGCCTGGTCTTCGACGAGCCGCGTCCGCTCACCCAGGACGAGCTGCGGCGTCTCGCGCCGGCGGTCGACTTCTACCGCGGGCTGCTCGGCTGCCACGTCGGCGACGACGGCAACCCGTACCTGTGGGGCATCGTCACCAGCGGTCCGCGCTGGGTGCAGGCGCTGCACGGCGGTCGGCAGAGCTTCCAGCGTCTGCCGCCGGACCTCGTCGTGCGCGTGACGAGCCCCGGCCGGATCGCGGTCTGCAAGGGGTTGCTCACCATCGCGACCTTGATCGGCGGTCGCATCGTCGAGCCGTCGCTGGACATCTTCGAGTCGCGCTGGCTGCCGGCGTTCTTCACCGACGTGCGAGACGAGCTCATGGATCTGCACCTCGCGGCGCGCGCGCAGGCGAGCACGCGCTGGGCGAACATCGATCCGAGCCTGGTGCACGCGATCGCGCTGCATGCCGTACGACGCATCGTCGGCATGATCCGCAACAGCCACCACGGCGGCACGCTGCTGATCCTGCCGCCGCAGGGCGCCGACTCGCTGCCCGGGCTGGACGGACACATCTTCGTCAAGTACCCGTTCACGCCCGAGGAGCCGCGGCGGCGCTTCCGCACCATCCTGCTGGCGCTGCTGAACGCCATCGCGGCCGCGCACGGGCCGCGCGACGGCGAGCCGCCGCGCACCGTCGGCTGGGAGCAGTACGCGTCGAGCAGCGACGGCGGCATGGCGCAGCTCGACGAGGCGCTGCTCGAGCTCGCGCACCTGATCGCCGGCTTCGCCGCCGCCGACGGCGCGGTCGTGCTCGACAAGCGCGTCGACCTGCTCGGCTTCGGCGCCGAGATCGGCAGCGACCTGCCCGCCGTGCGCTCGGTCGCGCGCGCGCTCGACGCCGAGGCGACGCAGAAGGTCATCGAGTCGGTCGAGAGCGTCGGCCAGCGCCACCGCTCCGCCTACCGCCTGTGCAACTTCGCGCACGATGCCGTCGCGATCGTGGTGTCGCAGGACGGCACCGTGCGCTTCGTGAAGTGGCACGACGGCGAGGTCACCTACTGGGACAACGTCGCCACCAGTGTGCTCGATGTTTGAGTAGCGTCGCTCACCGGCAGATCACGTTCTGGTCCGCCGCGGTGCAGCTGGGGCTCTCGGCGGGCGGGGCGGCGAAGTGCTGGACGATGCACTCGCCGGCGCTGCCGAGGCCGATCGTCAGGTCGTGCGCGCCGATTTGCGGCAGCGCCGGCGGGTTCTCGAAGCGGATCGAGAACAGCACCTTGCCGTCGAGCGCCTGCGAGCGGTCGGCGATTTCGATGCGGCGCACGCCGCCGTGTACGCCGGTCGGATTGCGGTAGCGCCAGCGCGTTCCCGCGCCGTTCACGGTCCAGCCGGCGCCGCCGGGAACGGCGACGTCGAGCACGCCGTCGACGACGATGCGTACGCCGTGGACGTGCGGTGCAATCGACGTCCATGGCTTCGGGATCACCACACGGCCCTCGATGACGATCAGGCTCTTCGCCGGCTTGACGCGCATCCTCGCCTTGTCGGCGAGCGGGCCGTCGCACTGGTCGCCCGCGATCGGCGTCGGGCCCGGCGTCGGTACCGGGGACGGCGTCGGCGTCGGCGGTGCGCCGAGCTTCCAGTCCTGCAGCAGCGCGTGCAACGCCTGCGGTGCGTTGGTCGGCGGCGGCGCACCGGTCTGGCTCACCGTGTTGATGCCGTGACAGCTCGTGCAGACGCGGATCTCGCCCGCCTGGAAGCTGAGCCAGTTGCGCTCACGGACGATGCCGGTGCCGTCCTCGTCGACGAGCTGCCAGCTGAGGGCGCGCCGCGCCGGAACGATGGCCGCCATCGAGCCGTCGCTGCCGAGCTCGACCGCACCCGCCGGAGCGCCCGCCGCCTGCGACACGCCGGGCTGGTGCATCGGCCGCGCGAGCAGGCGGCGCCCCGCGCTGGGCTGGCTCATGCCGCCGTAGCCGCGCAGCGCATCGGCCTGGAAGATCTGCATGTACGATACGTCGTAGACGGTGCCCGCGGCACCGATCGAGCTGACGCCGCCGGGCACGCGCAGGTTGAACGGCTGCTGGCGATCGGCGCGGTCGCGCTGGGTGACGTTGCGCGACACGATGAGCGCCAGCTCGTTGTCCGCGAGCCAGGCGCGGAATGCCGCCAGGTCGACGTCCTCCTGCGCGAAGACCTGCGCTTCGACGTCGGGCAGCGTGGACGTCCGCGCCGTCGGCACCGGGCGCGCGACGACCTCGACCGGATCGAGCTCCCACAGCGTGCCGCTGTACGACGCGAGGACGTCGGGCGTGTACCAGCTCACCGACTTCTGGATGCCCGCGGTGAGGTTCGCCGACGGAGCGTAGAACGATCCCTGCTTGGTCAGGACCTTGAGACGGAACTGATACGACCAGCTGGGCGCCTGCGTGCTGCCGAGGTTCTGCAGCTGGTCGGTCGCCGGGCTGTGGACGGCGAGCAGTGCGCCGTTCGACAGCGGCAGCGGGTTGCGGAAGTAGCCGGTGTCGTCGGGGACGTTCGCGTCGTTGCCGGTCGGCGTCACCGCGGTCAGCGTCATCGCGTCGGGATTGACGCTCGGCGCACCCGTCAAGCGCACCAGCGTCCCCGCTGCGCCGGTGCCGAACTCGGGCGCGTCGGTCGCGAAGAAGTCGCCGGGGTGCGTCGGGTCCTCGCGCAGCTGCATGAGGCCGCCATCGCCGCGGATGCGCAGCTGGTTCGCGTGGAACTGAGGCGGCACGTAGTAGCTCAGGTTCTGGTCGGCGACGAAGCTGCCGTCGGTGTAGCTGCCGCCGAGCTCGTGCCGCCCGATGTGATTGACGGTCTCCTCGGCGGTGCCGTCCTGGTTGATCTCCCAGGGAAAGAAGTGGTTGAAGGTGTGCCGCGAGAGCGCCGGCGAGTACGCGGGATCGTTCGCGCTGCGCGGCTCGGGGAAGACCTCCGCGCCAGGGAGGGTCGTGGTCTTCGCCGCGTCCGACGCCTCACTCGCCCAGGTGAACGCGCCGTAGGTCGCCGCGGTACCCGGCGCGTCGCCCTGCTGGTCGCGCTGCAGGTGGTCCCACTTGGTGAAGATCACGCGCCCGAAGCTGTCCATCGACAGGGAGAACGCGCCGCTCGGGGAGTGCTCGATCAACGTCACCGTGCCCGTGGACTCGTCGAGGGCGTAGATGCCGACCACGGTCGCGGTCGACTCGTACTCGTCACGCTGCGGGTAGAGGTGCGCCTGGCCGGTCGGCGGACGATCCGACGTGAACAGGATGCGCCCGTCGGTGCCGTAGATCGGCGATACGTTGTTGTAGCTCGCCGGCTGGCCCGTCACCTTGCGGATGACGGCGGTCTCGTTCTTGCCGAGCCCCGTCACCTCGTAGATCTGCCAGCGGTACGATTTCACCTGGTACTGCTGCGTCGGCGCACCGACCAGCATCGAGAACAGGGCCTTGGTCCCGCTCCAGTGCACGCACGGCTCGCGCACGGCGATCGCATTGGCCCCCTGCTGGCCGGCGCTGCCGTAGCCGGCTTCAGAGGTGAGGAAGCGCAGCGTTCCGTCGCCATAGCGGATGACCAGATCGCCGCCGCGCGGCGCCGACTCGAGGCTGCCGGTGTGGTTGCCGAAGGTGCTGGTCAACGACGCGAAGCCGCCGACCGGCACCTGCGTGACGAACATGACGGGATTCGGCGTCGACGGCAGGCCCAGTGCACCCGTTGCCTGCACGACCAGAAACGACAGCGCCAGCACGCCGACCACGACCTTCTTCCGCATCACCGGATCCTCCCCTGCTCCTCCCGACCCCGGAGCGATGCCGCCCTGGTCCAAGATCCACGCCACGGACACGGGCGCATCGCGCTCGTGAACGCGCTATGAGCGGTCCACAGGGAGGGAACGCGGCATGCGACACGGCGGACCGACGACACGCACGCTCCGAGCGGCGATCGCGCTCGGGCTCTTGCTGGCGACGCGCGAGGCTGCCGCGCAGGAGCCGCACACCTACCACGATCCGTTCGCGTACTGCGCGGCGGTCGGCAACGTCGCCGCTCCCGACAAGCGCTACACCGGCCCGGCGATGCCGCCGATCATCGTGCGCGGGCTGCAGGCGGCGTTCGGCGTCGCGCCGACCGAGCCACGCGCACCATTCGAGCGCGGATCGTCGTGGCGCTGCATGGACGGCTCCGTGTACGCCTGCAACGTCGGCGCGAACCTGCCCTGCGACGCGAAGCCCGACCCCGATCCCGCACCGACCGATGCCATGCGCACCTACTGCGCGGACAACCGGGACGCGTCGTTCATTCCCATGTACGTCGTCGGGCACGACACCCTGTTCGAGTGGTCGTGCGCCGCCGGCAGCCCGCAGCGGGGAAGGCAGACCGCGCAGCTCGACGCGCAGGGCTACGTCGCGTCGATCTGGCACCGGATCGAGCCGCCGCGCTGACCAGGATCGCTCTCGTCACATGACCAGTTCCCTGTTTTCCGGCGGCGCGCTATCCTGCGCACGCCGCAGGGCGCCAGCGGGGAACACGTCGGACGGGCGCACGGACGCGGCGCGGAGTGGAGGAGCGGGGGAGCGGTGGACCGCCGCCGGACCAGAGCAAGCGCGGCAGGACGGGGGGCCCGGGCGAACGGGACGCTCCTCTCCTGCGTGTTGATGGCGATCGCCCTCCTCGGCGCCGGCTGCTCGGCGACCCGTCCCAGCCGCCTCAACGACGTCTGCGCGATCTTCGAGGAGAAGCCGGACTGGCTCGAGGACGCACAGGCGTCCTACCAGAAATGGGGCGTTCCGGTGCCGATCCAGCTCGCGGTGATCCACCAGGAGTCGCGCTTCGAGGCCGACTCGAGACCGCCGCGCGACACGTTCCTGTGGATCTTCCCCGGCTCGCGCCCGTCGAGCGCGTACGGCTACGGTCAGATCCTCGATTCCACCTGGGACCGCTACGTCGCGAGCAGCGGCAGCTTCTTCTCGGACCGCGACGACTTCGCCGACGTGACCGACTTCATCGGCTGGTACGGCACGGTCGGCGAGCGCAAGTACGGGATCCCGAAGACCGACCCGTTCACGTTCTACCTCGCCTACCACGAAGGCCACGCCGGCTACGTGCGCGGGACGTACAAGCGCAACGCCAAGCTGCTCGCGACCGCGGACAAGGTCGCGAACCTGTCGCGGCAGTACCAGCGTCAGCTCGACGTCTGCCAGCCGGAGACCAGCGCGAGCAGCGGCCGCGTACGCCCCCCGAGCGGCTGAGCGCGCGATCTACTGCCGCGCCGCGAACGTCGCCGGATCCTGCTGGTAGAAGGACGCGAGCTCCTCGTACAGCTGCGAGTGGCGCCGCCGCAGCGCATCCGGACGCTCGAAGAACGCCTCGGTGACCACCGCGAAGAACTCGGCCGGGTTGGTCGCGCCGTACGGGTCGATGTCGGTGCGTCGTCCGTTCTCGGCCGCTTCGCACAGCGCCGCGAACTCCGCACCGAGGATGCGCGCCCAGGCGACGTACCGGCTGCGCTGCGCGAGGATCGGTGCGCCGTTCGATGTGCCGTCCTCCTGGTCGAGCTGGTGCGCGAACTCGTGCAGCACCACGTTGTGGCCGTCGCTCGCGTCGCTCGCTCCGGCGCGCACCGCGTCCCACGCCAGCACCACCACGTCGTCGACCCACGACTCGCCGAGCCGCCCCGACGGCCCCTCGAGGACGATCCCGCCCGGCAGCCGCTCGCGAGACTGTGCCACGTAGGCGTGCGGGTAGACGAGGATCGAGACCAGGCGCGGGTAGTAGTGCGGCTCGCGGTGCAGGAGCAGCAGGCACGCCTGTGCGGCGACGGTCAGCCGGATCTCGTCGGTGATCTCGAGCCCACCGCAGCCCTCGAACTTCTTCTCGTCGAGGAAGACCTGCATGTGGCCGAGCAGCTCCGTCTGGTCGGCGGGCGTCAAGCGCTGGAACAGCGGGAAGCGCTGCTCGACGACCGCGCGCCACGCGTCGGGAAACGGCGTGGCGCGCAGCCGGCGGCGGCGTCGCTCACGCAGCCCGAACAGGATCGCCTCCACGCGCGTCTTCCATCAGCGCCGCAAGATTCCCGCGCGACGCGACGCCCGCTGGCACATCACGCGGAGCGGCCGCGTGCGCGAGCGCCGCGACCACGTGGAAGGCGATCGCCGTCTCCGCCGCGGCGCGCACCTCGTCTGCCGAAAAACCCGTGCGCCGCAGGCGATCGAGGTCGGCGTGGTCGAGGTCGGACGGGCCGTCGATGAGCCGCGTCGTGAAGCCCGCGAGGGCCGCACCGCGGGTGGAGCCGAGGGCAATCACCGGCGCGCCGACGACCGGGCGTCCGGCGACCAGCTCGACCACGGCTGCCGCAATCGCTTCGCGATCGGTCGCGTGCAGCGGTCCCGCAGCAGGATCGACCAGATCCGCGTAGCGCTCGAGCGAGATCAGAACCGGTGTCGGCAACGCCGCGAAGCCGGGGAAGAGCTGACACGCACGAAGCCAGCCGGACGACGCCGGCTGGAACGACGACGTCGTCGCTCTCGTGCGCTCTGCTCTGCGGGCTTCTCGTTCACTGGTCGTCATCTCGTCCTCGCTTCGACACCCCTACCGGGAACCGAGCGGGTCGAGCACTCTTCCGGAAACGAAAAAGCCCACCGACCCGTTCGGGTGGTGGGCTGTCGTCCAACAGGGAGCTCGCGCTATGCGGCTGCTGCCTTCCGAAGGCCCGACCACCGGCCGGCGCGACACTGGATCCCTGCGTCGATCTTCATGTTCATCCAGGTACCCGTGTCGTGCGGCGTGGTCAAGCACATTTCGTCGACGAGCGAAGAATGCTCGCTCGTGACCGGCCGCGGCGCGATGCGGATCACTGCGGCGGCACCGAGCTCAGGACGAGCGCATTGAAGAGCAGGACCCACGCCTCATGCTCGGCATAGCCGTTGATCTCTTCCTGCGTGCAGCGGAACGGAAGAGCCGGGTTCTCCCAGATCTCGACCTGCTCGCCCGAGATGTAGACGCGACGGGGGTTGAGCTGAGCTTCCATGCACCCCACTCGACTCGTGGTGCCGTTTTCTGAAGGGTCGAAGTACACTCTTTTTCCCTCCCTCCTCACGCGGCGTACGCGGCGGAGCCGGGCAGCTGGCGAAGGTCGAAGCGGGCGCCGCAGAGCTTGCCGTCGAGTCGGACGAGACCCGTGTTGACCATGTGAACGACGGTCGCCATGACCTCGGCCTCGGATTTCGCGCTCTCGGCGACGGCAGTGACCAGCTCAAGCATCGTGACCCGTGGTGGCATTGGGCTCTCCTTTCGGCGCTGCGCACTGAGCAAGTGCGGTGCCATCTGCGCCCGGGGTCGGCGAGAAACGCGAAGCTCGGCGGAATCGCGCCGGAATCCTCGGGCGCGCGGCGTTCGGCGCGCCGTCGGCCAAGGCCGATGTGCATGCTGGTGGACACCCCTGCCTGACAAAGGGCCTCTTTTTGACAACCTCCCAGCCTTCGTCCCCGCGCACTCGACCGCACGCCCGTGATCGCGCACACTCCGGGTGAAATGATCACCCGCCACCCAGCCGCCGAGGCCTCCGGTCGCCCCCGGGGAACGTCCAGCCTCCTGCGGGAAGACCTCGCCGCAGTCGTCGGCCGCGCGAACCTCGTCGAGCAGGCTGCGTCGCTGATGGTCTACGAGTGCGACGGCTACACGCTGGAGCGTGCCGCACCGGAGCTGGTCGTGCTGCCCGGCTCGCCCGAGGAGGTCGCCCGCGTGATCGGCGTCCTCGCCCGGGCCGGAGTGCCTTTCGTGCCGCGGGGCGCCGGCACCGGCCTCTCGGGCGGCACGCTGCCGGTCGAGGCGCCGGTGATGGTCTGCACCAGCCGCCTGCAGGCGATCGAGGCGGTCGACGTGCGCAACCGCCGCCTGGTCGCGCAGGCCGGCGTCGTCAACCTGTGGATCAGCCGGCGGGTGCAGAACGACGGCCTGCACTACGCGCCCGATCCGTCGAGCCAGGGGGCATGCACGATCGGCGGCAACGTCGCCGAGAACTCGGGCGGTCCGCACACCCTCAAGTACGGCGTGACCACGAACCACGTGCTGGGGGTCGAGCTGGTCCTGCCGTCGGGTGAGGTCGTCCAGCTCGGCGGAGCCGTCGAAGAGCGTCCGGGGTACGATCTCACCGGTCTCGTGGTCGGCGCGGAGGGGACCTTCGGCATCGTCACCCGTGCGACGTTGCGCTTGACGCGCACGCCCGAGGCGTACCGCACACTGCTCGCCGTCTTCGACTCGGTGGACGCGGCGAGCGAGGCGGTGTCCGGCATCATCGCCGCGGGCATCGTCCCGGCGGCGCTCGAGATGATGGATCACCTGATCCTCGCGGCGGTCGAGTCCGCGTTCCACGCCGGCCTGCCGACCGACGCCGGGGCGGTGCTGCTGGTCGAGCTCGACGGCGCGGAAGCCGGGCTCGATGAGCACGCACGACGCGTGCGCGACGTCTGCGAGCGGCACGGCGCGCGCGAGATTCGCTCGGCGGCGAGCGATGCGGAGCGCGCCCTCCTGTGGAAGGCGCGCAAGCGCGCGTTCGGCGCCGTCGGCCGCCTGGCACCGAACTACTGCACGCAGGACGGCGTGGTGCCGCGCACGCGCGTACCGGACATCCTGCGCGCGATCGCCGCGACCGCCGAACGACACCGCCTGCGCATCGGCAACGTGTTTCACGCCGGCGACGGCAACATCCACCCGATCATCCTGTTCGACGAGCGCGACGAGGACGAAGTGCGGCGCGTGCTCGAAGCCGGGCGCGAGATCCTCGAAGCGTGCGTCGCGCTCGGCGGCAGCGTGACCGGCGAGCACGGGATCGGCGTCGAGAAGATGGCGCAGATGCCGCTGCTCTTCTCGCCCGACGACCTGCTCGCGATGACGCGCGTCCGCGCCGTGTTCGATCCGGAGCAGCGCTCGAACCCGCACAAGATCTTCCCCGACGCGAAGGTCTGCGTCGAGACGCGCGCGCCGCGTCGTCAGGCCGCGATGTGAGCGCGACGCCCGGCACGAGCGAGGACGCTCTCGCCATCGACGGCGTCGTTCCGAGACGCGTCGTCGATCCGTGCAGCGTCGACGAGGTGCGCGACGTCCTGCGCACCGCGGCGGCGGCCGGCGAGGCGACGATCGCCAGCGGGCGCGGACGACATCTGTCGCTCGGCGAGCCGCCCACCCGCTGCGACGTGCTGCTGCGGCTCGCCGGCCTCGCCCGCATCCGCGAGCACCACGCCGCCGACATGACCATCACCATCGAGGCGGGCTGCCCGCTCGCCGACGTCGACGGGGCACTCGCGCGCGAAGGACAGTGGCTCGGCATCGACGCGCCGACCCCCGAGGAGACGACCGTCGGAGGGTTCCTCGCCGCGAACCTGTCCGGCCCGCTGCGTGCATCGCACGGCACCGCGCGCGACCTGCTGCTCGGATTGCGCTGGGTGTCGCCCCGCGGAGAGCTGGTCGCGGCAGGCGGCAAGGTCGTCAAGAACGTCGCCGGGTACGACCTGCACCGGACGCACGTCGGCGCGCTCGGTACGCTGGGCGTGCTCGTCGAAGCGACCTTCAAGGTGCGGCCGCGTCCACCGCACGAGCGCGCGCTGCTGATCGCCTGCCGCGATGCGCGCCACGCGATCGCGACCGCGCTCGACGCACGCGACGCGGCCGAGCCGTCGTGGCTCGAGGCGGCGAGCGGTGAAGCTCTCGGAATCGACGGCGCGGCGGGCATCGCGATCGGCTGGCTCGGCATCGCGCCCGAGCTCGACGATGCCGAGCACCGCGTACGCGCCTGCGTCGACGGCATTCCGGGCGCGGGTGTGCAGGCGGTGCTGACGGATGCCGACGCAGCGGCCCTGCGCCGGCGTCTCGCCGACCTCTCGCTCGCGCCTGTGGCCACGGTGCTGCGCGTCGCGACGCTGCCCGACGCGCTGGGCGAAACGCTGGCGTCGTTGCTCGCTCCGGACGCGCAAGCCGTCGCCGGCTGGGCCGCGCATGCGGCGAACGGCGTCGCGCGCGTGCTGATCGCGGACGACGCGGCGGTGGCACCGCTGG
>JAIEPK010000520.1 GCA_019749875.1 Candidatus Binatia bacterium | reverse complement strand
GTGTGCGCGGTGCACCGGCCGCGTCGGCTGCGTCGGGTGCGACCGCTGCGCCCGACGCCGATCGCGCACGGCAGCGGGCGGTCGTGGAGGCGTTCCTGCGCGCGACGCGCGCGGGCGACATCGATGCTCTGCTCGAGCTGCTCGAGCCCGACGCCGTCATCCGGATCGAGGCCGCGGCGCGCATCGACGCGCCGCCCGAGGAGGTCGGGCAGGACCGCGTCGTGCATGGTGCGGCAAGCTGGGTCGGGCGCTTCGTGCAGATGTCGCGCGGTCTGCGCGGCGTGCAGGTGGCGCTGCTCGACGGCGACGCGGGGCTGATCGTCGCGCCCGGCGGACGGCTCGCACGCGTGCTGCGCTTCACGTGTGCGGGCGACAAGGTCGTGCGGGTGGAGGTGATCGCGGATCCCGCGCGGCTCCGCGCCCTGGAGATCGCGCTGCCGTAGCAAGCTCGTGCGAAGCACGGCACAACGCATCCCGTCCATCGCGACCGCGAGAGAAGAGCTCCGCCGTCCGCGTTGCGGCGCGCGATCGACGAGGCCTGCGGCCCGCGCGCGTGACGGAGTCTGTTCAGTCGGCCGCGGCGAAGTGTGCGAGCTGGTCGGCGTGCGCCTTCACGAACGCCGGGCGTGACGTGGCGCGCGCGACGTAGCCACGACACGCCGGATGCTTCGCGAGCCCGTCGAAGCGGTCGACCAGGCGCAGCACGTCGGCCATCAGGATGTCGGCGATCGAGAACGCGCCCGCGAGCCACTCGCTGTTCTTCAGAATGCGCTCCATGTGGCCCAGGCGCGCGTTCAGGAAGGCGTCGATCTGCTTCCAGCCCGGCGCATCGCCCGTCGTGCCAGAGAACTGGAAGATCACCCACGGCAGCGCCGCCATCTCGACCGAATTGAGCGCCGCGAACACCCACTGCGTGGTGGTGCTGCGCCCGCGCGGGTCGGACGGCATGAGAGCCGTGCTCTTCTCGCCCAGGTGCAGCAGGATCGCGCCGCTCTCGAAGATCGACTGGTCGCCGTCGAGGAGCCACGGCACCTGGTTGAACGGCTGGTGCTCGAGGATGTCGGCGGCGCGCTCGCGGAACGGCGTGCTCGCGACGCGGTACGGCAGCCCCGCTTCCTCGAGCGCCCAGCGGATGCGCAGGTCGCGCACGTAGCCGCGCGGCGGCTCGGGGACCCAGTCGTAGGTGGTGACGATCAGCTCGTTCATTCTCGCGTGCCCTCCGTTACGGCCATCATGTGACGGTCTGTGCCGCGACGGGAAGTGCCGCGGAAGCCGACGGCTCGGGGTCGGCGCAGCTCTCAGCGCAGCGACGCGATCCCGAGCTCGTGCCACAGCCCCGACGCGTCGAAGCGCTGTCCCTCGGGCGAGCGCGCCTCGGTGTTCTCGATGTCGCGCAGCAGGACCGCGAGCTCGCGCCGACCGGCGGCCGTACGCGACGCCTCGCGCGGCGTGCGTCCGTCGAGGACCGGCAGCGGCGCATCGAGCCAGGCCTCGTAGTGGCGCTGCTTCAGCGCGAGGAGTGCTGCGAGCGCTTCGGGCGGAGGATCCTCTTCCGCGCGCTCCTCGGCGCGCGCGTCGTGCTGCGCGCGAACGGCGGGCGACGACGGATCGGAGTGCGCGCGGCCCGCGTGCTCGACGAGCCCCGCGCAGGTGCGCTCGACCAGCGCGCGGATCTCGTCGGCCCGCTCGCGCGAGTTGGTCTCGGCGACGACCACGTCGTGATGCACCGCCAGCCGCGCGATCACGACCGTATCGAGCCCGGTCCGCGCGACGTCGGCGGACCGCGACACCGTGAGATGGATCGTGCCGCCTGCGGCCGTGCGTCCGCCTGCCGGATCGCTCGGACCATCGCCGGTGCCGTGCCCCGCTGTCGCGGCGGCATCCGCGCGCACGGCGACGGTCGCGAGCCGCTCCGCCACCTCGTCACGGCACGCCGCCGCGAAGCGGAAGCGGTCCGTCGTGAGCAGCAGACGGTGGCCGTCGGTGTTGCACACCTCGCGGCTCGCGACGCGCGCCACCTCGCTCGCGACGGTGCGTCCCCACGCGTCGAGGAGTGTCTTCGTCGCCTCCTCGCTGCGCAGCCGCTCCGGCGCGACCGGCTTCGTCCCGAGGCGCAGCCGCCGGCGCACGGCACGCACCACCTCGTCGGTCGGTCGCGGCTTCAGGATGCGCGGGTGCACGCCGCAGAGCAGCGACAGGTCCTCGATCGACACGACCCGCGCGAGGATCGCATCGAAGCGGACGACCAGCCGCGACGCGCTCGTCTCGACGATCGTCCGCCGCTCGCCGGTCAGCAGGTCGCGCAGCTCCATCCCGCGACCGGGAACGACCTCGGCGACCTCCCAGATCGACAGCCAGGCCGCGCACTCCGCCACGAGCCAGTCGCGGTCGGCACGCGTCAAGTAGCTTCCGCGGACGTCCATGAAGCGCGCGGCGAGCGGACGATCGCCGAAGCGTGCGTGGTAGGAGATCCACTGCGGCAGCATCGCATCGGCTCCGTCGTCGCCCGCGAGCCGCTCGGCGGCGCGCACGACGTCGCGCAGGCCATCGGCAAAGCGGAGCTTCGCGACCTCGAGCATCTCCTGCAGGAGACGGCGGTCGCGCTCGTGCCAGCGGCCGGCACGCTCGGCCCGCTGGTCGAGAACGGACGCGGCGCCGTGATCGGTCGCGACCGTGTCGCCGTGGCAGCGCTTGAACTTGCGACCGCTGCCGCACGGGCACGGGTCGTTGCGGCCGACGCGCGGCCACGCGCGCTGCATCGGCTCCGGAGCGTGAGCCAGCTCGCGCGGGTAGCTGCCAGCGGCAGTGCCCCCGCGGAGCAGGCTCGGCTCGTCGACGCGACGCACGTCGTGCGACGCGTCGATCGGAACGCGCGGCTGCGGCTTTCGATCGTGCCGCGGCGGCGATGGTGCGGGCGTGTCGAGGTCCGCGTGCAGCGCGGTGGCCGGATGCGGCAGCGTGAGCGTGACCGAGACGTCCTCGCCGGACACGTTGGTCGCGATCGTGCGCCGCGCGGGTGGATGCGGCGGCGGGTCCAGGTCGCCCTCGAACGTCGCACAGAACTCCGCGAGCGCCGCGGCGCAGACCGCGGCGAGCCGGTAGTCGCGCTCGACGTTCGGACGCGGCACGCCGTCCGGGTCGAGGCACAGCAGCTCCGGGTAGCCGCGCGGATCGGACACGCTCCAGCCGTGCTCGCGCGCCTCGCGGCGCATCGCCGGCGGCAGCTCGCCCCAGCGCGCGAGGCTCAGCGACAGCAGGTAGCCGCGCACGCGGACCGGTGCTCGACGGTCGCCCGAGTCCATCGTCTCTTCCAGCCCGAGGAACGCCTCGAAGCTCGCCGCCGAGTCGAACAGCACGAAGCCCAGGTTCTCGCCGAGCGAGCCGATGATCGACAGGCACGCGCCGTCGAGCCCGAAGGCCGGGATGTCCACCGCGAGCACCACGTCGTCGTCCGTCCGGCGCCACGGTGCGGCCGCGGCGAGACGCGCCGTCGCGTCGAACAGGCGCGCGACCACCTCCGGACGCACACGTCCGCTGCACAGGTAACCCTCGTCCTCGTCGTCGCGAGCCGTCGCGCCGCGCTTCGAACGAGCCGATGCACGACCGCGTCGCTGCGGCTCGTCATCGTTCTCGTCACGATGGCGCGCAGGCGGCGGCCCGGCCGCGATCACGCGTCCGAGATCGTCGACGGCAGGGGTGAGTTCGTCGACCGGACCGACCTCCACCTCGACGCCCGGCGGCAGCACCTCGCGCGCGATCGCGGCCAGCTCGGCATCGGGCACGCGCACGCGCCGCGGGTTGCCCGGTGCGGCGCCGAGCGGCGCGTTGATCGCCTGCTCGAGGGATGCCGCGATCACGCTGCGCCCGAGCGGCGGACGGTCGAGGTGGAATGCACGGATGACGTCGTGCTCGAGGTCGAGCCACATCACGACCTCAGGGCGGAACGGCTCGCCGTCGTTCACGTACGCGGGCAGCGAGAAGCGACCGCCGACCCACGACGCGCCGGCGCCGGGCTGGCGGGTGGCGGTGCGGGAGCGGGGACGGGAGGGCGGCTTGCGCGGCATGCGTCGTGCGATAGCGGGAAGCGTCACGGGCTGCGAGCGTGCGGTGCGTTCACGCACTGGAACGACGAGCCCACACGAAGCGTCTCGCAGGCACACCGGCGAATGGCCGTGCGCCGCTTCCGCTCTGCACGACCCACCGGAAACGGCGGCTCACTTGCGCTCGAGAAACGTCAACGCGCTCATCCCGCCGAGAGCTCCTCGCACAGGTCGACGAGCGGCATCGCCTCCACGCCTTCGGCGAGCGGAAACCGTTCCGTGCCGCCGTACACGATGATGCGGCGATCCGGGTGGATGGTCTCGCAGGCGAGCTGGAAGCCGCGCTCGAACGTGGGCGCGAGGCCGCGCTTGATCTCGATCGCCCACGGCTTGCGCCGTCCGGGGAGCTTAAGCAGCAGGTCGACCTCCGCTCCGGCCGCGGTGCGAAAGAAGCTCGCGTCGGTGGCGTCGGGCGACGCCGCGATGAGCGACTCGACCGCCAGTCCTTCCCAGCTCCCGCCCGACACCGGGTGCGACAGCAGCGCCTCGCGGTCACCGATGCCGAGCAGCGCGTGGACCAGTCCGCTGTCGCGCACGTAGACCTTGGGCGACTTGACCAGCCGCTTGCGCACGTTGGCGTGCCATGGCGCCAGTCGACGCACGAGCAGCAGGTCCACGAGCAGATCGAGATAGGAGGCGATCGTCTTGCCGTCCACGGCCAGCGCTCGCGCGAGTGCGGCGGCGTTCAGGAGCCCACCCTGCTGGTGCGCGAGCATCGTCCAGAGCCGGCGCAGCGTCTCGGCGGGGATGCGCGGTCCGAGCTGCGGGATGTCTCGTTCGAGGTAGGTGCGGATGAAGTCCACGCGCCAGCGCAGGCTCGCCGCGTCGGAGGTGGCGAGCAGGCTCTCCGGGAACCCGCCGCGCAGCCAGAGCGCGTCGAGACGCTTGCGACCGACCTCGCCCGCGTCGAGCGGGCCGAGCTCCAGATACCGGATGCGTCCCGCGAGCGATTCGCTCGACTGCTTGAGGAGATCGATCGACGCGGAGCCGAGGACGAGGAAGCGGCCTCGGCCGCGCCCGCTGCGCCGCCCCTTGTCGACGAGCCCCCGCAGGCTCGGGAAGAGCTGCGGCGTCCGCTGGATCTCGTCGAGGATGACGAGCTTGTCCGCGTGCTGGGCGAGATAGAGCTCGGGATCGGAAAGCTTCGCCCGGTCGGCCTCGGATTCGAGATCGAGGTAGACCGACGGCCGTACGTCGGCGATCTCGAGCGCAAGCGTCGTCTTGCCGGCCTGGCGCGGCCCGAGGAGTGCTACGGCTGGTGCTTCGTCGAGGGCGGACGCCAGAGCCGGAAGAAGTCGCCGGGCGATCATCCGTGCAATTATGGAGCGGCGCTCCATAAATACAAGGATGGTGGGCGACGAGGTCGGAGCTTCGCTCGCCGCCCGACTCGGCGCACCCACCGAGCGCCCTGCCCACCCCCGCTAGGGCCGCCCAGCGGAGGTCGCGCCGTCGCTCGCACGCAGACGCGACGCGAGGAAGCCGACGAAGGCACGTACACGGCGCGGCACGTGACGCGCGCTCGGCAGCACCGCGTGCGCGGCGAATCCCAGCAGCCGCTCGCGCTCGAGCACCGGCAGCAGCGTGCCGCGCGCGAGGTCGTCCGCGACCAGGTAGCCCGGCAGTGCCGCGATGCCGAGCCCGAGGCAGGCGGCCTCGTGCAGCAGGGCGAGATCGTCGCTCACGAGCGGTCCGCGGACGTCGACGCTGCGCCGGCGCCTGCCGAGGAACACCCAGCGGCTGCGGACCCCGAAGGACTCCGTGACCAGGCACGCGCGTGACGCGAGGTCCTCGATCGCCGCGGGCATCCCGGAGCGTCGCAGGTAGTGCTCCGACGCGCACAGCACGAAGCGCTCGCGCGACAGCAGCCGGCACGCGAGGGTCGAGTCCGCGAGCGCGCCGAGCCGGACGACCAGGTCGAGCGGCTCGCCGATCACGTCCGCACGATCGCCCGTCAGCACCATCTCGAGGCGCACGTCCGGGTGCGCTGCGAGGAACTCCCCGAGCAGCGGCGCGATGCGCTTGCGCGCGTACGTGGGCGGCGCCGAGAAGCGGATCGGCCCGGGCATCTCCTGGCTCGACGCGATGACCGCCGCCTCCGCTTCGCGCGCCAGCGCGAGCAGCGCGCTCGCGCGCTCGTAGTACGCGCGGCCCGCGGCGGTGAGGCGCATCTGACGCGTGGTGCGCTCCAGCAGGCGTGCGCCGAGACGCGTCTCGAGCGCTGCGAGCTGCCGGCTCACCGTCGGCTGCGAACGCCCCAGGCGCACGGCCGCCGTCGACAGGCTGCCCGCATCGACCACCGCGACGAACATCTCGACGTCCTGGACCTGCCCCATCGCCCGACGACTATTCATGCAAGATCCGCATGACTCAAATCCGCGGATGAAGATTGCCCCGCGCGGCCGCGGCCGGCATCGAGAGCGTCATGCCCGAGCACATCCGCGTGGAGGCCAGTCCGGCCGGCGTCGCGACCGTCACCCTGTCGCGCCCCGAGAAGAAGAACGCCCTGTCGATCGCGCTGCGCGACGAGGTGAGCGACGCCTTCGACGCGCTCGCTAGCGATCCCGGCGTCAAGCTGATCGTCGTCACCGGCGCCGGCGACTTCTTCTCCGCCGGCTTCGATCTGAAGGAGTTCCGCGACCTCGGCGACCCCGCGCACGCCGAGCGCCTGTGGGCATCGAGCGACCGCTTTCACCACGCCGTGCTGTCGTGCCCGCTGCCGACGATCGCGGCAGTGAACGGCCCCGCGCTGGCGGGCGGCTTCGACCTCGCGATCCTGTGCGACCTGCGCATCGCCACGAGCACGGCGTCGTTCGCGCATCCCGAGATCGCGTTCGGCGACGTCGTCTACGGTCCGCTGCACGAGCTCGTCGGCGGCGCCGTGGCGCGCGAGCTCGCGCTCACCGGACGCACCGTGGACGCCGCCGAGGCGCGCGCGCTGCGGCTCGTGTCGTCGGTCGTGCCTGCGGCGGAGCTGGCGGACGAGGTGCAGCGCTGGGCGGCGCAGATCCTGCGCGCGCCGCGCGAGCTGCTGCTGCGCACCAAGCAGAAGATCATCCGTCGTGCGGGCGCGCACCCGGCGCGGACGCTCGATCTATGAGCGGCGGGTCGGCACGGATGGCGAGCGCCCCCGCGGACGGGGCGTCCGGAGCGCTCGCGTGGCCGTTCCTCGCCGAGGTGCCGGCCGGGCGGATCGATGGGCTCCGGCAGCTGGTCGAGGGCGACCCGTTCTTTCGCTTGCTCGGCGTGCGCCTGCACGAGGCGGGTCCCGACACCGCGACGCTCGCGCTCGCGTTCCGCGCCGACCTCGTGCAGCCGACCGGAATCCTGCACGGCGGGCTGCACGGCATCCTGATCGACTCGGCGATCGCGCAGGCGCTGCTCACGACGATCCGGCCGGGGTTCACGGTGGTCACCGTGCACCTCGACACGAAGTACTTCGCGCCGGTCCGCGCCGGGGAGCTGCTCGCCACGGCGACGGTCGTGCGCAAGGGGAGGCGCATCGCGCACGGCGAGGCGACGGTGCGCGACGAGGACGCGACGGTGGTCGCGCGTGGGTGGGGAGTATTCGCGGTGACCGGCGGAGCCTAGCGACGCGACCCCAGGGCGCCCCGCTCCGACACGCACGGTGCACACCGCACACCGGGCACGGCGGTGGTCAGTTCGTGCGTACCCACGAGTAGACGAGCGCATCTCGAGCAACGCCCGGAGCGAGGTTCGGACGGATCGACCAGCGTCGCAGGATGCCCTCGCGCGACATCCCGATCTTCTCGAGCACGTGGGCGGAGGCGGCGTTCTCTGCATCGCACGTGGCCCAGATCCGGCACACCGCCGCGACGCTCACCGCCCACTCGAACACGGCCTTGGCGGCCTCGGTCGCGTACCCATGGCCCCAGCACGGACGTGCCAGAACGTAGCCGAGGTCGACTGCGTGGCCCCGCACGCGACAGGCGACGCTGCCGATCGCAGCGTCGTCGGGCTGGACCGTGATCGCCCACGCGTATTCCTCCGCCGCCTGCCAGCGCGCATGCGCGCTCTCGATGAACGCCACCGCATCGCGTGGGCTCGTGTGCCGCGTCCAGTCCATGAAGCGCGCAACTTCCGGATCGCGGCCGAAGGCATACATCGCGTCGGCATCGGAGGGCTGCGGTCGCCGGAGGACGAGACGCGCGGTGGTGATGCGATCGGGGGGTATGGACATCGACGGAGCTCGCTCAGAGGGACTGCCGACGCGACCGCACGAGCGGGGCGTCCTTCGCGCCTACTCGACCCAAGAGAGGAACTGACCGCCACCCGGATGCTGGAAGTCCGCGACCAGGCCGGGGCCCCGCCGCTCGAGCTGGGCAAGCGAGAGGCGGATGGCCTCGGGATCGAACTCCGTGTCGTCCAGGAAGGTCAGCTGGCCGAGCCACGTGAACTCGCCGTTCCGGTCGGCGAATCGTCGTGCGAACCAGTACGGCACCGCGATCTCGACGAGCCGCTCACCGCCGCGCGTGTCGTAGACGACGGTGTGGAACGAGCGCAGCCCCATGCCGCGCGGCTGCGGGCCAGACGCGGCGGATACGTCCCGCCGGTCCGTGTCGAGCAGCGGCTGCTGGTCGGCAAAGCGCGCGCGCAGCGCGGCGAACTCGCTGTCGGCGAGCCGAGGCGACGCCGCGACGACGTGCCGGTGGCTCACGACGAACCACGCTCCGCTCCCGACCGCGATCAGCACGATCGCTGCCGCGAAGCAGAGGACGAGGCGTACGAGCGGGCGTCTCGAGGCGTTCACGCGCATGCCGATCTACCCTTCGACTGCTCGACGCGAGCAGTCAACGACGATCGAGGCTCGCACATCGGCGCCTGCTCCCGCCGGGGAGCTGCATCTCGCACGTCGCCGCGCGCGGTGCGCGACGGCATTCCGCCGCTCACGTCGCGCGACCCATCTGCCGGCGCGTGATCGACGGGAACAGACGGCTCGCGAGGAAGGTCAGCCGCAGCTGCCACGGCGCGATGATCTCCTCCTGCTCCGCGGCCAGCCCGTCGAGGATCGCGGCGGCCACCTGATCCGGGCTCAGCACCGGAACGAACGCCTGCGCGGTCGGGACGTTCGACTCGCTGCCCGGGTTGTTCTGCCAGTACTCGCTCGACACCTTCGCGAAGGTGCACATCGCCGCGCGCACGCCGCTGCCGGCAGTCTCCGCGCGCACCGCCTCGAACAGGCCGCGCACCGCCCAGCGCGTCGCGGTGTACGCCGCGGCACCGGGCCAGACCAGCCGGGAGGCCGCCGAGTTCATGAACAGGCACACGCCGCTCCGTCGCGCGAGCATCGCCGGCAGGTACGCCCGCGTGGTGTAGAAGGCGGCGAGGTACGGGGCGCCGATCATCTCCGCCGCCTCGGCCGGCTCCGTGTCCACGAGATGCTTCCAGCGCCCGGCGCCGGCGTTGTTGAACAGCACGTCGGGCACCGGCACCTCGGCCGCGAGCCGGCTCACCTGCTCCGGCACGCTGACGTCGAACGCGTGCGTCGTGACCCGCCCACCGCTCTCACGGATGCGCCGTGCCACGTCCTCCAGCTTGTCCGCGGATCGCGCGACCAGCGCGAGCTGCGCGCCGCGCTGCGCCGCCGCGATCGCCGTCGCCGCACCGATCCCGCTCGATGCGCCGGTGATGAGAAGCTTCGTTCCGTCCCAGTTCATGTCCTCCCGCGATCTCCCCCCACTCGACCATCGCTCGTTCGACACGCGTCCGGCAGCGCGGCGCGCCCGCAGATCCGGACCACGCCCGCCGCGCGCCTATCTCGCGCGGCGCTTGACGGCGTAGCCGTACGGCGTCGGCCACGACGGCTCGCCGCCCAGCTCCTGCGCGGCCTTCAGCGCCCAGTACGGCTCGCGCAGCAGCTCGCGCGCGAGCAGCACCATGTCGGCGGAACCGCCGGTCACGATCTCGTTCGCGTGCGCGGGCTCGGTGATGAGACCCACGGCGCTCGTCAGGATCCCGGTCGCCTCGCGGATCCGGCGCGCGAACGGCACCTGGTAGCCCTTGCTGACCGGGATGCGCGCCGTCGGCACCAGTGCGCCCGACGAGACGTCGATCAGGTCGACACCCAGGTCTTTCAGGGCGCGCGCGAGGACCACCGACTGCTCGATCTCCCAGCCGCCGTCGACCCAGTCGGTCGCGGAGATGCGGACGAAGACCGGCAGCGCGTCCGGCACGCGGCGACGCACGCGCTCCGCCACCTCGAGCGTCAAGCGCATGCGGTTCTCCAGGCTGCCGCCGTGGCGGTCCGTGCGCTGGTTGCTGAGCGGCGACAGGAACTGGTGCAGCAGGTAGCCGTGCGCCGCGTGGATCTCGATCACCTGGAAGCCCGCGTCGAGCGCGCGCACCGCGGCCGCGTCGAATGCCGCGACGACCGCCTCGATGCCCCCCTCGTCGAGCGG